>NZ_CP049158.1:913185-1217580 GCF_011493005.1 Caballeronia sp. SBC1
TGCTTCGATTTCATTACGCTGCCCATACAGAGTGACCGGATCGTGGGTGCCGTTCGTCACGCTTTTGGCATGGTGTCCCTGCACGAGACGGGATCGTACGAGCCAGGTCTTGAGCGCGACATGCTCGGCTCATGCGACGCCATGCTCGCGCTTGTTGTCTCTATCGGCAAGGTGGCAATGACCGATGCCCCTGTGTTCATTTCGGGCGAATCCGGCACGGGCAAGGAACTGACCGCGGTAGCGATCCATAAACGCTCTGCACGACGCGATCAACCGTTTATCGCGATCAACTGTGGCGCCATTCCGGCGTATCTGTTGCAGTCGGAACTCTTCGGTTACGAGCGTGGCGCTTTCACGGGTGCGGATCAACGCAAGATCGGCCGTGTGGAAGCCGCGAACGGGGGCACCCTTTTCCTCGATGAAATTGGCGACTTGCCGCTGGAAAGCCAGGCAAGCCTGCTGCGTTTTTTGCAGGAACGCAAGATTGAACGCCTCGGTGGTCTCGCTTCGACGCCGGTCGATGTGCGCATTATTTGCGCGACGCACATCGACATGGAAAAAGCGATGATCGACGGCCGGTTCCGCGCCGACCTGTATCACCGCCTATGCGTGTTGCGGATCGATGAACCGCCGCTGCGTGAGCGCGGACCCGACATCGAGTTGCTCGCGAAGCATATGTTCAACCGCTTCAAGAACGACGCGGCCGGACGTGTTCGCGGCTTTGCTCCCGATGCGATCGCGGCAATCTACAACTACGGCTGGCCCGGTAACGTTCGCGAGCTCATCAACCGCGTGCGGCGCGCGATCGTGATGTCGGACGCACGGCAGATCAGTGCGTCTGATCTCGAGCTCGGCGAGTACGCGGAGGTCGCGCCGATGTCGCTGGCGCACGCTCGGGAAGTGGGCGAGCGCCGGGCTATCGAACTTGCGTTGTTACGCAACCGGGGCCGTCTCGCCGATGCCGCGCAGCAACTCGGCATTTCCCGGGTCACGCTGTATCGGCTGCTGAGCCTGTACGGCATGCGGGAGCCGCCGACCGGCACGCGAGACGCCGTCGCGCACCTCCTGGCGTGCTAGTAGTCGACCTCGGCCGCGCGCTGCTTGCGCAATCACTTGACCAAATCGTCCAGCCGCCGGTCATCAATGCCTGCGGGCTCCAGATGAGCAACCACATCGGCGGCCTGAAATATCGATCTCACGGCGTCTTCTGCGTGATCTCCAATGCTGTGGCCCTGTTCAACCGACATGGCACCGTCCACCTCAACGTGGAATTCCACGAACACACGATCTCCGCCATTTCGGGTCCGGATGTCATGAACGCCCCGGACACCTTCGCAACCGAGCACAGCGGACCGGACTCGCTCCCGGTCAGACGTATCGAGCTCTCGATCGAGTAACTGATTCAACGCATGCAGGGCCATGCCCCGCGCATTCCACAGCATGTAGCCGGAAATGGCCAGCGCGCCTATTGCGTCGGCCCGGGTCCACCCAAGGAATCGCTCAAGCGCCAGCGCGACCAGCACTGCGATGTTCACTGCGACGTCGGTGACGTAGTGCGCGCGATCTGCAGCAATTGCTGTCGACCCCGTTCGCTTGACCACATAGGTTTGCAATGCGACGAGCCCGCTTGCAGCAAACAGGCTGGCAATGATCACCCACAGGCCGAACCCCATGTCGGTGAGCGGTTGGGGGATGAACAGCCGCTCTACCGATTCAATCCCAAGTCCCACGGCCGCGCCCGTGAGCAACAACGCCTGCACCAGCGCGGCCACGGCTTCCGCTTTGCCATGTCCATAGCGATGCCCCCGGTCGGCAGGGCGCCCCGCATAGCGGACGCCCGCAAAGGTGACGAGGGATGCGACGACATCGACCAGGCCGTCGGCCGCGGATGTGAGCAGCGCGATCGAGCCCGTCGCAAGCCATGCCCAGGCCTTGACACCGACCAGAGCGAGGGCGACAACGAGCGCCATGATCGAGGCGAACCGGCGCAGCTTTTGATTCGACAGGTATTCGGACATGAGCACACGTCTCGCTTCTCGCTTCGTAAGCCATCATGCTACGACAGTCGCATGCAAGCGCTAACCATGCGCGGCTTGATCGGTGTGCAGGTGGGGGCAAGGGTGCTTTAACGTTCTATGGAAGCGCGCATGATTGAGCCGCTCGATTAAGCCGCTTGATTAAGCCGCTTGATTAACTCACCAGTCAGCGGCGCAACGCTCAGTCATCAATTCCACGAACAAGCCGAAACCGGTGTTGACCCTTGCCCGCTTCAACCCTTGCATACCGCAGGCGTGAAGCCGATTCACTCGCCGCTCGACTTGCTTGAATTCGGTGAAACCACAGTGTTCAGGATTTTCAGGTTGCGGATCCGCCTGAACGTAGGATTGTCATGCAGCAAGCGGGCAGTGATATGCGCCACTGCGGCTTCACCGAGAAGGTAATCCGGCACGCCGGAGACCGTATGGTGAGTAACGTGCTGGTTGTAAGCTTCCGGCGCTTCCGCCGAGCTATGGAAAAAATCGACTTCGTACGTTGCCAAATTGAACTCCAATGGTGTGATCAATCGTTAAACAACCATTGACTGAATCGATTCTATCAAGAGCAGGCAATAAGCGAGCGCGAAGGATCGTAAAGCGAAATGTCGAATTCTGGCGGGGGCGTGGGCCGCATCGGTCAAGGTGGGTACAGGCGTTGCATGTTTGGGCACACCTCACCGAAAGCGAGTCCGCAGAGAGCGTCGCCAAGCGCGCCACCTAGTCGACTCGTTCGCGTTGTTTTTTGCGTTTTCGCACCTAAAGTGCCACTGAAATGCACGAACCAGTGCGTTTTCCCACATCGGTGACGGATGCATGACTTGCGCAAGAACAAGGTCAGAAAAAAGAATTGCCTTTGTTTGCCCGATTTGTGTTCCCCTGAAGGAGGCATCCACTATGTCGGTATCAGTCGCGGGTGCCGGTCTTGCAGCGTCGCTGTATGACGGCCAAAGGAGAAGTCAGTAGAAATGAATCGCCAGATCGTTGAAGAGTTGCTAGCCGGGCACGGAGAAGGGAAATTGGTTGTAAGCCATCGCATACACGGCACTGACTTCGAAGTCATGGTTTCAATGTTGCAAGCGTCGGGAAATACGTTCGTCCGGGATTATTGTGCCCGGGCGCCTATCCTCGCCGGTACGAGCGGACTGGGCGATGCAGTCGCGCAGACCTTCGCGGCCGTACATACCGCCATAAACGGCGATCTGCGAGCCAAACCTGCAGGGATGTCATTGTTTCAGTTTGTCTCAGACCCGACCAGGCGGGATGTGTTCGTCCGTCCATTCGACTAAAGAGCCGTCACGTTTCGTCGGTTTCGTCGGGTTTGTCGATCATGCAAGAGCCGGCGCTGGACGTCGTGCCTTCGGCAGCGTGTTCGTCCAGACGGAACCGATGGAGCCGTCGCACGCCATTCCAGGCACGCGACGGCCTCGTTCGAGCAAGGCAGCCGTGCAATGGATATGTCATCCGCTGGCGGCGCACGGAGGCGGACTGTTGTTCATCCCGCGCAATGGATAGCGGCGCCGACGCCCTGGGCCGGCTCTCGAACAGCGCAGGAACTTCCGGCCTGATGCAACCGGTACAAGAGCATTTCGTGCCAATGGTCTTTCGCCAGAACGGCCCGTCCGGCTGGCAACCCACAGAGAAAAATGATGGATCTTCGAACCGTTAAAGAAATCGCAAAATTGAAGGCTCAGGTCGGGCCGTTGCAAAGGCAATTCGCCGAGCGGTTGAACGCAGCCGTCGTTCAGGCCAAAAGCACGGCAGTCGCCGAATTCAAAAACCACTTTACGAGAGGCGGTTTCACGGTGGTTGGCGAGGCAAAACGATATACAGCGACCTATGAGGGCATGCAATTTATTCTGGAGATTGCAGAGACCCGGGGGACGCTCTCGCTTTGCGAGTTCCACCTTGTGCCCCCTTCGTTGCTCAACGAACCAAGACTGACCGTGCATATGATTCGTAAAGGTCCGCCTTCGTCTGGACGGTCTTCGGCTACGGAAGAGGCAAGCTTGCTTCTCGATGCGGAACGGAATTTGGCCGATGCCCGGGCAGCGCTTTCGTCGGCGGCGCCCGAGTTCTGCTTTATGGTCGTCGAAGAGGAAAATGCGGAGCTGCCCACGGTTGACGTAGTGCTCGAAAACAGGCCTGTATTCGATACATTTGGAGAGTTTCTGGTGAGCGTTTATCCGCAATAAATGACGGCGATTGCGGGACGCTTTCCAGCGTCTCGCGGATAACTCCCGAAGAACAGGTTAGTCTTGCATGACGGACATCATTTTCTCGTCACTCCGCTGGAACCTTGCCGAGCATTGCGACATGGCGAGTTTCTGTGCCATCGTCCGCCGGAAACATACATTCAATACGCAGTTCCTGCGCGGCGACGGTCTGCGGGGTTCCGACGGTGGTGACCATGGAAAAATAACTCAGCACTTCGTCATCTTTGACGAAGCTGATCGGTATGACAGGCATGGTGCGCGTAGCGGCCGTGGTGCTCAGGGACCGAGGGGATTTCCATCCGGTCTGGACATCGGGGTAGGCGAGCAGCTCAGCGAGTAATTCCTGGGTCTTTTCGTCAATAATGCGTCCGACCGATTCACGATAAACGCGCTGGATCAGGCTTTGGGCAACGTCTTCCCAGTTGGCAATAAACGGGCGCATGCCTGCCGGGTCGAACATGAGATGCAGCATGTTGCGAGGGCTCTTGCGTGCAGACATGTTGATGAAGCAATTGAAGAACCGCGGCGCAGATTCATTGGTCATGAGCACGTTCCAATGGCGGTCCATTACCACCGCAGGAAAGGGTTCATGCTGACGCAAAATTCGCCCTAGCGCACTGGTCACACTCTGCATTTCGAGCGCGTCCCATGCGCTTTCCTGATAGATGGGCGCGTAGCCGGCCGCCAGCAATAACGTGTTGCGTTCGCGCAGAGGAATGTCTAGCGCTTGGGCAATATCCATTAACATTTGACGACTCGGAACGCTGCGCCCGCTTTCGATAAAGCTGATGTGCCGCTGCGACACGCCCGCATCGAGAGATAACTCAAACTGACTTCTGCCGCGCATATCGCGCCATTGGCGCAGCAGCAAACCGAGCTCGTTGGCAGGCAGTTTGGTGTTGTTGCGCGCAGAATTCATGGGTCTCTCATTCGCAACAGAGTTCAGGTGAGTGTTCATGATCGACCGCGCGCGGATAAGATCATCGCCAACGTTCGCTGTCTCTCGATCCAGCGGACAAGAATACTCTTAACTCAGCAAGTCGACCGACCGCCGCCCAGTCGGGTCGGCGGTCGCAGCGATTACAGCAATCGCGCGTGGTTCGGCGCGAACCGAACCACGCGCGATCGCCTCGCTTCGTGGCGCGTCGCCTCGTCAGGCAGGCGTCCATGTCTGAGCCTTAAAGCGCTCTTCGACCGGCGTACCTGCCATGTTTGTCGTAGTGGCAGCCATGGTGGACACGCCAATGCTGGTGATTACCTCGAAAATCTGAAGCGGCGAATATCCAGCGGAAGTAAACTTTTCGATATCTTCGTCGGCTACATTTCCTCGCTTTTCGATCAGGGCCCTGGTTATGCGCGACAGCGCCGCGTACTTCGGGTCGTCCGGCAATCTCCCCTCGCGAATCGCCTTGACGTCGGACTCCCTCATGCCGTCCTCAAGGGCAAACGTGGAATGAGCCGCAACGGTCCACGGGCACTTGATCGTGACCGCGTTTGTGAGCAGTAGAACCTGCTTCTCGCACTCGTCGAGGCTTCCACCATGAAAACTTGCGAAGCTGCCGGCAAACCCGTTAAGGAGAACGGGGTTGCCTGCCATGGTTGCCATCACGTTTGGTAAAAAGCCGAACTTCTCTTCCAGCGCATGCAATGTGGGTTTGGATTTTTCGGGCGCCGATTCGATTGTGTGAAGTGTAAAGTTATGCATTCCTAACTCCTTTCCATTGATTGAACATGACCGTGTGTGTATCTCCATGCGATGTTTTTTCAACGCTGATACCGCAAGCAGATGACTGCCATCTTAGCGATCGCACGAATACGTTCAATTACCTCGGATGTAATAAAGGCCGATCTACGCCCGCGATCAGCCGGCGGCGCGGAGTTCTTTCCAAGGGAGCGGTAGTGAAGCAGGAATGAAGAGCGCCGGGAACGCCAGTCACGTTCCCGGTAAGGTCCGGTTCGGGGCTGCCCGGCTTGGCTACTCCTTGGGCTGCTCCATTGACGACTTCAATTCCTTGGCTGCTTCTTCAATTCGCTTAGTCACAATCGCATAGGCTTCGGTCTGAGCCTGCTGCGTTTTCTGAGCGATTTCCTGCATATCGGCGAGCGCCTGGTGCAGTGCCTTTTGAACAACTTCGGTCGGATTGGACGAAGTTTTGGCCGGAGAGGTGGCAAATTGCTGCGCAATGCCCTGGAAGTCATTGAGGGCTCGGCGCAGGATTTCGATCTGTTTATCTCGAAGCGCTTCCATGCCGCCGAATGCGACGCGGTTCGCGGCCGCCAGCGCTTCGACGTCCTTCCTGCGCGCATCCAGAATTGCCTGCACGTCGAATCCCGGGAGTTTGTACTGCTGGAACATCGCGGAAAACTGACTGAACGGGTCGCTGTACTCGGGCTTCGTCATGTGCCTCTCCCTAAGATATGTTCACGTTCGCGGAAACGTCGACGCTCCTCCGGCGTAGAGGGGCGCCCAACGCTTTTTCGATAGTACAGGCTAACGATCTTTACTGAATCCAAGGGAAAACGCGCACAGGACGACAGTTTGCGGTTATCTGACTGTCAGAAAGGAGTAAAGGGCAGGCGCTATTTGGCACGGCCCTGGCCAATCTCAAGGTTCATGGGGCATGCACCACAAGCGGGAACCCGGCGGCCCCGGCGCCGCTTCGGGCAATGCGTCGCCCCGCCCCGCCCCGGGGGAAATACCCATAATTTGTTTGAATGGCCGGCTGAAGGCGGCTTCAGGGTTAAATCCGAGGGAGTTCGCCAATTCCACCAGCGCCATGGTCGTGGCCCCGCGGCTTTCTCCGTCGCCGAGAACTTCGCAGCGATTGCTGCGCGTGTCCCGGCAGGTCGAAGAGGTTTCCCGGGGCGGAAAACGGCCGCAACGGGGATCTGGGACTGGGACAACGGGCAAGTTATTCGATGCTTCCCGTCCACTGGCGCGAGCGAAAGCCCATTCGAACAATTCCCAGCGCCTTGATGGCGTCGCAAGGTGTCAACTTGCAGTCGTAAGCGGGCAATACACCGATAGTTTGAGCTTGTAAGTTATGTCAGTCTCACTGACCTGACGTTGCGGTACCAAAACAACAACAATAAGGCCATGGTTGGCAGGAGGCCCCGCCTACTACGCAAAGGCGGCCTCCAAAACCGTCAACGGCTATTTCGGATATAGTGAAATTTTAAGGGAGGGTATGAATATTACGTCGGATACCTAAGCAAAATTGCTTGACGCGTTGAATGGACAAGTTTAACCACGGATAAAAAATCGATGCTCGAAGCGGAAATAACGGAGTTTGTACGACAGACCTATGAGATGTATCCGCCGGACACGGCCACCATGACAATTGCCGGGCAACGCACTCTGTACGACAACTACGCGAAGGCTTTTACGCCTGCGCTGCCCGATGGATTGGTCATTGAAACAACCGCGCTCGATTCTGTCGCGGGACATCGCATTCCCTTGCGGTTGTACCGAAAGGCGAATGCCACGGGTCAAGCAGGCACCGTGCTGTATTTTCACGGCGGCGGTTATGTCCTCGGCTCGCTCGATAGCCACGAAGCAATTACCGCGCGTCTTGCGGCCGATACCAGCATGCACGTGGTTGCAGTTGACTATCGGCTGGCGCCCGAGCACCCCGCGCCGGCCGCGCACGAAGACTGCATTGAAGTGGCGCTTGCTGCAATCAACGGCACGCTGCCATTTGCGAGACTTCCTGCACCGCTGCAACTGGTCGGTGATAGTGCCGGAGGTAATCTTGCCGCCAGCGTCGCGGCCATTCTTCGTGACCGGGGTGTTGCCGGGGTAGCGGGTGTGGTGGCAATCTATCCCGCGCTCGGACGCGAACCCGAGCTGCCAGCGCGCGATACTGAGGCTAACGCCCCAATGCTCACGCTGGCCGACGTCCACGCGTACCGCAAGCTGTACTGGCAGGACAGGGAGCCTTATCCGCAGATGACGCCGCTCGACGCGACCCATTTCGGTGGCTTGCCGCCAACATTAGCCATTGGCGTTGAACATGATCCGCTGCGTGACGACGCCCGCGTCTACGTTGAGCGGATTCGCGCGGCCGGTGGGGAAGGCTATCTTTGGATTGGGGAAGGACTCGTACATGGATGCCTGCGCGCACTCGATGTGAGTCCGGGCGTGAAGCAGCTGTATCGCAAGGTTTGTGAATTCTTGACGCGCCCGCAGGTTTGAAAGCGCAGCGGAACGACTCGCGCGGCAATGCGCTCGCTCCATCATTCGAGCATCCAGCCTGAAGGCTCCCCTTCGGGCGATGTAACTGTAAGGCGCGCCTAAGGCTCGACTAAGGTCCAACAAATGCTTAAGCAACGCTTACGCATTGTCTTTACACGTCTCTTGATAGATCTCGTTACATCTCTCGACGTTTTCTCATCAACGGAAACGCAACTTAACTTTTGGTTTCACCTGTCGTGAATTCGCCCCGCTAGGATGGCGACAAGACGAGAAATCCGATTGAGCCGATTGAGCCGATTGCTACCTCGATTGTTACCTGCTTGCCGTGCATGCGGCCTGCTATGGGTTGTTCCCTCTGTTCTTCCACTCGTTCAACTCGCATCTGCATCGCGAACCGATCCCGGTGATGAATTGTGGGCAACCAATGGCGAGCGTGCCGGCGAGACTAAAGAGATGTAAAGAAGGGTCTACCAGAGAATCGCTTACAACATGGACAGCGCTCATCGCACGCTTCTCTACCTTGGAGGAAATCCAAACGAGTCGCTTCTAAGGCGCCTCGGTGACCGCGCATGGCTTGTCGTGCCGGCCATGGGCGCTCACACAGTAGCGAAGCTGGCGCGTGCGCCCATGGCCGGGCTGCTCGATCTGACAGACGGTATCCACGAAGGCCGGATCGCAAGGGTCGAACAACTCTCACGTTCCGTGTTGGTGGCTTGGGTGGCGCTGGTATCTCAAGAGACGCGAAAATGGACGGCCGTTCGAGACGTTATTGCGACACATTGCTTCGATTTTGTAACGCTGCCGACATCACATGAGCGGATCGTGAATATCGTTGGGCGGGCCATTGGTATGGAGGTTCTTCGTTCCGAGGTTGAACCGCCGGATCTCAAGGATGCGTTCAGCAGCGGCATGTTAGGTTCATCTGAAGCCATGCTGGAGCTTCATCGGACCATCCGAAAGGTTTCCGCGACCGACGCCACCGTGTTTATTTCGGGCGAGTCAGGAACCGGCAAGGAGTTGACCGCGCAGATGATTCACGCGCAATCGGAGCGCCGCGATATGCCTTTCGTGGCGGTGAACTGCGGCGCCGTTCCGCATGATCTCCTGCATTCAGAATTGTTCGGCTACGAACGCGGAGCGTTCACTGGCGCCACACAGCGCAAGATAGGGCGAGTCGAACAGGCACATGGCGGAACGTTGTTCCTCGACGAAATTGGCGACCTGCCGCATGAGAGTCAGGCTGCGTTGCTGCGCTTTATCCAGGAACGCAAGATCGAACGCCTGGGTGGCCTCGAGTCTATCGACGTGGACGTACGGGTGATCACGGCAACGCACCAGGACATGGAAGCTGCCGTGGAGGAGGGGAGGTTTAGAGCAGACCTTTTCTTCCGGCTTTGCGTGCTTCAGGTTAAGGAGCCGCCTCTTCGCGTGAGGGGAAAAGACATCACCGAGCTTGCAATGCACGCACTCGAACGGTTTAAAGATGAACGCGCGCGCAGGATCCATGGCTTCGCGCCGGACGCTGTTGCAGCGTTGCATAACTATGGCTGGCCTGGGAACGTCCGGGAACTGATCAATCGTGTCCGCCGCGCGATCATTTTGTCCGAAGGCAAGTTCATCACCGCTGATGACCTTGAATTGGCGGAGCATGTTGCGCTCGCGCCGAACTCGCTTCGTGAAGCACGAACGTCAGCAGACAGAAGGGCGATAGAGGTCGCGCTCTTCGTGCACAAGGGCCGTGTGGTCGACGCCGCCCGTAGCCTTGGCATTTCGCGTGTGCATCTGCACCGGTTGATGCAAGAGCTGGGAATACCCACGCGTGCAGCCAGTGATGAAGCCCACGATTCGACCGATCCCGGTGACTTTGAGTAAAAGTTCCTGATGCAGCCAATGAACCCCCGAAGGTAAGTGATGGAGAATCATATGCGCGTGCTTGAGTCAGTTGACCACATTGCATGGACCACCTGCGAGCGATGCGGCAACACCTATTCCGATGGTGGGCGATCATGCAGCCGATGCGGCAATACGCCGACCATCATGCAACGCCTGGCGAATTTTTCTTCCTCTTCGAATGCGAATAAAGGTAGTTCTCGCGGCGTCTTGCGTCGCACGCGTTCACGGGGCGCATACCCGGGACTGGCGGAAACCGCACTGCTTTCCGATCGGGCAAGCAAACGGCGCGGGGCACGCATTGCAATTGCGTGCGCGATTGGTGCCGGTGCGCTGGTGGCTTATGCCATTGCCCAACCGTATCTTGCGGGCATCAGCTACAACCGGCAAACGGATGCAACGCGCTTGCCGGCAACAGGGCCGCTGGTCCAAAGCGGACCGGTGCTGACGCAGGGGCACGGTCAAGGCAACAGCGTCTTGGCGGCGCGGCCCTCTCAGGATGCTCGCCAGAACGCCAACGATGAAACCGCGCGAACATCGCCGTCCGATGTCAGCGCGTTCGATCGTGCGCTGCAGGGCGGAAATCTGGCGGTGGCGCGTCGGCGTCTCGCCGGGATATCGGCGAGCGGTGGAGATAGCAGTCAGTTAGAACAGATGCGCACCGAACTCGCCAGCCGCGAACATACACGCGATGCGTTGTTGCATCACGCGTGGCATTGCCGTGCGCTTGGTGACTGGAGTTGCGTTGCAGACACTGCGACGCAAGCGTCCACGATCGATGCCTCAAGCTGGGAAGCAAAACATCTTGTTGCCCTGGCGGCGAAGGAATCGGCCAAGGCTAACGATGAATAGGGCTTAGCGGCGTTCAACGTTCGGCTAACGCGCGCCTCGCATGATGTCCGCCAGAGCACATTTCACCTCGTCGATCAAGGCCGGCCACCCCTCTTGGCGCTGGCGAAACAGATACATATCGTTGGGGTACCAGGGTGACCCGGTTCCCGTCCGATGCCAGCGCCAGTCGACTCCTGTCTGCGGCAACATCAACCAGCATGCAACGCCCAGCGCACCGGCCACGTGAGCGATCGCTGTATCGACGCAGATCACAAGATTGAGTTGCGCGACGATAGCCGCGGTATCGCCGAAATCGCGAAGCTCCCGTCCCAGGCAAAGAGCGGGTTGCAGCACTTTGCATTCATCGGCCTGCGTTTCGGCGTCCCCCACTTGCAGGCTGATAAAGCGAACACCACTGACGGACCACAGTGGCGCCAGATCGGAAAAATGGCTCAACGATCGTTGGGCATCGTTGTCGTGCTCGGCGTTACCTTTCCAAACCAGCCCCACGCGCAAGCCGTCGCCGGGTAAGCGTGCTTGCCACATCTCCATGCGGTTGGTGAATACACCCACATAAGGAATCCTCGCCGGGATCGACTCGACTGTCGTACCCGTTCGCCAGGGCAGGCTCATCAGCGAAGCCCAGTAATCGTGAACATGAAGTGTCTGAGGGTCGGTTATCAGTGCATCGATACCTTCCACCGTGCGCAGAAGGGGCGCAAGTGCCGGTTTGCAGATCACCGATATCTTTGCCGCGCCTCGTGTTTTAAGCAGCGGCACGTAACGGATGAACTGTATGGTGTCACCGTATCCTTGCTCGGGAAAGAGCAGCAGGGTCTTGCCGCTCAGTTCCTCGCCGTTCCATTGAGGGAAGGGCAACTGCCCGTGTTCTCCAAACGCTTCCGATCGCGCTTCGTAGTATTGCCAGCCTTCCGTATAACGCCCGGCCGACAGAAGAAGCATCCCCAGATTGAAGCGGGCTTCGGCGAAATCGGGCTTCAGTTCGAGCGCACGGCGATAGTCGGTTTCCGCCTCTTCATACCGATGAAGTCTTTCGAGCGTACCAGCGCGGTTATTCCTGATCTCCGCGGAATCCGGCATCTGCTTGAGTGCGCGACAATAGTGCGCTTCGGCTTCACTGAACCGGCCGCATTGCCGCAAGAGATTCGCCAGGTTGTTGTGAGCCACACCATTGCGATCATCCCGCTCAAGCACGCTACGATAGGCGTGTTCTGCCGCAGTCAGGTCACCCTGTTGCCGGGCGTGCCATGCCAACTCCAAAAGATGATTGTCCGTGTGTCCACGGTCGGAGAGGGTTTTCCGGTTCATGGGGCGGTCTTGATCGCAGCAGACGTTGACAAGCGTTACCGCTCTTGTATCAGGCGCTGCTTACAAAACACTGACCAAGGACATCGGATAGAACGTAGCGCGAGTTGCGTGCGAAGGGCCAATCCAAAAAATATTTTATCGCGACGGGAATAGAGGGACGGGTGGGCGTGTTCGTCCCATTGCAAACCACAAACTTCCCAGGAATTAAAAATGAAAATCCGTCGCGCTACGTTACTTTTGTCGATCATTGCCAGTGCGTTCATTTCGGTTGGCGCCATGGCTCAACAGCCTCAACCCGCTAAAGGTCCCGTCAAGAACATCGTGCTGGTCCACGGCGCGTTTGTTGGTGGCTCGGGCTGGAGACCTGTCTACAACATCCTGACCAAGGACGGCTATAACGTGACCCTGGTCGAGGAACCGTTGACGTCATTTGCGGAAGACGTAACCGCCACAAAACGTGTTCTCGACCGTCAGGACGGCCCGGCCATTTTGGTCGGCCATAGCTACGGCGGAGCGATCATCACGTCGGCTGGAAACGATCCCCATGTCGCCGGCCTGGTCTACATTGCGGCTCATGCCTTGGACACCGGCGAGACCGAGGTTGGCAACGGCAAGAAGTTTCCGAATTCCGCACACCCGCTCGTGAAAACACCGGATGGTTTCCTGTTCCTCGATCCCGCCAACTACCCCGGCGACTTCGCAGCGGACCTGCCGCTGAAGCAAGCTAAGTTTGAAGCCAGCGCGCAGATGCCGACGTCGGCCGCAGTTTTCTCAACTGCCATGACCGATCCGGCATGGAAGGTGAAACCTAGCTGGTACATGGTCGCGAAATCGGACAAGATCATCAATCCCGACCTGGAACGGATGTACGCGGCTCGTGCCCATAGCCATACCGTCGAGATTGCCGGCGCGAGTCACTCGGTGTATGAGTCGCATCCCAAGGAAGTAGCGGCCTTGATTGAACAAGCTGCTGAGCACGCGCAGGACCAAGCTTCATAATCAAGGCGAAGGGCGACACAGGGGATGGATCGCGGGACGGTTAGATTCTATGTATATAGGAATACTGATGATATGCCGTAGACTAACGTAAACATATCTCCCCGCGGTCCAGTTCCCGCAGGCTTTTGTTGTCACTTAACAAGCGACGCCCCCGGCAAGGTGGCCTTATTTGGCTGCGTCGGTCGTGATTCACATTACTTATTTCGCGCTGGTCAACGCCATAGTGATAGCGTCCTATACCATCGTGGATGGGGCGGCCCCGCGGCTGCGGCAATCATCTTGCCAGGCGTAGTGGCTATCAGACTGGCGTAGCCGCCCGGAGGCTTCGCATCAATGCGGCCTCCTCACTGCGACAGCGTGTTGATCCATAGCGCTTCCGAAAACAAGCCCGGCAGGTCGCCCCAAATATGCGCCGGACCCATCTTGAACGAAGTATCCAGGTCATATCCGATAAGACTCGGTGCGCCCCCCGTGAAATAGAATCCGCCGAGCTTCGCATTCGCGCGCTTGAAGAGCATGAGTGTTTCACCACGCTTACGCCGTACAAGCGCAGGAATAGCGTCGGCATACGACGATTCACGAATAGTGCCGACCTTGACCGGGTCGCCGAATATCGGGCCGCCCCTCATCCGCCATACATTGATATTGGGTCCGTCGCCGCGTGGCTGGAGCACGACCAGATCATCGATACCATCGCCGTCCACGTCGCCTGCGATCACCTTGGCGAACGCGGGTGCGAACTCCGCATAGGTATTGCCGCGCAAGCGGCCGGTAAACGCGCTGCCTGAACTGGCAAGCTGCGTCACGGCCATCGCCGAATTCACGGTTTCTACCGCAATCAAACCGGTGTGCCGCGATCCGGCCACGTGAGCCGGCAGGAAGCGCGCATTCGCGCTAAGCCCACTCGCTTTCATCCAAAGTGCCGGCGCTTGCCCGGTCAAACCCTCGCTGGCAATGACCCAAAGATCGAGTGTGGCATCGCTGCGCTTTTGCGCGATCATCACACCGGCGCGGCCGCTGCCATCGAAGTCTCCGGCTACATATTGCTGCGCGGTGGCAGGCGTCAGCGCGGAGGAGGTCTGGTACCACAAGCGCGGTGCCTCGAAGCGCGTGCCGGTGCTGCGCATCAGCCAGAAAGCCGTGCCGCCGTTGCGTGGTGCAACCACCATCAGGTCGTCGCGGCCCGTACCTTCGAAGTCACCAAGCAGGAAACGCACACTGTCGAAGCAGAGCGTGTCACCGGCGCACGTGGGGGTGCCGGCATGCGGGTTGAACGGCACCGTGTTCAGATACCACGGCGCGGCAGTCGGCAACCGCGAAAAGCCCGCTACCCATACATTAAAGCCCGGCCCGTCCCGGCGACGCTGAACATAAACCGTACTGACCGGTTTGTCACCATCCACGGTTCCTCGAACGTTGCCGTACATTGCCCCGTCCTGCCGCAGGTCGGTCCATTGCGAATGAGGCGTGGGCGCCCATCGCGATTCCGCGGTCAGCGACGAGCAATGCCCAGCCGACAACGCACCGTTATGCCCGGCGAGGCAATGGCCGAGTGGGGTGTACACAAGACCGAAATCCCACGGTGTCCATTTCTGAGCCGCCTCGTCTTTATTGCAGGGCTCTTCAATCAGGTCACCGCCGCGTTCGGCCACGCACTGCTGCGTGGATTCATCGACGAGCTGCGAATTGTTCCTGGTGCCCGGCATGGCCGGCACCGGTTGCCAGTGCCAGTCCTGTGTCTTCGCACCTGAGCAACCGGCGAGCGTCGGCTTGCCGTTCATGCCGGCCGAGGTCAGGCACTGGCTCGAGTACTCGTTGACGAGGTTGCTCGAGCGCGGCCGGAACTCCAGGCCGGCCGCGCTCGAGCTCGACTCGGTCCAGTAACGCCGCGCCACCCAATTGCCGTCCCACTGGTATTCGCCGAAGACATGCTCGCCGTTGTCGTCACCATCGATAGCGAAGTAGGACGCCACGTCATCGCGCTTCATCTGGGTCTCGCCAGCGCTCAGGTTCTTCGGCATGCCGCCGGTCGGATAGGTGACGTGATAACCAATCGGAATGTTCCGGTTGAGGCTCTGGGCAACTACGCGCGTGATACGTGCGGAATAGATGTGATCCGGGTGTTCGATGAAAGGCACGGTGTCCGGATTGAGCGTGTAGATCAAGGTCGCCGGCGCGAGGATCTGCTTGAGCGTGGCGACCGTCTCCGCGCGGTCATAGTGCGTGGCATTGGAGCCGTCGTTGTTGATCGGATAGGTGTTGATGGTCTCGCCCTGGTCCCACATCAGGCCTAGTGGCACCTTGCCGCCGCGGACTGCGCCACCCGGCATCCGCAGTTCCAGCAGGGTCACCCTCGGCTGCTGTTTCAACACCATCTGGTGCACAGGTTTGCCGGCGAACATGACAGTCGATTCGATCCAGTCATCTGCCACGCCCGCCATGCGCGCGTAAGCGAGGCGCGTGCCCTTTTCGCGTAGCTTCACGTAGTCGAAATTTGCGCTGTTGGCACCGCCGATCAGGTGCACGGTCGTGACGCACCAGCCGGCCTCAAGCTTGTCGCTGATGCCCGGATTGACGAAAAGCAGGTCGTCGTCGAGGTGCGCAACAACAGTGACAAGCGTGCCGGCATGGCAATCGGCGGCACGCGCGCTGACTGGTGCGAACAACGCACCTATCCCGATGATCAGTAGCAAAAGCGCAGCAGCCGATGCCCTTATCCGACGGCACATTCGCATCACAACCCCGTATGAAATTTTTCTTGGCCCGCTTGAAGCAGTCACCCGGTCAGACATCATGCGAGCGATGCTGCCTGTGTCCCGGACACGAGTGCAAAGACTTGCCATGCCGCAAACGCCGTGATGAAAATCGCACCGGCAAGCGCCAGGCCGAAACGAATTCGCTCGACTTTCTGCCGCCTGAAAACTGCAGCGCTCGAGACCATGCGGTTCACGGATAAACTCGCCATCCCGATCGCCAGGACCGTGCAAGCGACGCCTGCGCCCATTGCCAGGGACGCGAGTACCCCGACGATAAATACGTGGTTGGCGAGCGCCGCAATCAACACGAAGATAGCGCCCGCGCACGGACGTACACCGACTGCTATGCCCGTCAGGAATATCCGGCTGCTAGCCCGGAACGTTCCGCGTTCAGCGTCAGTTCTGGCCCAGCGTGCACGCGAACGCCTTTGAGCGAGGCTTACGCCAAGATATGCCGCTTCGTCCTGATCGCCCGAAGCGCTTCTGTTTTCGAAGAGACTCACGCGTTTCTTTGGAATGAGCGCCACGCGATCCGTGTCGCAACAATCGCGCCGCGTCGAGATTGCCCATAACGACCAAACGCCCACACAGAGCAACGCAACGTAGCTCGTCAACTCAAGGCTCGACGCCTGCGTCAACACGCCGGGCAGGCCCTCGCGGGAGAGCCATGCCGCGCCGCCGACAAGAACAATCGCGGACAAGGACTGCACCAGCGCGCTCCATCCGCTGAGCAAGGCGGCATCGATAAAACGTGCCCGGCGCGACGCCAGATACGCGCTGACCACAACCTTGCCGTGCCCGGGCCCAAGCGCATGCAACACCCCGTAAGCGAACGAGCACAGTACGATCATCCAGGTGGCGAAAAGGCCGGATTCATTGCGCTGGTCTGCGAGCGTCTCTTGCAGCTTTTCGTTCAGCTTGCTTTGCAAATGGAGGCTGGCCGTGACGGCATCGCGGATAATCGAGGGCATGGCTACCGGCGTGGGTCGAGGCGCGTCCGCGGTGTTCGCCGCGCTTGGCGCGCCAGTCGACGTACGTCCGAAGACGTCCGTGGTTTGAGCAATAACACCCTGCGTCGCAAGCGTCACGGCAGCGGCGAGGCAGAAGCCAATCATCCTGCGATGTCCACGACCGCGCCGGTTACCAAAGCGGGTCAGCACGATAGCCTGCTCGCAAGAGGGATGACAGAGCCGCCGAAAATAGGGTGATCGTGGTCCTCGAACGACGCCGCCTTGCAGTTACGCGGAGAGCCCGCACTGAGCGTCAACACGGGCTGCGCCGCGCTTTCAAAGTCGACGAAAAACGTCTCGTCCCAGACACCGAGCGTGACTCGCTCACGCTTGAAGTCCACTGGTTTGACAAGCGGCAAAAGGAACCGGTAAACAACATGGCCTTGCTCGATGCTGACACTGAAGTTGCGCGCCTCTCCCACGGCAACCGCTCGGCCATCGACAAAAACATGGGTGAAATAATCCGAGCTTTTGAGCAATGAGAACGCCTGTGCCTTGAACGTCGCCGTGTAGCCGGCATTGAGCGGACCGGACTTGGGCATGTTGGAAAAATCGCCAACCAACGAAAACGGAAAGCCTTTCGCAAAGATCCAGGTCTGCTGCATGGCAACCAGCAGCGTGCCCTGCGTCTGGGCGACCATCGAATAATTGATCCACACATGCGGATGTGCCCGGGCCGGAGCAGGAAGGACAGCAAGCGGGAGCCCACAGCATGCGAACAGCAGGTAGCGATACAACCCGCGCACGAGAAAGAGCAGGGACGTCATGGACGGTCTGACTGGCGGTCTGACTGAAAGCCTGACCGAAGGCCGCAGGCCGGGTGATGCATGAGCCTTGGCTTGCAGCGGTTCCGGCGCGGTCCTGGCGGTACACGTTGTTCTGTAATGAACGTAAAGCAGGCCTTGTTTCAGAAAGCTCATCTGCATGTCGCCCTCGTCGCGACCAACCTCCAACACGAGCCCGTTTTATAACACGGCGCTTTTCTAATGCCCAGAATCGAGGGCGATGGCGTCCGGCCGTGCAACGCATTCATCAAGAAACCTTGCTCTTACAAATCAACTTGCGGCACGATGCGCCATGACACCTTTATTTTTATCGCACTATTGCATGCAACATCGTTCGGGGACGCACAATGCGCTTTAAGTTATTAGGGGGCGTGTTGCCGCTTGGCCGCGTTGCGGCACTCCGCGATCTCCTGGCCGGCGTGACCCTCGCGTCAATGGATATCCCGCAAGTGCTGGGCTATGCGCGCATAGCGGGAATGCCGGCCGTGACCGGTCTTTACACGGCATTTTTACCGCTGCTGGCATTCGCGCTCTTCGGCGCGTCCCGCCACCTGGTCGTGGCCGCGGACTCGGCGACGGCGACCATTTTCGCAAGCCACCTGTCAACCATGGCGACGGTCGGAAGTGCACAGTACATGGCGCTAGCCGGGGTCGTCGCGCTGCTAACGGCCGCGATGCTGCTGATCGCCCGGATCTTCAAGCTCGGTTTCCTGGCTGATTTCCTGTCCCGCACGGTCTTGCTCGGGTTCCTTGCCGGCGTCGGCGTTCAGGTCGGCGTCGCAATGCTGGGCGACATGCTCGGCGTGGCCACAGGGTCGTCGCGCACGCTTGTACAGATCGAATCGATAGCCCTTCAACTGGCTCACGTTTCGCTTCCAACGCTGGGTATATCGGTCGCAGTGGTGAGCTGTATTCTCGTTTTCAAACGCCTGTTGCCACGTCTTCCAGTCGCGATGTTCGCGGTGGTTGGCGGCATAGCGGCAAGTTATATCTACGACTTCGCCGGCCACGGAATCGCGGTCGTCGGGCCGGTCGCGGGTGGACTGCCGGCGCTAAGCTTCCCGCTTGCCACGTGGGAGCAAACACTGAGCCTGTTGCCCGTGGCCGCCTCGTGTTTTGTGATGATCATCGCGCAAAGCGTCGCGGCGGGCCGCGTGTTTGCGGAGCGTTATCACGAACCCGTCGACGCTGATGCGGACATCCTGGGGATTGCGGCAGCCAACGCGGTGGCTGCCGTGACTGGGGCGTTCGTGGTGAATGGCAGTCCGACCCAGACCGCCATGGCCGATCGTGCCGGTGCACGCAGCCAGTTTGCGCAAGTGGTGTTTGCGGTTGTGGTCGGCGTGGTGTTGATGTTCTTCAGCAAGTGGCTGCAGTATCTTCCGCACTGCGTGCTGGCGGGTATTGTGTTCACGATCGCGATCGGGCTGATCGATGTCAAGAGCCTTTACGCCATCCGCCGTGAAAGCCCTGGAGAACTCACGCTGGCACTTGTCACGGCCCTGGCGGTGGTGGTGATCGGTGTTGAGGACGGGATACTGCTGGCGGTCGCGTTGTCGTTGCTGCGCCATGTGCGCCATAGCTATCATCCGCACACCATGATGCTTGCGCCCACTCCGGCGGCGGGCGGACACTGGGCTCCCGTGCCTGCCACACCGGGCACCGAGACGGCGCCCGGGCTGATTGTTTATCGCTTTGGCGCCGATCTGTTTTTCGCGAACGATCATTTTTTCGTCGACGACGTGCGCCGCCTGCTCGACCGCGCCCCAACGACGGTCCACTGGTTCATCGTCGACGCGGGCGCTATTACGGACCTCGATTATTCGGCGGCCCGGACACTTGCCGAGTTCTGCGAGGGCCTGAAGCAGCGCGGTGTCAATGTGCTGTTTGCACGCGTCAGCCAGTATCTGCGAGCCGATATGGAGCGTCACGGAATTACCGCAGTGCTGGGAGCATCGCAACTTTTCGAGACGCTGCATCAGGCGCTGGTAGCGGCCGGATTCGATCCGTCTGCAACCTCGAGCACGCATTGAATGTGCATTGAACGTGCCCCGGGCGGGGCATGCAACATAGGCAACATACCTCAGCCAATCATTGCCAGCGGCGCCTGGAACAACGCTGATTGCGGGTCTGCCGGTTCGTTCTCGCGTTGTGAGTAACCACGTTGTCGATCGGCTCGTGGTTGAAGCGGATTGTTTGGGAAAGAGCTGCTCAGGGGCCGCACAACCGGTGAGTAATCAAGGCCGCCGCGTCGGCTACGGAACATTGGGTGGTATTGATGCGAATGTCCGGGCTGGCCGGTTCTTCATAGGGGGAATCGATACCCGTGAAATTCTTGATCGCTCCCAGTCTTGCCAGCTTATAAAGCCCTTTGGGATCGCGTCTTTCTGCAACAGCGACGGGTACATGCACATGTACTTCCATGAACCGGTGAGGTCCGGCAATCGCTCGTGCCAGTTCCCGATCGGCGGCAAAGGGGGAGATGGCGCAGACCAACACCAGCAGACCGGCGTCAGCCATCAGTCGGCTGACTTCTCCTGCGCGCCTGATGTTTTCATGTCGATGTTCGTTGGAAAAACCGAGGTCTCGACATAGCCCGGTGCGCAGAGTGTCCCCATCTAATAGAAAGGTGTGTTTGCCGCTCCTATGGAGACTCAGTTCCACGGCGCTCGCGATGGTCGATTTTCCAGCCGCAGAGAGCCCCGTGAACCAGATGATCCCGGGAGTTTGTCGAAGCAACTCAGCTCGGTCCCTCGCACTCACTGAGAAGGCATGGGGATAAATGTGGGGTGTGCTATCGATTGGCAGATCCATTTAACCTCCACGCCTTTACACAGGGTTACGCATAAGATGGGATGGCTTGAATAGCGTCACGGTCGTGATAGTTCGGTGGCAAGCGAGAGTTTCGATTGCGTAGTTCCGCCGACGTTGGTCCCGCTTTCCCGTAGAACCTCGCACCGCTAGCCCGCTAACGCCTGGCACCAAAATGACATGCACAATATATTCCCGGATGAACATTGATAGAACGCCGGGCTGAATTGAAAGATAGTCTAGTTGGATGCCTCGGCAGGCGTGTTACAGCAAAGGCCACAACCCTTACGCCTCTTTACTGGAAGCATTTTGCTGAAAACCGGTTGAGGGTTCAACCATGATGGCGTAGTCCCGTGCTCAGGCGCGACAAAACCTGTTGCTTGAAAAACCTCAGAACTTCACACTCAACCCGTCCCGCTTCGGGAACCCGGTCGTCATAAAACTCCGATGTCGTGTTACCACCGTTTACGGACACGGCCTTGCTCGATACCGGCTCTTCTTCGGTCAGTCCTGGCCGGCGCCGCTGAAGTATTGCGGCGTGTTGCGAGGGGAAACTAGAAAAAGACCGCGGGATCTGTTCATACACTAGCATCTCGACCATTGTCATCAAGCAATGCCGGCCCTCAGCGGCATGTGCCAAACGCACGCCATTGCCTGGCTCGGGATTACCTATGCAAAAGACAGCGCCAGCAACATCCCCTATATTCCTTCACTCACTATTTCGATCAGGCAGCACGTACCTATTCAATAAGTTTCGTTGTACAGATAAATTATCTTGTTATCAAGAACGATGCTCAGCTTGTTCCGGCGGCACCATTCAAGGAGAGAGTCTGGCGTTAAACCCTGACGTGCTCACGCGTACTGTCGGCGTTCAAGCGGATGGTTCGGGAGGATACGCACGCGGGTTCTGACGTGATGGACGACTCGCTCCCTTCGAGATGAATACAAGACCGATCGAAAAATCGCGCGCGCGGTCGCTGGCGGCCACGCGAGAACTGAGGGCATGCCGGACCGCACGCGTGGTCAAAGCAGGTTCAGCAAATTCCGGAACGACTGCCTATACTAGTGCCGTTGTTACTAGCCACGTTGTTGGTCAACGAAGCGCGCCCCGCTCGGCTCGCATCCGCATCCCTCCGGTACCGGCACCGCATCGGCATCCTGACGAGCGTATCTGCGACGTGACCGACTTCTCCCTGTCCCAACAGTCAGGAGATTTCCGCCGTGCACGATCAATCATCCCCAACCCGTTTCATCGACGAAACCGTCGGCCCTAAATCCGGCGCGCCCGCGCGGCATGCGCGAACGCAATCGATCGAACCCGTCACTATTGCCGTCGAACTTTCGATCAACGGCAGAAATTACGCGCTCATGCTGGATCCTCGCACCACGCTGCTGGACGCGTTGCGTGAGCACCTGCACTTGACTGGCACGAAGAAAGGCTGCGACCACGGCCAGTGTGGCGCGTGCACCGTCCATGTGAACGGACGCCGCGTGAATTCATGCCTGTGTCTCGCCGCCAATCATGCGGGCGACGAGATCACGACAATCGAAGGCATCGGCAACTCCAGCGCGTTGCATCCCATGCAGGCGTCGTTTGTCGAATGCGACGGTTATCAATGCGGCTACTGTACGTCCGGCCAGATCATGTCTGCGGTCGCGTTGCTTGAAGAGCCGGTCGGCCCCTCCGATGCCGACGTCCGCGAAGCCATGAGCGGCAACCTGTGCCGCTGCGGCGCCTATCAGAACATTGTTGCCGCGATCCAGATCGTGCGCGGCAAGGCCTGAGGAGCGCCGACATGGAACTGTTCCAGCTCTCCCGCGCGAACGACGTGCAGGACGCGATCAAGGCCGGTGCCGCGTCACATACTGCACAGCAGGGCGCCGACGTGCGTTTCCTTGCCGGCGGCACGACGCTGCTCGACCTGATGAAACTGAACGTCGAGCGGCCCGGCCGCGTGATCGATATCAGCCGCTTGCCGCTGAATGGCGTTGAAGCGCAGGCGGACGGCGGCGTGAAGATTGGCGCCACGGTGCGCAATGCCGATCTCGCGCACCATGCCCTGATTCGCGACGCTTACCCGGTTCTGTCGCAGGCGTTGCTTGCCGGGGCGTCGGCGCAACTGCGCAACATGGCGACGACGGGCGGCAACCTGTTGCAACGCACAAGGTGCATGTATTTCCGCGATACCGCCATGGCTTGCAACAAGCGGGAACCCGGCTCGGGGTGCGCGGCAATCAGCGGTTTCAACCGCACCCTGGCGATCCTTGGCGTAAGCGATGCGTGTATTGCCAGCAATCCATCAGACATGAACGTGGCGCTCACGGCGCTCGAAGCCGTGGTTCATATCAAGGGAACGCGAGGCGAGCGAAGCGTCGCCATCGACGATTTTTTCCTGCTGCCCGGCACCACGCCTGAACGGGAAACGGTGCTTGAACCCGGCGATCTCATCACTCATGTCACGTTGCCGCCGCCAGCAGAAGGCAGCCGGTCTCTCTATCTGAAGCTGCGCGACCGGGCCTCGTACGAGTTCGCGCTGGCCTCCGCGGCGGTGGTTGTCACGGTGACCGATGGCCGCGTCAGCCATGCGCGTATTGCGCTCGGCGGCGTGGGCACGAAGCCCTGGCGCTCGCGCGAGGCCGAGGCCGCGCTCATCTCTGCAGCGCCGGACGCGCCAAGCTTCAGGCGCGCCGCAGCGGACGCACTCGCCGGCGCCCGGCCGCAAAGCGGCAACGCTTTCAAGGTTGAACTGGCGCAACGTTGCCTGGTCCACGCGCTGACGCTAGCAACCCGCGCCGCCTGATATCGTCGAAAGGAACTCACCCAATGTCTACTGTGCTTGATTCCCTGCATGCGGTCATCGGCCGGCCGCACTCGCGCATCGACGGACCGCTGAAAGTTAGCGGCGAAGCCACTTATACGTCGGACGTCGACCTGCCGGGCTTGCTGCATGCGGTCCCGGTGAGCAGCACCATTGCCAGCGGCAAGCTGGTCTCCCTCGAATTCGCCGCCGCTGAATCCATGCCCGGCGTGCACGCGGTTTTGCATCGCGGCAACATTGGCCGCTTCTACCGGATCTCCGGCAATTCAATCGATACCGGTTATGTGGACGAGGCGCGTCCACCGTTCGAAGACGACATCATTCGCTATTACGGCCAGTACGTTGCGCTGGTCGTAGCGGATACGTTCGAAGCCGCGAGCGCGGCGGCCGCCGCCGTCAAGGTCGGTTATGAAACCACCCCGCACGATGTAAGCACCACTCTGTCGAGCGACGAGGAGCCGAAGGTCGAAAGCGAGCGCGGTGACGCCGCGAGCGCTTTCGATAGCGCGCCGGTCAAGCTCGACGAAACCTATGTGACGCCGGCCGAGACGCATAACCCGATCGAACTTCACGCGACTGTCGCGCACTGGGATGGCGACAGTTATACGTTCTACGAAACATCTCAGGCGATCTCGAACCACCAGGGCACGCTGACCCAGATGCTCGGCCTGCCGAAGGAAAAGGTGCGGGTCATCTCGCGTTATCTGGGCTCGGGCTTCGGCGGCAAGCTGTGGATGTGGCCGCATTCGCTGCTGGCTGCCGCCGCGTCACGCCATACAGGACACCCGGTAAAACTCGTGTTGAGCCGCAAGATGATGTTCCAGAACGTTGGACATCGGCCAGTGACGCAGCAACGCGTACGTCTTGGGGCAAACGCCGACGGCACGCTCACCTCCATTCGCCACGACTACCTGAACCACACCTCGATCCTCGATGCGTATTCCGAAAGCTGCGGCGAAGCCACGCCGCTTTTGTACAGCACGCCGAACCTGCGCGTGAGCTCGGGCACCGTGCCGCGCAATGTAGGCTCGCCTACGGCCATGCGCGGACCGGGCGCGGTGCCGGGACTCTTTGCGCTCGAATCGGCCATGGACGAGCTCGCCGTAAAGCTGAGTATCGATCCGGTGGAGCTGCGCATCATGAACGAACCACGGGTCGATGAAAGCAGCGGCCTGCCGTTCTCATCGCGTCATCTGGTGGAGTGCTTACGCACGGGCGCCGACAAGTTCGGCTGGGCCCAGCGCACGCCCGGCATCGGTTCCATGAAGCGCGATGGCCTGACGCTGGGCTGGGGCGTGGGTGCCTGCAGTTGGCTAGGGCTCAGGTTCTCGGCCGAAGCCACAGTGGACCTGCGCGCGGACGGAACGGCGAGGGTGGTATGCGGCACGCAGGATATTGGCACTGGCACTTACACTATTCTCGCGCAACTCGTGGCGGCGAAAACGGGGCTTCCGCTGGACAAGATAGAAGTGGGTCTAGGCGATACCGTTTTACCGCCAGGACCGATATCCGGCGGATCGGCCGCGACCGCTTCGGTGATTCCAGCCGTTTTCGATGCCGCTCGCGCGGCGATCGGCACGGTGCTCGCACGCGCTGCGGCGGTGTCTGGATCACCGTTCGAAGGCGCCGATGCGGCCACGCTGGCGTTCAGCGAAGGCCGGGTGCATCGCAAGGGTGAAACACCGGCAAGCGGCGTGCCGTTCGGCGAAATACTGGTGGTGGCGAAGATGCACGCGGCGTCGGGCAGCGGCAGTGCCGTGGGCGGTTTCGACGATCCATTGAAGAAGAAATTTTCCATCCATTCTTACGGCGCGCATTTCGCCGAGGTCACGTGGCAACCGGAGATCGCACAACTGCGCGTGAGCCGCGTGGTCACCGTGATCGATGCGGGGCGCATCCTCAACCCAAAGGCAGGGCGCAACCAGATTGAAGGGGCGATCGTGATGGGTGTGGGCATGGCGCTGTTCGAGCACACGAGCTACGACGAACGGACCGGTGCGCCAATCAACAGCAATCTCGCCGATTACATCATGGCGTCGAACGCGGACACGCCCGCGCTCGACGTCACCTTCCTGGACCATCCCGATACGATTTTCAACGAACTGGGCGCGCGGGGTATCGCGGAGATAGGTCTGGCGGGGATTGCAGCGGCGATCACCAACGCCGTTTACCATGCGACGGGGGTACGAGTCCGGCGACTGCCTGTGATGATTGAGGATCTGCTGAAGGGGGGATAGCCCGTACAGGCTCGCCATGCAAGCCCGCATAAATCGACCAAGCACTGCGGGAGCGGAGCAATAAAGGATCGCACGATGGCCGTATTACCGTATTAGTGACGGGCCCAACGGGAATCCGGGAATATTTTCGTATTCAAGATTCTGATTTTCTCTAAACGGAGTACCAGAATGGTGCAAGTTTCCGTTATATAAGCCTGCTCGATCCGTTGCTTAAAACACGAACATAAAGCAATCCACGCTTCGTGGGTTCGCTACGAGACAGCCAGTACCGGAAAACAACAATTGGTTATATGCGTGGTATTGAACTAGTTGTTTTTTTGGTCTAGATTAACTTCGGCTCGCGTTCTCCACGAAAGTTGTTGCCAAACATTTTCAGTGCGAGCTTGAGACCGCGAGCTAGCTTGCGGTCTCTCCCTATTACAGTGCTTTGACGGTATTTTTTCATTTCGTTTATTTCGGAATCTATTTAGGTATACCAATCAAAAAGAGTTGCAATAGCCGGACCAATGAATATTGCCTAAATGCGCTGCAAGCGAAAAGTTTTCCCGTGTCTTAGCGTGGAGAAAGAGATGAAAAAGAGTGCTCTTAGCGCAATCTCACTGGCGCTCCTCGGTGTAGCCGGGGCCGCGCAGGCGCAGTCCAGCGTTACCCTGTATGGAACGATCGATGCAGGGGTCGGTTATGTTAAAACCAGCGAGGGCGGACGGTGGGGGTTTATAGATGGCACCTTGTCCGGTGATCGCTGGGGCTTGAAAGGTTCGGAAGATCTCGGCGGCGGCCTCAAGGCAATCTTCGATTTAGAAAATGGCTTCGATGTTGGCACAGGGCAGTTAGGCCAGGGTGGCAGGGAATTCGGGCGTCAGGCGTATGTCGGCTTGTCCGGTAATAGTTGGGGCACCCTGACTCTTGGCCGGCAATACGATCCGCTTGTAGATATGGTGCAACCGCTCACGGCTGACAATTATTTCGGGAGTATTTTTGCGACTCCGGGCGACGTGGACAATTACGACAATAGCTTACGGGTATCCAACGCCGTGAAGTATGTGTCACCCAATTACTCCGGCTTGCAGTTTGAGGGGCTGTACGCCTTCAGCGGTCTGGCCGGCCGCACGGGCCAGGGCTATACCTACAGCGGGGCTGTCACGTACAACAACGGTCCGCTCGGGATCGCCGCCGGTTATTTCCTCGCCACGAACCCCAGTCCGACCGCAGGCGCGTTCCGCGACGGATGGGATCCGACCGCGTCATCAGACGCGATCTTCGAGGGCGCAATCAACAACGGCTACACGACGGCCAAATCGCTGGGCATTGCTCGTGCGGGAATTCAGTACGCGCTGGGTCCTGTAACGGTGGGCGGTTCATACAGCAACGCGCAATATAAAAACGATGGTGACTCAACCTTCCTGAGCACCGAGAAGTACAACGTTGGCAATGCGTTCGTCAACTACCAGGCCACTCCAGCCGTGTTGTTTGCCGTAGGCTACTCGTATGAGAAGGCGAGCGGCAATACGTCGGCCACCTATAACCAGGCCAGCGTTGGGGCGGATTATTCACTGTCGAAGCGCACTGATCTTTATGCGGTGGGCGCATATCAGCATGCCAGCGGCACCCAACTCAACCCGGACGGCACCACATCGGCAGCACAGGCTTCGATTGGCTCATATGGTTTCAATGGCACGGCGAGCCAGGAGATGTTCATCCTCGGCATGCGTCATAAGTTCTGAGAACGGGGCAGCGGCTTATGAAGAAAAGTACTGCGTAGCATTGTCCCAGGCGCTGCCGCATGTTTAGAAACGGTAGCCGACGCCGGCGAGAAAAACGTCGCTGTCCTTGTTGTAGCCGGTCAGGACACGGTTCCAGGAGCCGCGCACGATCCAGTGTCTCGCGAACTGATAGCTCGCCGTCATGGTGACCAACGCGGAGACCTTGTCCTCTGTGTTCGTGCCGCCGGCGACCCGGTAGGTATCGATGGCAACATAGGGGCCTGCGCCAACTGCCAGCCGAAGCCTCTCGTTAAAAAATCCACGGCTGGCCCATAGTTCAGTTGCTACGCCGTTGCGCCGGGTGAGTGCGGTCGGTCCCTCATCCATCCAGGTCAGGGTCGCGTCGACGTAAGATCCAAACCCGTGCCGAAACTCAACGCTCTTGGCGAACGCGCCCGGCGAATGCAGGCTGTTCACCTCTGTTCTTCCGGCGAGCACGGTAAGCTCGTTCCGACTACCGGAGCCTTGCGCAAGGTAGTCTGGAATAGCTCCGGAATGATTGGTGCCGCCGAGTTGATACCCAATGCCGACCATCGCGCTTGTCGTGGTGATGCTGCGGAATGTGTCTATCCGGTTCACCCGCAACTGATAGAACCACGGTGTGCGTGTGTACCATGTTGCGCTAAGGCTATAGATCAAGGCCCAGCCATGTACGTCGGCATACCGTTTGCCTTCGTCAGACGCTGTTGTGTCGAAAAAATTGTACGCGCCAATTCCGCCCGCCAATGCCAGCCGATCGTTAAACAACCACAGTCGCCGCCAGTACTGGAGAGCGAAACCATCCGGATGATGATCCGTGTAATGCCCCTCGTTTATCCATGAGTAGCTGAGAGCGTTGTAAGCGTCGAGTGGTTGCAGATAGGTGAAACCCCACGAGTAAGTTGACTCGCTTGGCGCGTTGGCACGGCCCACGCCGCCCGACACGGAGATTTCCTGCGCTGCCGAGGGCATCGCGCACAGCAGCGCGAATACGAGCAATACCGGTGAGACGTAACGGCTTGCGGCGTTCGTCAGTCGTGTTGCGCTCAGTAAGCAGGTCGTGCGCAAAGATGACATTAAGGCACATCAGGAGGTCGCCTGGTAGGCGGATTCTAACGGTGCGATTTCCTTGCCGCCCCGGTTTGTCACGTTTGGTAATCAATCCGCTTTCCCATCTAAATCCGCATCCCGGGTGGGCTGATTTCGACGCAGTCGTAAGGCCGGTTCCCCCTTAAGTCTGATGCTTGCCCGGTATTCAGGAGTTCAGTCGAGTACGGCGAGCGGATCTATGCGGGTAGATCTTCACTGGAGCGGCGAAACGTAGCGATATCTTGTCGACGGGTCGCAGATTTTTTCGAACCATCGCTTGGAAGATAGTGTGGAATTCGCAATGAGTCGAGTGCGCATGTATTCAGGAATCCGATTCATATCAGGACTCCTTTGCCGCCGTTATACGAAGCTCTGCCGGGGGGTGACACTGCCGGCGTCGTCCAACGCTCGCAGAGGAACCCCGGCCGTGCACGACTCAATGGTTGATAGTCTCGAGCGCCAGCCCTTTAGTGGAAGGTCCAAGCAGGATCATGCAGATCGCCACCAGCATCGACATTCCGACGAAGACCGCGACGCCTGGCACGCCATACCCGTGCAGCAGTATGCCGATCGCCAGCCCCGCGAAGGCCGCGGAAATCCGGCTCCAGGAATAGACAAAGCCAATTGCGCGCGCCCGCACGCGGGTTGGATATAGCTCGGCTTGATAGCCGTGATACGCATAGGACATGATGTTCGAGGCCAGCGTGAACAAGACGCCGAGCGCGATCAGGATCCATGGCGTGGAGACTTGGGAGAATATCGCGATGACAACGGCCATCGTGAGGAGCCCCCCGCAGATCTGGGTTTTCCGTTCGAGCTTGTCGGCGAACAACATGCCCAGCAGCGGACCAAAGGGGTTTGCAATCGCAATGACAAATGCGTATCCGAGGCTTGCTGTGACATGAATGCCGCGATGGATCAGAAGGGTCGGCACCCAGGCAGCGAAGCCATAAAAGCCGATCACTTGCGCCATGTTGAAGATCGACAGAATGATCGTCCGGCGCCGATAACCCGGTGCGAAAATTTCCTTGAGCGAGCCGCGTCCTTCTCTCTCCGGTGAGATCGTTTGTGGCGGCGGCAGGCTGATGCCTTTCTCCGCGACGACCCGGCGTTCGATGTCCGCGACTATCTTCTCAGCTTCATCGATCCGGCCGTGACGCGCGAGCCAACGCGGGCTTTCCGGAATATGGCGGCGCAAGATCCAGACAACCACGGCGCCAACTGATCCAATCAGGATGACTACCCGCCAATAGTCAAGGCCGAGCGGCCGTGTCCCGTTCAATGCATACGCGAGAAACGCGACCACCGGCACGACAGCAAACGTGATGAACTGGTTCATGGCGTACGCGCGGCCACGCTCCTGGCTTGGAATCAGCTCGGAGATATACGTGTCGATCGTTACCAGCTCGACGCCAATGCCAATGCCCGCGATGAAGCGCCAGATATCGAGCGCGAATCCGGTGGTCTGGAACGCCATGATCACCGTGCAGACCATGTACCAGACCAGCGACCAGGTGAAGATCAGGCGCCGGCCAAACCGGTCCGCCACATAACCCAGCACGAGGGTACCTACCCACAGTCCCGCAAATGTGGCAAAGACAAAGGTTCCGAAACCCGCCACTGCAAGGGGCTGGAGGGCCGCAAAGAAGCCTAGCGACTCTGGTTTGAATAACCCGGACTGGACCATGCCGGGTGCAACGTATCCTGTGAAGAACAGGTCATAGAACTCGAACACACCGCCAAGCGAGATCAGGATCACCATGGTCCAGACCGTACGCGAGGGTGGCAACCGATCAAGCCGTGCCGCAATTTCAGCTGCTTTCTCGCTGGACATCTACGCCTCTTATTTTTGAAAGAACTGTAAAGTCGATTCGCCACGTCCCCCGTGGCTTCTTGTCACGCAAACATGGCAAGACCATGTCGGCGCGCAAGAATGCATTGCAAATCACAAGCATGCCAACCGCGCTCTTCACGCTCTTCGTTCAAGCGTCGATTGAAAATCCTTGAATTTGCCGTAATCGATGAAGCGAAGGATATAGGCCGTCAATATCTTCTCAGCCCACAGGTCCTTCCTTCTACAATCTCGCACATCATTGCGATGTTCAGCAATGCGGGCGAACACCAACGCATGCTCAGCCATTGTCCTTAGCCATTGATACGAGACCAATGACTGCTTGCGCAGCCGCGTGAGGCGAATGGGTGGAGGGCGGTGACTCTTCTGCGTTGCGGCCAGTGCCTGGTCTGATAGCGCGCCAAGGCTTCACGACCGTCGCTATAACGTACGCCCACGTACGCCCGCCTCGGGGCTTCCACGGGGCTTCCACGCTTGTCAGATCACTCATGTGCGAGCATGATCTAGCGTGAATTTGTCCTTTTCTCAGGCCTTGCAGGCGGGGCCGAGCGGCCATGCGGGCGGCTTGCAGGAACGGACCAGTTCGAGTTCTCTCGCCTTCGCTCGCCTTCTTGAAGTAAGCCCAAGCGCCCTTGGCCTAGCCAGGCCATATCGACAGGAGATAATAAAATGGATGTTTCCATCTCGCGACGAGCTCTCATGGTTTTCATCGGCCTCGCATGTGCGGGGGCGATGACCCTGGCGCAAGCGGCGCCGGTTTCGTTCACCGTTCCGCTCACCGGCGCGCAGCAGGTGCCTCCGGTTGAGACCTCGGGTAGCGGCAGCGCCAACATCTCGTACGATCCCGATACCCGGGTCGTCACCTGGGCGATCACCTTCAGCGGCTTGTCCAGCGACGCCACCATGGCGCACTTTCATGGCCCCGCTGCGTCCGGCAAAAACGCGCCTGTGAAAGTCTGGCTCTCAGAGAAGGGCGCAGCCGTCACGAGTCCCGTCAACGGCACAGCTACGCTGTCGCCGGCGGACGCGCAAGAGTTTCTCGCGGGCCAGATGTACGTCAACGTTCACACCAAGGACCATCCCGCCGGCGAAATCCGCGGTCAGGTAGTGCCGCCAAAGTAACTCACACCGCGCTAGAGATAGGTGGCAAGCAGCGTCACCGCGGTGGCGCTGATGACCAACAACAGCAGCGCCAGCATGGCTGACGCCTGCCGGGGCGCGCGGATACGCTCCGGCAGGCGCTTGACGCCAGTGAGCATGGGGTGCAGCAGATTGTGGCCCTTGGCCACCGCGTATACAGCAATAGCCAGCACGTGCAGCGCTACCGCCACCAGCAGTGCGTCCCACAAGATCGTGTGCAGCGCGGTGATTGCGTTGGCAATCGCTGCAGGAACCCATTGGGTCAACGGCCCGTCATCCGCAACGTCGTTGTTGACGTAAAGCCCGCTCAGCGTCTCCCCCAGCAGCAAAGCCAGCAGTAGCAATACCATCCACCCGCCCGCGGAATTGTGTCCCACCTGCAGGTCGGCTTCGCGGCGGAACAAGTGACGCAGATGCTGCCATGCAGCGGCAGGCGCGCGCAAGAAACTATGAAACCGCGCGGTCTCGCTGCCGAAGAAACCCCACAGCAAGCGGAACAGCACCAGGGTCAGCAGCGCCTCGCCAATCCGGACGTGCCAGTCCATCCAGTTCAGCTTGGCGGTCGCATAGGCGGCCACCACCATCACCACTACCAGCCAGTGAAACATTCTTGTTGGCAGGTCCCAGACAAGCACCGGACGACCGCCCTGCGCCTGCGGTTTGACGGGTTCATCAGCATCCATATTGGCCGTGCAGCCTACCTTCGAAAAGAAAGCGCCGACACCTTAAGATCGAACGCTACTCAACGCAGCGCGCCGTCGGTTTTATGCGCAGTACCGCTTGCCACGCGCGGTTGCGTGAGCGCACTGACGACCACGAACACGATGATATTCAACGCCAGCGCGAGGAAGCCAATATTGATGTCCTTCGCCGCGTCGGGGAGGAATGGAAACATCTGTCCGATGCTCAGGTGCATGGTCGTGGTCACCACGACAACGGCTACGCCTGCGATGATCCCGCCCATGGCGCCCTGTTTCGTCGCACGGCTTCGTTGCATCAGGCTGGCGATCAAGGCTGGAAACAGTTGTGTAACGAAGCTATAGCCCATCAGCAACAGCGCGACGATCGTGTTGCCACCCTGCAGCGTGAACCAGATGGCGACGAGTGCCACGACAGGCACGAGCCAGCGTGCGAGCCTGCCGACAAATGCATCGGAAGCCTGACGGTTCATCGCTCCTCGATATACGTCGTTTGCAAGCAGGGTCGACGCCGAGGTAAGAATCATCGAACCGGGGACGAGCGCCGTCAGCACGCCGGCAGCGCCGATCACACCAACGACCCAGGGATCGAAACTCTGAATGGACAGACGGAACAGCGACAGGTCGATGTCGCCGCCTTTCAGGCCCGGCACCTTGAGCGTTGCAGCGAATCCCACGAAGAACACGAACAGCAGGATCAATTGATAGACGGGCAGGATGATCGCGTTGCGTCGGAAGATCCGTTCATCGCGAGCGGTATACACCGAACCGAACGTATGCGGCCACATAAAGAAGCCGAGCGCCGTCAGCAGCACGGTGGACTGGAACCACGACACGCTCGATCCCTTAGCCGGGAAGGTGAGGAAGCCGGGCTTCGCGGCATCGATCGCATGGAACATTGGGCCGATACCGCCGTAAAGGTGATAAGGCAGGTAGATGCCCAGCGCCAGCACCACGCTGAGGATCAGAATGTCCTTCACCACGGAATTCCACGCCGAGCCCCGTACGCCCGACAAGATGACGTAAGCAGTGACGACAAGCGCGCCGATCCAGACGGCGATAGTCGGCGATATCACGCCGTACGAAGCCGTTGCCACGATGATGCCGAGTCCCTTGAGCTGCAGTACGAGGTAGGGGATCAGCGCGACCACACCAACCACCGCGACCAGGACGCCGAGCGCGGGACTGTTGTATTTGCTCGCGAAGTAATGGGGTTGGGAGACGAGCCGATGTTTTTTCGCGTAGCGCCAGATTGGCGGCAGCATCCAGTACGAGAGGATGTAAGCGAGAGTTCCGTAGGCGAGAATGTAGTAGACCGGCGCGCCCTTGCCATAGGCGAAGCCACTGCCGCCGAGGAAGGTGAACGTTGTGTAGATTTCCCCGGCCATCAGGAGGAATACGAACGCCGTGCCGAAGCTGCGGCCGCCGACAGTCCATTGCTCCAGATTCATGTCATGACCGCGCCGCGCACGAACGCCCAGATAAAGCGCTAACACGGTCACTGCAACGATGATGAGTAGAGCGCTGCTCATGAGCGAGCCTCCCCAGCTTCATTGACGGCATGGCGGTTGGCCGGATCCAGCCGGTAGATGATGCCCATGATGATCGCGCTCAGCACGATCCAGATCACGATCCATGCGAGCACGAACGGCATGCCGAGGACAAGGGGTTCAACCTGATTGACGAACGGAATGCCGATGAGAATGCCGATGAACGGCAGCGCCGCCATAATTCGAAAAAGCATGACGAATAACCCCCTAAGGTGCGTAGCTTTTGTCGCGGACCTGATTTTATTTCGCTGACTCTATGCTTTATTCGTTAATTCGGCAAAGTCGATCAAAATAACGCAGGTTTATTGAAAGGTTTGGATATCGCTCGCGAGATGTCACTGGGCTATGCGTCTTATCAACAACCTGGAAATTTGACGCTGCCACGGGAGCTGGCGCGAACGGATGGCTCGGCCGAGATGCCTCTTATAAATATGGATACCTTATCGATTGAACAGGAGAGCATTCCCGATGGAGGACGCAGAGGTGGAGCTGCCGGCTTGCAAGCGGTGTTTTTTGCGACTGCGTCCTTGCTGCTCGTTTGCGCCGGGTTGAATCGATGGGCGAGAGACGAGTCAATGAGACGAATCAACAAGACGAGTCAATGAGGTGACGTTGTTGCCGCTGAGCGGGGCAGGCCGTAATCACCAGCCCCGCTGCGCAGGCTCGCTTCTTAAGGAGCGAAAGTATCCCCCAGCACCACACCCTCCCGGCGCGGATCCGTGCCGCCCTGCAGGACGCTCGACTGATTGGACCCAGTCCGAAGGATCGTATTGACGCCGCTCGCCTGAGCCGCCGTGGAGATGGTGTGACCCAAAGCGACAAGGCCGGCAAGCAAGGGATCGTTCGCACCGCCATTCGAACTGTTGATGTTCGGATGCTCGCCGCCCAGCGTCGTGACCGGGCCATTGCTCGCGCCAAAGTCGACCAGATTCGCTGATTGCTGCGCGTCCAGTCCCCAGTCAAGCACACCAACGACCGTCTTCACGACGTACTGCGGGATCGTGCCGCCGCCGGGTGAACCCGTTGCCATCACGAAATCGCCTTTCGATCCATCGGCGGCGATCTTGAAGACAAGGGTAGGCGCCATCGAACTGCGCGGCCTCTTGCCAGGCTGCACGCGATTCGCGACCGGAGCGCCGGTGGTGTCGGTCGGATTCGCGGAGAAATCCGTGAGCTGGTTGTTCAGTAGGAAGCCGTTTGTCATGTGGAACGAGCCCATGCTCGACTCAACCGTCGTGGTGGCCGTCACCACGTTGCCGCTGCCATCCACGATGGTGAACTGGTTCGTGCCGTGCTCGATCAGCGTTTTATCGACGCCAAGCGGTACCGCGCCGAAGTTGCCAGCAGCAGCCGTACCCATGCTTTTGTTGACGTTGATCAGGGCCGCTCTGCTCTGCAAATACGGCTTGTTGAGCAGCGTGTTCCAGGTGCCATTCGGTGGCGGGATAAAATCGGTATCGGCCACATACTTGTCGCGGTCCGCATACGCCATCCGTTCAGCTTCAGTAATCAGATGAACGCCCTGAACCGTAGGCTTGCCGCCTTCGAGATCCATTGACGTTGGCTTTTGCTGCTGAAGATTAAAATTCTCAAGAATGCCCAGCGCGGACGCCACCGCAATACCGCCGGACGACGGCGGCGGCATGCCACAAATCCAGTAGCTCCGATAAGTCGTACAAATAGGATCGCGCTGTTTCGCCTGATAGTTCGCGAGATCGGCGAGCGTCGTTTTGCCCGGCGTGATCACCGAGCCATCCGCGCCGGTGGTCGTTGCGATCTTCGTCACGATGTCCTGTGCAATCTGGCCGGAATACAGCGCGTTGGCGCCGCTGCTTGCCATTGCCTTCAGCGTGTTGGCGTAGGCCGGATTTTTCAGCAGCGTGCCCAATGCCTTGGGCGAGCCGTCCGCGTTGAGAAAGTAAGCAGCGGCTTCGGGGTCGCGTTTAAGGCTGCTTGCGTTCGAAGCAATTGCGCCAGCGAGCCGTCCACCGATTGGAAACCCATTGGTCGACAGCGAGATCGCGTCGCCGAACAGGTCCTTCCACGCAAGCTTGCCGTGATCCCGCTGCAGCGCCTCAATAAGACGCGGTACACCAATGGTGCCGATCGAGCGACCGCTTGCGCGTGCGCTTGGCTGGGGTGCGGAACGGTCGCTTGTATCGTCGACATAACGAAGATAGTTTTCTGTCGCTGCGCTCGGTGCTGACTCGCGACCGTCGTACGCCTGCACCGTCTTTTTCGATGCATCGTAATACATCAGCACTCCTCCTGATCCGAGTCCCGTTGCTTCTGGAACTGTCAGGCCCAGCACCGCTTGCACGGCAACGGCGGCGTCGGCCGCGGTCCCGCCTTTCTTGAGCACGGCGCAGCCCGCAGCGCTCGCGTACGCGTTCGATGTGGTGACCATATAGGTCTTCGCGTATACAGGCTTCAGGCCGGTGCGATAACCCGAAGCGGCTTCAGGGAGCGAGGGGTCACCCGGGAGATTCGAGCCAATGACGACGCTCGACCCGCTACTGTCCACGGCGAGACAACTCGAGTCTTGTGTGGGTGTTATGGAGGCGGGCTGGTGGTTGTCTGAATCACCGCCGCAGGAAACCAGCAGAAGGGTGGAGGCGGATATTGCCGTCACAAGGGCGAAGTAGGGGGTGCTTTTCATCGTGCTTTCTACAAGTCCTTTTATTGTCGAGTTTTCATGACCGGGAACAGCGGCCGGGGGATGCTTTAATCTGGACGCGTCTCCAGTCCACAGTAAGCCGACAAAATACTATCCAAAACATTACTAAATATCTCCATAAAAATAATATTTGAATGAAATTTGAAATAATTGTCGAAACTTGGAGCGAAATTGGAAACGGACGAATTCGACGATTAGCGCAGACGCGTAAGCTGGCGTGGGGTGGCGTGATGAAAGCCGATGCGACGAGCATGCCTTGCCTGAGCCTTGCACGAGGCGTGGCCAGCGTTCTGCGCCGTCGCTCGAGGAGCCTTCGTGACTGCTTCACGTAGGTCGAGTGTCACGCTCATTCCGTCGTGCATGAACTCGCATTCAGGTGTTTGCAGCCGCAGAACGGCCACGGCCCGCGGTTTACGGCTGAGTCAGTGAGCGCTTATTTTGAATTATCAAAATACATACTTAAATGTTGATAATTTATCTTATGTCAAATTAGTAGTTCATCGAGTCGCTTCAACATCAATACGCCGCTGCTGTCGAAATGGCTGATGCGTTTCAGGTCGAGCAACACCCAATCGCTGCCGGATAACTCATCGCCAACCACTCGCTCGATTCTCTCGGCCGAGCCAAAGAAAAGCGGACCAGCAAGTTCGACGACAGTAATCCGGCTGCCCTGCTGGCCAAGAGCCTCAAGCGAAGCACGCGAGCGTTGTGTCCTGGAGCGAAGCTGCGTGGCATGGGGTATGCGACGAATCATCTGCGCATTCGAGCGATAGATGAATGCAATAAACGCAGCGGCGAAACCCACACCGAGCGCAACCAGTACACTGGTGAAGACGACTAGCGTCGTCACGACAAGCACCATCGCGAGGTTAAGGAAAATCTCCCAACGGGTAGAAGAATGGCCGCCATAATCCATCTGGCCGGGCAGCTCACGGAGGCACAAACACCATGATCAAGCGGAAAGTCCTTGTCTATTACGCGTGGAGTCGGCCGGGTGAGAACAGCGCGCCGCTTCATGTGATCGAAGATCGATTTCCGGCGCTCTTTGAAAGCCGCCGGATGGGTTTCCCGAGATTCCATGAGTTCTCAAACCTGCATCAGTTTGACCAAAGCATTGCCGGTTTCCTTGACCACATCATGAAGCGCAACTTCACCGCCTTCGTCGATCTGGCGGCGGCGCTCACTGGCCAGAGCGTGACAGAGATCGAGCGTGTCACGGACGACGGGACGCTCACGCCGCTCGATGCACGTCTTCTCAGCGGCGTCGATACACTTATTGTCATCAGTTTCGATTCGCTCAGGACTGCTCAAACAGCGGGAAGCGCGGAAATCGAAACCGTCCGAACGTTCCTCGGACAGCCCGACCATCTTGCCTTCATCTGCCCGCATCACGACATTGGTGATGTAACGGGCCTGCCGGAAGGCGAGCAGCTGCAACGTCAGATTACCGAATTCGAGCATCACGGCGACAAGACGATTCCGCCCCGGCAACGGTTCGGCGGCTTGGCGCGTTCGCTCCTCGCGGGCCTCGGCGTACCGGTGGAAAACCGCTTTGGACTCAGGCCGGCGCCAGAAGCCGACGGATCCCCCGCGCCAATAGAAGCCGATACAACGCTTGATCGATTAGGTCTGCTTCAGAGCGTCAGCACGTTCAATCTGCATCCGCATCTGCCGCAACTTGAGCGTCTCGGCGAGGCTGTGAACAAACTCGACGTGCTGGCACGCCAGCGAATCGACCCCGCCGCCCCGCCGCATCCCTTTGCAGCTGACCATGTGAGATTCGATGCCCTCCTGCAATCCCGACCGGAGACGTTCAACGGCAGCTTGCTCGTTAGCGATTCCACACTCTGGAGTTCAACTGCCGGCGGTGTCGACAGTCTTCGCGAGCTCTGGACGAATGTCGTTCAGCGCCCGCTTCGGTCGTGAGAGCGCAATGGCACGCCCGAAAAACCACTTGGCAGTTTGATCTGACTATTCCTTGTTGGGCGCGCTAATCCAGCTTTGCAAACGGCCGCTTCGCCCGCCCAGCATCGCTTTCTCACCTCCTTCAACCCCCTCTCCGGGATTTCCCTCCTATACATCCCCTCGCAAACGATATTAAATAAATCACGTTGATTTAATAAATACGCAACAGATTCTTAGGAGGAGACCCGTGCGAACTCCCCACATTGGACGTGGCAGCAATTCGGCAAACTTGCGGCTCTATCACGAGCGGCTTTTGCTACAGGCTCTGCGTCGCTCGCAACCTACTGCCAAGGCGGATCTCGCGCGGCTGGCCAACCTGACCAGCACGGCGGTCGGGAGCATCATTGCGTCGCTGGACGAGGCCGGTCTCATTGAACACATTGGCCGCCGGCTCGAAGGCCAGCGCGGTCAGCCCGCTTCGCTGATCCGTCTGAACCCGCGCGGCGCGTTTGGCATTGGCGTGAGAATCGACCGGACCAGCATCGAAACGGTGCTCGTGAATTTTTCTGGCGATGTCCTGGCGCGCAGCACCCTCGACAGGGTGCTCCCCCACCCCGATGAAGTCCTGAAGATCCTTCAGCGCGACATCCAGAACATGCTGGCATTGCTGAACCCGGGCGAGCGCGAGCGGCTGACAGGTATCGGTCTCGCCCAGCCGTTCCACCTGGGCAGTTGGGCACGCGAACTTGGGCTTTCGGCTGAACGCTTCCGGGCGTGGGACGAGATCGATTTCTCGGCCGAGTTAAGCAAGCTGATGGGCCTTCCCGTCTTTGCCGAAAACGATGGCAACGCGGCCGCTATCGCCGAACTATTTTACGGTTGCGGACGCCAGTGTCATGACTTCGTCTATCTCTTCCTCGGCTCGGCGATCGGCGGCGGCATCGCGATCGATGGCGATTGCCTGCGAGGCGGCACGGGCAACGCGGGAGATATTGGCATCATGCCGGTGCCCCCAAGCCGCCTCCCTTCCGCCCCGCTCCCCACCGGGCAATGGGACATCCTGTTGTCGCGCGCGTCGCTGAATGCGCTCGCACGCCATCTGCGGTACAGCGGCGAGTCAATACAAAACCGCTTCGATCTCAGTACCTGCATCCAGCGCAAACTGCCTGCGGTAGACGAGTGGATCGAAGATTGCGTGGAGGCTCTCGCTCCGGCGCTGCACGCAACGTTGTGCGTGGTGGACGTGCCGACAATCGTGCTCGACGCGGATGTCGACAGCGGACTTCTCGATACGCTGCTGGAACGATTGCAGGCTGCAATGACGGCCACGGTGCCGGAAGCCCGCAGCGTCCCGGCACTGGTCCGGGGGTCGTTTGGATCGGATGCGGGCGCCATCGGTGCGGCCACGCTGCCCATGTTCTTCAACTTTTCGCCGAACGCCGGGTTGCTCCAGAGCGCCAGCGCGAAATCGAAAGAGGTCAATCATGCCCATGTCTGAGTCAAAGCCCCCAATCCTCGCCATGCGCGGCATCAGTAAAACCTTTCCCGGTGTGCGCGCACTCGACAACGTGTCGCTGACCGTCTATCCGGGCGAAGTGCATTCGCTGATGGGCGAAAACGGCGCCGGCAAATCCACCTTGATGAAGGTGCTCTCTGGCGCCTACCAGGCGGACCCCGGCGGCGAAATCCTGGTCGATGGAAAGGTGACCAGCATCGACGGCCCGCTCGCGGCGAAAGCGATCGGCGTTGCGGTGATCTATCAGGAGTTAAGCCTCGCGCCCAACCTTTCAGTTGCCGAAAATATCCATGCCGGGCGCGAACTGCGCAAGGGCGGCCGCTTCGGGCTGGTGGACCGGGCAGGCATGGAGCGCGGCTGCGAGGACGTGCTCAAGCGGCTGGGCGCGACCTTTCGGCCGCAGACGCTTGTCGGGGATCTGTCGATAGCGGAGCAACAGTTGGTCGAGATCGCGCGGGCGGTTCATGCCAACGCGCGGATCCTTGTGATGGATGAGCCGACCACGCCGCTGTCATCGCGTGAAACCGACCGGCTGTTCGAGTTGATCCGTAATTTGCGTGCCGAAGGACTGGCGATCATCTACATCAGCCACCGCATGGCCGAGATCTACGAATTGTCGGATCGTGTCTCCGTGCTGCGCGATGGCGCCTACGTCGGCACGCTCGATCGCGAGGATTTGTCAGCCGAGAGCCTCGTCAAAATGATGGTCGGCCGGGATATTTCCGGCTTCTACAAAAAGCAGCATGCGCCCTACGACCCGGGCAAGGTCGTGCTGTCGGTCCGCGATGTCGCCGATGGCCGCCGCGTCAAAGGTTGCAGCCTCGAACTTCACGCTGGCGAAGTGCTTGGAATTGCAGGGCTGGTCGGCGCGGGCCGCACCGAACTGGCGCGGCTGATCTTCGGCGCCGAGCCGCGTATTCGAGGAGAAATCACAGTCGATGGCAAGACGCTCGCCATGCGCTCGCCGCGTGACGCGATCGATGCAGGCGTGGTGTATCTGACTGAAGACCGCAAGCGCCAGGGCCTCTTCCTCGACATGAGCGTGCGCGACAACATCAACGTTGCCGTGGCCGGCCGCGATGCCCGTCTTGGCGTGCTCGACCTCGCCCGAGGCGCGTCTCGCGCGCGCGACGCGATTTCCGCGCTCTCCATTCGCGTGGCAAACGCGAAAGTGAACGCGGGCTCTTTATCCGGCGGCAACCAGCAGAAAGTGCTGCTGTCGCGCCTGCTGGAAACGAAACCGCGCGTCCTCATCCTCGATGAACCCACACGCGGCGTCGACATCGGCGCCAAGTCAGAGATTTATCGAATCATCAACGAGCTGGCTCGATCCGGCGTTGGCATCATCGTTATATCGAGCGAACTACCGGAAGTCATCGGCGTCGCCGACCGCGTGCTCGTCATGCGCGAAGGCGAACTCGCCGGCCAGCTTGGCGGCCATACCGGCACGCCGATCACGCAGGAAGCCATCATCGAACTGGCAACGGGCTCCCGCCCCCCGGTCGACCAGGCAGCTTGATTCGTACACCGAACCAATCAGACGTCACGAATATCTGGAGGACGACATGAGCAATTCACTCAAGCCGCAGGAAGCCGGCACAACCCCTGTAAAGGGCACGACCGACCCGGTCCAGCGACAAGCGAACATCTTGCGGCACGAGCGCATGCAGACTCTGATGCGAACAGCGGGCATGCTGCCTATCCTGATTCTTCTTTGCATCGGCTTCGGGATTACGACGGGTAATTTCTTCAGCCTCCAAAACCTGTCGATCGTCACGCAGCAGGCGTCAATCAACGTGGTGCTGGCTGCGGGCATGACCTTCGTGATCTTGACCGGCGGTATCGACCTGTCGGTGGGGTCCGTGCTGTCGGCCGCGGCGGTGGCAGCCTTGCTGGCATCGAACATTCCGGGCTTCGGCGGCCTCGCCGTGCCGGTCGCGCTCGCGGTCGGAGCCGGCTTCGGACTGATCAACGGTGCACTGATTTCTCTCCTCAGGCTGCCGCCGTTCATTGTGACGCTTGGCTCGCTGACGGCGGTACGCGGCATTGCCCGGTTGATGGGACATGACACCACGATCTTCAACCCGCAACTGTCGTTCGCGTTCATCGGCAACGACTCGCTCTTTGGTATTCCCTGGCTGGTCATCATCGCCGTCGCGGTTGTCGCGATCTCATGGTTCATCCTGCGCCGAACGGTTCTCGGATTGCGGATCTATTCCGTCGGCGGGAACCCCGAAGCGGCGCGTCTTTCAGGTATCCGGGTATGGGGCATCGAGATGTTCGTGTATGTCATCTCCGGCTTTCTTGCAGGTCTCGGCGCGGTCATGTCGGCAGCCCGCCTGTATGCGGCGAATGGCTTGCAGATGGGGCAATCGTACGAACTCGACGCCATCGCGGCGGTGATCCTGGGCGGCACCAGTTTCGTGGGCGGCGTGGGATCGATCATCGGTACGCTGGTGGGCGCGCTGATCATCGCGGTCCTGACCAATGGTCTCGTGCTGCTCGGCGTGTCGGACGTGTGGCAGTACATCATCAAAGGCCTGGTGATCATTGGCGCAGTGACGCTCGACCGGTACCGCCAGCGTGGTTCAGCACGCACCTGAAGCATCTATCGAATCTTGCCTTATAGAAGGTAGAGGACGGACGCGAAAACGGTCCCTTCGCGCCCGAAAATACACCGGACCCACTTGGAGACAACGAAATGTTGAAACAAAAAATCGCGGCCGCAAGCATTGCATTGGCGCTCGGCTTCAGCCTCACTGCCCCGGCGCACGCTGCCGACAAGCAACTCAAGTCGATCGGCATCACGGTCGGATCGCTCGGCAACCCCTACTTCGTCACCATCGTGAAAGGTGCGGAGGCCAAAGCCAAGCAGATCAACCCGGCCGTGACCGTGACGGCTGTATCGGCCGACTACGACATGAGCAAGCAGTTCACGCAGATCGATAACTTTATTGCTGCTCACGTGGACATGATCCTGTTGAACGCAGCGGACCCGAAGGCCATCGAGCCGGCAGTGAAGAAGGCGCAGGCCGCAGGGATTGTTGTTATTGCAGTCGACGTGGCAGCCGCCGGCGCCGACGCCACCGTTCAGACGAACAACGTCCAGGCCGGCGAGCTGTCTTGCGGGTTTATCGTGAAGAAGCTCAACGGCAAGGGCGACGTCGTGATTGAAAATGGACCGCCCGTTTCGGCTGTGCTGGATCGCGTGAAGGGCTGTAAGTCGGTGCTGGCCAAGAGCCCGGGCATCAAGGTCCTGTCGGATGACCAGGACGCCAAGGGATCGCGCGAAGGCGGCATGGCTGCGATGCAGGGCTACCTGACGCGGTTCCCGAAGGTGGACGCGGTATTCGCGATCAACGACCCGCAGGCGGTCGGCAGCGATCTTGCCGCGAAGCAGTTGCATCGGAAGGAACTGTTCATTACGTCAGTGGATGGCGCACCGGACATTGAGACGGCGCTCAAGAGTGACACGCTCGTTCAGGCGTCGGCCAGCCAGGATCCGTGGACGATGGCACAGAACGCCGTGACCATTGGCTACGACATCATGAACGGCAAGAAGCCGGCCAACCCGCTTATGCTGATGCCGTCAACGCTCGTGACGCGCGATAACGTAGGCAGTTACAAGGGCTGGACCGCGGCGCATTGAACTAAACCGGGCGGGCGGTGATCGCGGTGCCGCTCGCCGGGTTTTCTGTCATATAGCGAGAGGTTGGGTTCAATTCAACGACGGGGCAACATAATAAATCATTCGCATTGCGAACGAAATTTCTCCGTGGCTTATTCCCGCGATGAAACCTTCTATCAGCAGGCCGGATCATCCCCCATTCGCCTTCGTCCTGTTCGGCGGAACGGGCGATCTGGCGATGCGCAAGATTTTGCCCGCGCTGTGTGCGGCGCACCGTGACGGTATGCTCGCGCCAGATGGAAAAATCGTCGCAGTCGCGCTGACAGCACTGGATACCGGCAGCTATCGGCGATGGGTCGACGAGCACGTCAAGCCAACCGTCCTGGCAGCCGCGACCGACGATTCAGTGTGGCAAAGTTTTCTTGAGCGCATTGCCTACGTCGCGCTCGACGTCAGTCAGCCCGAAGCATTCTCCTTGCTGGCTGATACGCTAGCCACGGTCCGCGGCAGACCCATTTTCTACCTGGCAACCGGGCCTGCGCTGTTTGTGCCAGTCTGCCGCGCCCTGGCGTCGGCCGGACTCACCGAAGGCTCCCGCGTCGTTCTGGAGAAGCCGCTCGGCTACGATCTGGCATCGTCCAATGCGATCAACGACGCAGTCGGCCAGATCTTCAAGGAAGACCAGATCTACCGGATCGACCACTACCTCGGCAAGGAAGCGGTCCAGAACCTGCTCGCACTGCGCTTCGGCAATTCGTTGTTCGAACCATTGTGGCGCCGTGAATGGGTAGAGAGCGTTCAGATCACTGTAGCCGAGGAATTGGGTGTTGAAGGCCGCGGCAACTTCTACGACCAGACGGGTGCGCTGCGCGATATGGTGCAGAACCACCTGTTGCAACTGCTATCCATCATCGCGATGGAACCGCCGCAGCCGATGGACGCGGATGCGGTGCGCGACGAGAAGCTGCGCGTGCTGCGCGCGCTCAAACCGCTGCATCGCGACGAGATTGGACGGAGCGTGGTCCGTGGACAATATCATGCCGGCAGCATCAAGGACACAACGGTACCCGCTTATCACGAGGAGGCCGGTGTCAGCCAGGGCAGCACGACCGAGACTTTCGTCGCGTTGAAAGTCGAGGTGGAAAACTGGCGTTGGGCGGGTGTGCCGTTTTTTTTGCGGACCGGCAAGCGGCTCGCAGGCCGCATTGCAGAGATTGTCGTCAACTTCCGGCCGGTGCCGCACTCTGCGTTGGGGCCGGTGGCCTTGCGTCCGGGCTCGAACCGGCTGACGATCCGTTTGCAACCGAACGAATCAATCCGGCTCAGTGCGCTCGCCAAGCAGCCGGGCATGGGAATGACCTTGCAAGGCGTGCACCTCGATCTGGCCTTCGATCAATTCTTCAAGCAGGACCGGATGGAGGCTTATCAGCGCCTGTTACTCGATGTAATCGCGGGGCGGCTCGCGCTCTTCGTGCGGCGCGACGAGCAGGAGGCTGCGTGGCGATGGGTTGCGCCAATCATCGAAGATTGGGCATCACAGACAAGCCTTCCGAAACCCTACTCGTCCGGTACCTGGGGGCCGGCGGCAGCCAGCGCTCTGCTCGCTCGGCACAACACCTGCTGGCAGGAAGAAGAAAACTGAGCGACGCCGTAGACCCACTGTGCACATTTCGCCCGGCCGCACGAGGAGATTGTCAGCTCCATGAAAGCCCCCGATAGCGAATTAGCTGCACGGTCCATGCGCGAGCACCTGTTGAGCGTCCAGTGGCGCACATCCGTCGGACGAGACAATGCCACCGAACGCGACGGTTGAGGAATCCGCCGCATTTGCTTGGTTGAGTGAATTTAAGCACGTTGGTGTCGCAAACCCATCGATACGCTCCACAGGTCGACCGCATTTGAGCAAACAGCGGGGCTAAACGTCGCTAGTTCGTTCGATAGCATTCGTTAGTGCCCGCTAAACTTACCTGTCGCAAGCAACTCTGCGCGGGATGCCCAAAGCCTATGGTGATGCCCACTTTTCGGGTTATCCCGACGGGGGTCTAGTCATAAGACCAACGCCGCAGCGCGATCGAGAACAAACCGCGTTCGGACAAGCGCGTGAAGTGCGTTGGCACGAATCGCAGTAAAAATATTTAATACGGGAATTGCGCTTTGGCGCGCGCAGTCTTGCATTCCGACGGCCAGCAAAGGAATCGATAATGAGCAAAACCGACACGCACGCGAGCAATGGAGGGGCGGCCAAGCGGCCACAGCTGAAGCGGTCTGATCTGCTGCCAATGCCGGCAGCTACCTTCCGGGCTGCCTCGCTCCGCAATCATTTGGCGCTGGTCGCCTTGCGCCAGGGTTTCGGCAATGCCGAGATCGCTGGCGACTTGCTGAAGGCCGCCTACCTTACCTACTATATATGCGGCATCGACGCAGACGAGGGTTCGCTCGAGACCTGTGTTGCTGCAGAACTGACGATTAAAGCAAGCGTTGCGCATGCAAAAATGGCGGGCGAATGGACGTTGAAATCCGACCACGCTCACTACGTTGAGAAAATGCTGTGTCAGCACGACGCCCAACTGACAACGTTAGGTTTCCGTACAATTGATGCGGCAGCGAGGCGGTTATCTCAAGTGTTAGAAGACGGCGGAATGCCGAACCTGGCCTCGAAGTACATGAGAGTGCTGAAACAGCGCTGCGAATCGCCGACTCATCTCGTTCCAGCGTAGGGGAAGGATCAACCCTTGCCCTTTCACGGGCCTCGATTCCGGATGGTAGATCTCCATGCCGACCACGCCCAAGCCCTTGTGACACCCGCATCCGTTCTTCAGGACGTCAATTGCAGCATGCAGCCGTCTGGAGACTTTCAATACCGTGGCTCGCTGCAGCTCGCCGGTGGATGATCAGTAGACCGGTGCAATGGGATAATGTTCGTCGGCGGCTTTTTAGCGACACACTGACAGGCCCAATACGTCTGGTCACCAATCACGTGTTTCGTCAAAACGCAGTCGTCCGCGCAATCGTCGCTCTGGCATCCGAATACTGCCTCAGCGACGTTACTCGAATCGAGTACGCACCACACATTGCACAAGCCACAACGGGAAGATCGAACGATGTCCTTGATCGCCGAAGGATACTCTGAGCGTTCGAGCGCACGCACGACTGTTTCACCGTCCCGCTGGAACACTGTAAGAAGTTTGCCGACCACCTTGACCATGCGCACGCCCTCCGAATTCCATCGTCTGTAAGCCAATGACACATCACACGCGGGGCTACACGAATAACGCCCAGTGCAGGAAACGGCCTTCGCCAGGAAGCTCAGGAAACCAAGCGTCGTAATCGATTTCCTGCTGGAGATAGCCCTCACCGATTCAAACGCAACTCATACGAACTGTGGTTGTCCCGAACGTCTTGTTGCAGATCTCCGTACTATCCCCTACTCCTAATCGTTCGGCGCCAGATAGCGCGTTCAACGTTGTCTTTACATCTGCGGACTCGCTGGGAAGGAAGGGGTGTCTGCATATTATGGAGTTCAATGGGTCAGGTGCCACCACCCTTGTTACCGGGTTTTTACCCTACCTAATACGTTAGCCGCGATTGCGGAAGTTTCCAATCGGTGAACGTAACGATGGTAGCGATGCGGTCCACCCTACGCAATGTGGTGCATCGCGGTAGCGAGCTAAAAGCGCCCTTCTTCGGTGCTGGTCATGCTGCATGAAAGACAGGGCGCCATGAGTCTCCACTTGATTAAGAGAGGCTGGCGATTTGATGTCGTATTGCGCGGCGATCAACCAGTACCAACAAGATCGGGCAGTACGAGCGGTGGTTTTCGTCGTCGTCCAATTGCTGCACCGTGTCAAACGGCTCGACATAGTCCATCACCGTAGACCGGGCGAGGTGCCGCGCTTCGGGAAGCCGTTGCAGAAGTTGTCCTCGTGGCCCTACAGATGTCGACAAGCCATACAAAAAGCGCCCGCTCCGATATAGCGGTGACCTATCAATGGCATTGCACGAATCTAATTCTGTTGATGGTCACACTCGCTTATATTTAATTGGAGTAGGCTCGCCAACGCGAGCAGTGCTCGTTCAATGTACGCTACGACATCGCTTGCGGGAGTAATAGGTTGCGCCTCGGGTGATGAACAGTTAGAGCCGACCAAGGGATTTCCCGGAAGACCCGCGGGCGCGAGGTCATCGATGCAATGCACCATGAAAGCCTGACGCCCTTATAGAAAAAGTAGTGGGATACGTCCTCTCAAGGAGATAACGCATGTCAAATGACGCAAAATGCCCGTTCAATCATGCCGCTGGCGGTGGCACGACGAACCGTGACTGGTGGCCTAAGCAACTGCGGGTGGACCTGCTCAGCCAGCACTCCAGCAAGTCCAACCCCTTGGACAACGGCTTCAACTATGCCGAGGCTTTCAAGAGCCTTGACCTCGCCGCTGTAAAGAAGGACCTTGCCGCGCTGATGACCGATTCGCAAGATTGGTGGCCGGCTGACTTCGGCCACTACGGCCCGCTATTTATCCGCATGGCTTGGCACAGTGCTGGGACGTACCGCATTGGCGACGGCCGCGGGGGCGCCGGGCGCGGCCAGCAGCGTTTCGCGCCGCTCAACAGCTGGCCGGACAATGTCAGCCTGGATAAAGCTCGCCGCTTGCTCTGGCCGATCAAGCAGAAGTATGGGCAGAAGATTTCCTGGGCTGACCTGTTGATCCTCACCGGCAATGTCGCGCTTGAGACGATGGGCTTCAAGACCTTCGGCTTCGGCGGCGGCCGCGAAGACACATGGGAGCCGGACCAGGACGTCTACTGGGGCAACGAAAAGACCTGGCTGGGCGGCGATGTCCGTTATGGCAAGGGTGCCGCCGGCGAGGACGACGACGGAGGCGTGATCGTAGCCGACGAAGAGAAGCACGGCGAAGAGACCAGCCGCACTGACGCCGGGCGCGATCTGGAAAATCCGTTGGGCGCTGTGCAGATGGGCCTGATCTATGTCAATCCGGAAGGTCCCGACGGCAATCCGGACCCGGTTGCCGCGGCGCACGACATCCGTGAAACCTTCGCGCGCATGGCCATGAACGACGAGGAAACCGTCGCGCTGATTGCCGGTGGCCACACGTTTGGCAAGACGCACGGAGCCGGTCCTGCCGACAATGTCGGTCCCGAGCCCGAGTCGGCCGATCTCGAGAATCAAGGGCTGGGCTGGAAGAACAGCTTCGGCAGCGGCAAGGGCGGCGACACGATTACGAGCGGCCTGGAAGTCACGTGGACCAGCGCGCCGACGAAGTGGGACAACGGCTTTTTCGAGAACCTGTTCGGTCACGAATGGGAACTGACCAAGAGCCCCGCCGGCGCCAATCAGTGGGTCGCCAAGGGCGCGGGTGAAACGATCCCGCACGCTCATGATCCGTCGAAAAAGCTGCAGCCGACTATGCTCACCACTGACCTGTCGCTGCGCTTCGACCCCACCTACGAGAAAATATCGCGGCACTTCTGGGAGCATCCTGACGAGCTAGCCGATGCCTTCGCCCGTGCCTGGTTCAAGCTGACGCATCGCGACATGGGGCCGCGCGCCCGCTACCTTGGCCCTGAAGTACCGGCCGAAGAACTGCTGTGGCAGGATCCCATTCCGGCAGTCGACCATCCCCTGGTCGAAGAGCCGGACATCACTTCGCTCAAGCAGAAGATCCTGGCATCGGGGCTGGCCGTCTCTGAGCTGGTCTCGACCGCGTGGGCGTCGGCGTCCACCTTCCGTGGTTCCGACAAGCGCGGTGGTGCCAATGGTGCGCGCATTCGCCTCGCGCCGCAGAAGGATTGGGAGGTCAACCAGCCCGAGCAGCTGTCGAAGGTGCTGAAGGCGCTCGAAGGCATCCAGGGCGAATTCAACAGTGCGCAGTCCGGCGGCAAGAAGATATCGCTGGCCGACTTGATTGTGCTGGCGGGGAGCGCCGGCATCGAGCAGGCTGCGAAAAACGCCGGGCATCAGGTAACCGTGCCGTTCACGCCCGGTCGCATGGACGCCTCGCAGGCACAGACCGATGTGGACTCCGTCGCGGCGCTGGAACCGGTTGCCGATGGTTTCCGCAATTACCTAAAGGGCAAGCTCAAGGTTCCGGCCGAGGCTTTGCTGATCGACAAGGCGCAATTGCTGACCCTGACCGCCCCGGAAATGACGGTGCTCATTGGTGGCTTGCGTGCCCTGAACGTCAATGTCGGGAAGAATCCGCACGGCGCATTCACCGACCGGCCGGAAACGCTGACCAACGACTTCTTCCGCAACCTGCTCGACATGGGTACGGAATGGCAGCAGATCTCGTCGAGCCGGGACGTGTTTGAGGGGCGGGACCGCAAGACTGGGGAGAGGAAGTGGACCGGCTCCCGTGTCGATCTGATCTTCGGTTCGCATTCCCAGCTTCGAGCCCTTAGCGAAGTCTATGCCACTGAGGACGCGCAGGAAAAATTCGTCCACGACTTCGTCGCAGCCTGGGTGAAAGTGATGAACCTCGACCGGTTCGAGCTTGCCTGACAGCTCGCGCGGCCCCGTCAGGGTAGTCATCCTGGCGGGGCTTTCCCAGCCGCGCGACGATCACAATTGAATTGCCAGAGTGGAACCTGCTACCAACTGTTCGGAACTTTGACGGGAACGTCAGACCGCAGCCGTGTTTTATCTACTCGGGCTTCGGCGTTTTATCGATCATCAGCGACAGATGGTCCAGATCTTCACGCAGCAGCGCCAACGCTTCGCTCACCGTACGGCTGCCTTTTAGCTGGCGTTTCACCGGACGGACTACCGACTGCAACGCGAGCTCCGCGATCGTATCGGCAATCTCGATCGCGCTGCTCGCGCCTGCCGGCTTGTACCAGAACGCCGGCCAACTGCACATGCCGATGAGCGTGAACGCCGTGACCTTCGCATCCACCACGCGGAATACACCGGCGTTCACGCCGGCCTCGATTGCCGCTGTAAAGTTGTTCAGCACCGCGCGTTTCGCGTCTTCGTTCGCACGATACGCACGCTCGGGCAACTGCTGCTCGGTGCGGTGGATTACGCGAAATTCGTTGTAGTGGCTGAGGATCAGCATTGTGTGCTGATGAACAAGCAAGCGCAGGCGCTCTTTCGGGTCCGCGTCCGGCTCGGCAACCGCCTGGCTCGACAGCCGCTTCGCTCTTAACGTGACCTCCTCGACCAGCGCCGTAAGAATCTCATCCTTGTTCTTGAAGTAGTAATAGACCGCCGTACGCGTCACACCCAGCGCCTCGGCAATTTCCTGCATCGACACACCGCCGAAACCCTTCTCGATGAAAAGCGCGGCTGCGGCGTTCAGGATCTGTTCTTTTTGTCCCTCAGCGTTCACCTTTGCCACGAAACCACTCCTGATAACGGTCGGCGGCCAGAGCGCCGCGGTACCGTAGTGTTGTGTTCGCGTGATTGTAGCGTTCAATCTCCGACGTTCGATCGGTATGCCGAGCCCATTGCGCTCGTGCCTTCGCCGCGAGCCCTAAGCAAGGCGCCTTCATGCGTCGCTGCGCGACAATTCGATTTGCTTGCCGCGCCGGCCATGTATGCGGCCAAGTCCGCCGACAGCCACCGCCGCCAATACGGTCGGTACGGCCGACATAAGCAAGATTTGATCGACGCTCCAGGCAAGCGCCATCAACTGGCCGCCGACTAGCGGCCCCAGCACCGCGCCAAGCCTGCCGAACCCGAGCGCCCAGCCCGCACCGGTAGCTCGCGAGCGCGTCGGATAGATTGCGACCGCTAATGCGTTCAGCCCGGATTGACCGCCGAGAATGCAGAAGCCGGCAAATGCGATACACACGAAGGCGGCTGGTGGCGACGCATGGAAATAACTTATTCCCACTATCGCGACGCCACCGAGCGCGAAATTGCCAGGCAGCACGGCAGCGAAACCGCGCCGGTCGATCAGCATGCCGAGCGCGTAGTTGCCCGCGAGGCCACCAAGCCAGAGCGCGGTGCCCGCCACTACTGCCCGGTTCGACGAATACCCCGCACCGCTCGTCAACACCGGTATCCATGCTGCGAGGAAATACGCGCACAGCATATTGGCAAAGTTCGCGACCCAAAGCAGCAGCGTGACGATCCGGCGGTTATCGCCGAATAATGTAGCCAGTGCATGACCCCCGAGCCCCTTGCGGATTTCTTCGCGGGTCGGCGGCAGTATGGGCACCGTGGCGCCGGGCGCCACACGGTGAAGCAACAGCAACGTCCTTGGCGCTTGCGGATGGCGAAGCAGGTAAAACTGCAGCGATTCGGGAAGCACCGCAAGCATCGAAAAAGAAAGCAACGCTGTGAGCAAAGCGCCCGCATAAAAAACGCCGCTCCATCCGAACGGTGCAATCACAAGCACCGCAATGGCTCCGCCAACCACGCCGCCCACGATGTAGCCCGAGGACACCGCCATCATCAGACTGACGCGAACGCGTGCCGGACTGTATTCGCCCGCCAGCGCCATTGCATTCGGAACGATTACGCCCATCCCGATGCCTGCGGCGAAACGTATGGCGATCAGTGTGCCGACCGAGTGGGCGGCCGGCGTGAGCACCATGCAAAGCGCAACCCAGGCGGTCGCCGCGATCAGTACGGGACGGCGGCCGATCTCGTCTGCCAGTCCCGCAAGCGCGAGCGATCCAACGAACATGCCCAACAAGCCGGCCCCGAAGACCGGACCCAGGATCGAGCGACCGGCGCCCCAAGTCCGGATCAGGGCTGGAGCGGCATAAGCCATTGCCTGAACGTCGTAACCGTCGATCACCATGCACAACGCGCACAAGCCAATTACACGCCACTGAACGGCCGAGACCGGCCTCTCGTCGAACAATGAAAAAGCGCTCTCTTCTCCTGCCGATGCCATGACTGTCTCCGTACCCGGTTTGACCAATCGACGAAGCAACAAACCCCGCTCAAGCAGGCACGCCGTATATCGACTCGTATTGACGAATGAACTCGGGAGCACGGTGGCGCAGGTCGTCATGCGTTACCCGTCCAGTACGGCGCATGTAGTCGTAAGTGAAACCGACCGGATCGAGATGCAGCTTGTCGCCGACGTTTTCGTACCAGTCAAGACTCTTTGCCGCCGCCTGCTGGAAGCGGTCCGACGCGGATCGGCGTGAGACCTCGAAATAGCCGAACGCTGCGTCGAGATCGGTCGCGTGAGCACACAGGCCTTCATACAGCGCGATGGAATCTTCCATCGCCATGCGCGTGCCGGAACCCAGCGAGAAGTGAACCGAGCGCAACGCGTCGCCAATCAAAACCATGTTCTCGTGATACCAGTTCTCATTCTTGACTGTGACAGCTTCGAACCACGCGGACTTGTTCGACAGCAGCCCATGTCCGTCCAGGTCGTCCGCGAAGACCTTTTCGCAAAACGCGCGGCTGGCCGCGTCGTCCATCTCGCCCAATCCGGCGTGGGCCCACGTCAGCGGATCTGTTTCAATCAGAAACGTGCTCATCCGGTCGCTGTAGGCGTAACTATGGGCAATGAACGCACCGAACCTGTTCTCACGAAAAATCAGTGAGACGGCATGAAACAGCTTGCTGGTGCCGTACCACGCAAATTTGTTTCGACGCTGCACGAACGAGGGTTTGAACGCATCCGCATACTGCGTGCGAGTCCGGCTGTTCACTCCGTCCGCCACCACCACGAGATCCGCCTGAGGTAGCTTGCTCATATCATCCACGTGGAAGTTGAACTGCAGTTCCACACCCACCGATCTGCATTCGGCATGCAGAAACTGCAGCAACGCAATGCGGGCTACTCGCGAGAAGCAGTTGCCCTGTATAGGCACATGTACGCCGCGATGGACAATCTCCATGTGATCGGAACGCACGTGAGCGGTGGTGAATCGACGGAAAAACCCGGGGTCCGATTTCGCGAGAAACACTAGTGCAATGTCGGAAAACACCACGCCCCAGCCATAGGTTGCACCGGCGTCATTCTGTTCGAAGACCCGTACGGTCCATTCCGGAAAACGCCGCTTGATCAGGTACGAGAAAAACAATCCGCCCGGACCGCCGCCTACAATGTTGATGTTCATGATCAGGCTCCTGCCGCTGACTCGAGCGTCGCGAATCTTTCCGTGAGTAACGCACCACCGCCCGGTATCCGCGCATCGAGCCCAAGCTTGTCGAGCATCCGTCGCGTCGTGCACACCGCAGTCGACGTCACGGGAATACCGAGCTTTGTTTCGATCGCGTCAATAGCCGGCAGCGATTGCATCTGCACGCAAGCCGACGCAACCACCACGTCGGTGTTCGCCACGTTGAGCGTCTCCATGTCCTTCAGAAGCTGCATCGGGTCGCGCCTGCCTACATCCAGGTTATCGGCGATCTCGAACGAGAGCGCGTCGATCACCTCGATCCCTTCGCTTTCGATGTACTCCACGACCAGCTTCGTCAGCGGCTTCATATACGGAGCCATCAGCGAAATCCTGTGGGCACCCATGATTTTCAGGCCCTCGATCAGCGCTCCCGCCGAGGTCATCACCGCTGCGTTGCACTGATTGGCCCGGACCACCTCCGCCAGTTCCCTCTCCACCGTGCGGTGGTATCCGGGCCCTATCGCCATGATCGCGACAAGGCAAGCAGTACTCATCACGTCAACGCGGGCATCGGCCAGTTCCGCAGCGCATCGCAAGCCTTCCTTGTTCATGGCGACAAGTTCCTCTTTCGTCACATTGTGCATTCGCATGCGGCTCGAATGAAACGTGAACCGCTCGGGCGCCAGCATTTCGCGGCGCCGTAGCAAAGCGGGCACTTCAGTTTCCATCGTCGTGTTGGAGCTCGGCACGATCTGGCCGATCCGGTAAGCGAGCTTGCTCATGTCAATGATCCTGTCTGGAAGATAAAACAGCGGCTGCAGCTTCGGCCTCGATGGTCTCGGCGATCATCCGGCGCATGGCGGGTTTGTCGACCTTGCCGACTCGCGTCACCGGAAACGCGTCCACGATTTCAATACGCTCCGGACACTTGAACTTCGCCAGACCTTGCGACGAAAGGAATTTGATGATCTGCGGGACATCGGGCACAGCATGTCCCTCGCGCAAAATAAGAAACGCACAGGCTTTTTCTCCGTACAGCGTGTCAGGCATGGCCACGAGTTTTGCGTCGAGCACGGCCGGGTGCCGGCTTAGAAACGCTTCGACTTCTTCCGCGCCAATCTTTTCGCCGCCGCGATTGATGTTGTCGCGCAAGCGACCTTCGAACGAGTAATACGTGAGGCCCCGGATGACATGCGCGCGCATCATGTCACCAGTGCGGAAAAATCCGTTCGATGTAAAAGCCGTGGCATTCGCTTCCGGTGCGTTGTAGTAGCCTCTGAGACTCGACGGTCCGCGAAAACACAGTTCTCCCATTTCGCCCACCGCGACAGGCACCTCGCTATCGGGCTTCAGCAAAACAAGTTCGTCATACTCACAGCCTGAGCGCCCATGCGTGTGGTGACGGACGAATGTCTCGGCCGCCGGGCCGGAGCCGATCAGCAAACCTTCGGTCGTGCCGTACAGATTCGAGCTCGGCACACCGAGAAATGCTTCGAGCCCATCAGCGCGAGTCAGGCAGAAGAACAGTTTCAGCGACGACAGGTCATAGTCGAGCACCTCGGCACACGCCATGATCTGCGGCGCTATCGGCCCGATTGAAACGGCATGGGTCACGCGATGCAGCTGGATCAGATTCGCCATCCTTACTATATCGACCTTCGGCATCAATACGGTGGTCTGCCCGAGGGCGATCGTGGGCACCAGCGCATACAAGTGCGCCGCGTTATGAAGCAAGGGTAATGACCAGATCAGCGTGGCATGCTCGCCGGCATCCACGTGCCGGGACCATGCCTCGGCATGCGCGAGGTATTCGGCGTGAAACCGCGGGATGATTTTGGGCACGCCCGTCGTGCCGCCCGAGAGCTGGAAACTCAGGACGTCTTCTGAGCCGATGTGTACCGCGCTCAGCAAGGCCCTCGCTTCATCCAGGGAGATCGACTCTGCCAGTGCGGACATTGAATGGGTGCCCTCGGCTGCCGCACCGCGCGCCACGACGACATGCCTGAGCGACGGATGCCCGGCAAGCATCGTCTGTGCAAATCCGACAAGATCGAACTTTCCGGCGTCAGCCTGCACGAAATAAGCTTGCGGCAACGCCAGGCTCGCAAGCTTGCCGATCTCGACCTCGCGATACTGCGGCAACGCGCACACCGGGACAATGCCGCTCTTGTAGCAGGCGCACAGCGCCAACGCGGTGTCGATCGTCGTTCCCATCTGGAACACGGCGCGCGCGCCCGGCTGGAGGCCAAGTTTGAGCAACGCGGCAGCCAGCCGATCGCTTTGCTCGTCAAGGGTGCGGAACGTAATGCTGCGCTCGTCGCTGATCAGAGCCAGCTTGTCGGGTAGGCGCTCGGCCGTCCGCGCAAGGGCCTCGGCGAAGGTCCTGTCGACCCACGCCCCGACTTCGAAGTAATGCCGGGCAACCGAAGGATCGCAATAAACTACGCCCTCGATTGGAAAGTTGATGCCTGCCATATCTGTCTTCTCCAGTCGATCCGCTTTTATTGTCCGACGATGCGAACGCGGTCTTTGTCGAATGTATCAATACGTCCGCACAATCCGCCGGCGAACAGGCCGTACCAAACAGCCGGTTTCAAGCCAAGTTCCTTGCGGTTGAACTCCAGCGCCTCGTCCGATTCAATCAGGAAATAACCCGGCGACGGTTGCGAGACCCGGTACACCGAATGACGCCGCGCGGCATCGACCACACTCGCGAACTCTGCCAGCGCGGGCACGAAAAAGCCCGGCCCTTTGCTCGTTATGCCGGATTGTTCGATGAGTAGCCGGCCCTTCTCCTGCCACACAGTATCGATCTGCCGGACTTGTCCTGCTCTCCCGCTCGCCGCGTGCTCGGCCTCCATCGCGGCCGCGAGCGTCAGCGCCGCGTCGCTTGCGTCCAGCGCCTGCAGTTCGCGCAGCTTGACCGTGATCTCGATGAAGTAGCCGTTGGGGTCGCGAAAGTAAATCGATTCGATCACTTCATGCTGCGTCGTGGAAGAGACTTCGACACCCTTGGCTTCCAGCATCTCCTTCCAGGCGAGCAACCGCTCCACGCTGTCCGTCAGCCACGCTGTGTGCGTTGCGTCGAACACATGGTCGTCCGGCGTGGGTGGCATCGAGGGGCGCTCCTGTGGGCGCGGCTCGCCCAGATAGTAGAAAAAGGCGATCGTGCTGCCGTTGCCGCTGTCGAAGAAGAAATGAAGAAAGTCCGGATGAGTCCGCGGGCCCCAGCCCCGCGCGGAAATTGCATGGACTAAAGGCAGACCCAACGTGTCGCGATAAAACTCGATAGTCTCGCGTAGTTTCCAGGTCGGTCGCGCTGTGTGATCGACCCCCGATAACGTTAGTAATGCTGATTGATTCATTTTGAAAACTCCCTGATTACAAGAAAGACCGTTGCTGAAGCCATTCGCCAACGGCGCGCGCGGCGATCGCCCGCCCGGGCTCATCGCCGGCATCCAGCGGTCTGCCATGATGATCGCCGCGCACGCGAACGTGAGTCTTGTCGTTCGAGCCGATACAGGAAAAAATGTCGGCGATAGCCACCGGAAAAGTGGTTTGATCGCCCGTGTATTCGACCAGCAGCGAAGGAACAGTGATCGAAGGTGCGGTTGCCTGCAACGCCGCGTTCGACGATAGACCGGACCATGTCGAGAGCCACGATTCCGGCGAACACAAGCGCCCAAACCCAACAGAGCCATAGTTCGAGACGACTGGATCAGGAGACCATAGCGAACCGCGCTTGCGATCGGACGGATCAAGCGACGAATCCAGACACCGAAGGTCGGCATCTGTGCGCCACACGGTCATGATGGGCGTGTGGCTCGCTTCGAGCTTCTGCCGGCGAGTCGCACGTTTGTCCTTCACCGCTTGCCGCGCCTCCTGGCGCACCGCAATCAACTGACGGGCGATCGAGTCGAGCCGCGCAACGCGCTCCCGTTGCGCATCTTTATAGCGTGCAACGAACTCAGAGCCATAGCACGTCGCGCCGGGCTCACGCGAATAGCCGTTCTCAGGATTGAAGGGGTTCAGTGAATCGTCGACCGATAGCGCATCGCCTTCGTCGGTGACAGAAGGATCGATACAGCCCATTAATAAGCGGCCCTGCCCCGGATGCGGCGCCAGAAAGATCATGCCGTCAACCGTCGGCATGGTCGCACGCGACAGATGCGTCGCCCGGCCTCCAGGTGTGTTCAGGACGCGGTCATGCGCGCCGAGCGCCGCTTGCTGGATATAGAAGCTATAGAGTCCGGAGCCGCCCGAGTTGCCGAGCAACACGATACGCTCGAAACCTGCGTCACGCAGATAACGCAGACCGGCTGCGACATCGTGCAAGGCAAGTTCATGTTCAAGGCGCAGGTCGTTGCCAACTGAGCGAGCAGTCTGCGCCCACACCGACGCCCCCGCTCGGAGCAGCCCCGGAATCAGATAGTGGAACGTGAAGTTCTCCCGGGGATGCATCAGGCAAACCACGGTTTTCTCCGATGCGCCCCGGTAAAGAACGCCACTGGTCGCCGCGCCGTCCTCAGTGCGCAGTGTCACGCTCGCCTGTTGCGTGGCGGGCGGCAGAACGTCGGGAAACCAGTCGATCGTCAACGCATGAGCATGCTCGATAACCGGGCCCGCTGGCATATAGCTCATACAAAAAGTCTCCGTCAGTCTTCGTCTCTGTTGACGGGAGTATAGTCTTTTTGACAATAACGTCAAATAATTGACGAAATTGTTCTATCCGCTGGCGGTCTTGTCAAAAGTCCAGCGGATGCGCTACCGGTATAGAGTGGACGTCGTCTATCGGAATGGAATCTTCGGGTACGCCAATGCTGGATCTCAACGACTGCCGCTATCCAGCGCTGTCCATTTTGATCAGCCACGCCCAGGCGCCTGGAATGCTGCGTGCGCGCCGAAGGTCCCGACACCCTCCCGCATGGCGATGAATTTCACCGCCAAGGTTCATCTCATCAATTTAATATGCATTCCTTACTTTCTCAATCCGGCATAGCGTTAGCGGCGACCGTCGGCGGCGGCTGGCGACCATCATTACAGCGCCAGCGCTGGACATTCATGGGGTGGACGATCCGCTGTGCGTCCCGGCATGTTACATGGACACGGCCTCTGCCATTACGGGTGCCGAATTCATGCTGATTGACAACATGGGACACTATTAGCCGCCCACCAGTACGACGGTATCGACGGAGCAGCCCGGCGCAATTGCCATGCCGAATCGGGGTAAAACACAGCATGATCTTCGCGATAGAGGACCAACGGGGATGAAATAGTGCACGATGCTTGGCGCAGACTTCACTCTGTCGAAAGTCAGGCTGAATCATGCGGCAAGGCGTGCGTGAAAGGAGCCAAGCCGCTCACGAAAAACGTTGCGCGATAGAGCTCGACGCTGCTGCTGGCGTGCACTGTTTTGAATGCTCGCGCGCGCCGGTTCTCAGCCGCACCGTACCGGCAATGCCGAACGGACCTGTTGGTCATCGCCTCCTTGAACAGTCAAATTTTTCAAAGCCGCGTTCAAAGCCTATCCAACTGCTTGCGGGTCGTCATTGCTATTCCTAGCGGGATCGCAATGCCGACCAGGACTCCCAGCACCGTTCCGAATCCCTGCGCGACACTGACCGGTGTCAGCGCCGACAGGCGGATAAAGCCGGGCAATAACAGCCCAAGAAGTGTTTCGAACGTCTGCGTCAACATCATTGCTCCTTGTTCATGCGGGCTTGAGCACCTTCTTGTGTTTGCTCGTCGCCGGTTGCTTGAACATCGCCTTGCATTCAGGACTGAGTTGCTGAAGATGCGCCTTCATGCAGACAGTGATTTTCTGCTCGTTCGGAATATCCGCTGCGCAGTAGCGAATCGCGTCCCCTTTGCAGGCTGCGGTCTGCTCGTTGCGGGTTGCGGCAAACGCCGTATTGGTCAGCAGAATTCCGAGTAAGGAAACAGCGGTAAGGACAAGACGGGACATAGGCTTGATAGAGGGTAGCGATATTCGCCGTACAGCAAATCTCGCGCCCGCTCCTTGCCTGGCGACCGTGTCCGCGCGCTAGTGGCTAATGACGACGACTGCCCGGACATCTTACCGACCGGTGCTGCTCGCTCGCCCTCCTCGGTTGAGTCATCAACACATCCGCGAACATCGGAACGTGCCTCGCCCTCCGCGACATTGCGCACAATACGCAACTCTTGTGTCAACATGCGCGACTTCATTTCACTCGCTACACGCGGCATCTCTTCATGGCTTCGAGCAACGCGCATCACGCGACCGGGTGGGCAGCAGGTCTTATCGCTGCTGCGGTCGTCAGCAAAGCCGGCGCAACCGGTCCTTATCACATCTGGGGCGTACTCAGTTTTTGTGCCGGAGTGTTCGGCGGCACCGCGCCCGACTGGCTCGAAGTGGCGTGGTGGACGCGGGCGCGAAGGTTATGGATCACGCATCGCACGCTCACGCATTGGGGCGTTGGCTGGGTTGCCCTGCTCCTCGTTTCTTACCATTTTCTCGGCGTCCACCCATGGGCTGCCGTCAGTTTCGGCTTCGCGTGCGGTGGCTTGATGCATCTCTTCGCCGACTGGCCCAACCCGCTCGGTGTGCCGTGGCTCGTCTCGCGACACTCCCTGAACTGGTGGAACAGCGGCCGATGCGACGCGTTGATCGTCGGCGCGGCATGGATCGCGGCGGCCTTGGCTGTGGACCACGTCTGGTTCCACAGCGTGTACGGCCTCAGGCTGCTTCACGCGCTCTGAACGAAGGCTTGCAGTCTCCCGAACGCTTTGATTTTTCGGCCTTTCTTCGTCAACGATCCATGGCCAGGCAAACGCGAGCTTGTATCCACTCGGTCAAGGGATGCGCCGCGCCGACTTGATCGATCTTTCACCCGCGCATGATAGAACCACCTGATTTTCATGACTCAGCCCCGGCCAACGCGCGTTCCCGGCTCTTTTGTTTCTATCGGAAAAGCGACGCAAAACCTGTGGATTTCGCTCGGCAGCTGCCGTCGATCGCCATGTCGCACGAAGACAGCAAAGCACCCGAAGCCCCTGCCCGGTGGTTAATTGCTCGCGATCCGCATCGATCGAAGCGTTTGTTGCGGTGCAATAAACAGCCCTCACCCCGTTTGAGCAATTAATTTTCGCTGGTGACTATCGGCGCCAGTCGTCCGGGCAACACAGCCGTCATAAGGCGCGTGTCCACGATCCCTTCAACAAACGGAGACACGCACTTGTTCCTATACGGCTATGGTCCACTGCTGCTGGCGGGCGCGAAACAGACGATTGCGCTCGCCGTCCTGTCTCTTGCGGTATCCATCCTGCTCGGGCTCGCTGGCGCAAGCGCCAAGCTATCGGCCAACCGCGTTACGCGCGGCATCGCCACCGCCTACACCACGCTGATTCGTGCGGTGCCCGACCTGGTCCTGATGCTCCTGCTTTTCTACAGTATCCAGATCGCGGTCAACAACCTGACCGATGCGTTCGGCCTGGATCAATTCGACATTGACCCCTTCACGGCCGGCGTTCTCACACTCGGTTTCATCTACGGCGCTTACTTCACCGAAACCTTTCGTGGCGCGTTTCTCGCGGTGCCGCGCGGCCAACTGGAAGCCGGCAGCGCCTATGGCATGAGCGGCGTGCGCGTGTTCGTGCGCATCCTGTTTCCGCAGATGATGCGCTTCGCGCTGCCGGGGATCGGCAACAACTGGCAGGTGATGATCAAGGCGACGGCGCTGGTGTCGATCATCGGTCTCGCCGATATCGTCAAGGCCGCGCAAGACGCTGGCAAAAGCACCTACAAGATGTTTTTCTTCATCCTGATCGCAGCCGCTGCCTATCTTGCCATCACGACGGTCTCGAACTTCGTTCTGCTGTATCTCGAACGCCGCTACTCCACGGGCGTGCGTCACGCCGACCTCTGAGCAAAAACAAGGGAAAAGCGACCATCATGATCCAGATACTTGCCGATTACTGGCGCCCGTTTCTTTACTCCGACGGCATGCGCGCCTCGGGTCTCGCTGTCACCTTGTGGCTGCTGGCAGCCTCGCTTGCGCTCGGTTTTGTCGCGGCGGTTCCGCTGGCCTGCGCCCGTGTGTCGAAGAACCGCTGGCTTGCAACGCCGGTGCGCCTCTACACTTACGTATTTCGCGGTACGCCGTTGTACGTTCAGTTGTTGCTGCTCTACACCGGCATGTACAGTCTTGAATTCGTGCGCTCGCAGTCGCTGCTCGAAGCCTTCTTTCGCAGCGGTTTCAACTGCGCGATCCTGGCCTTCGCGCTCAATACCTGCGCGTACACCACCGAGATTTTCGCCGGTGCGATCCGCTCGATTCCGTACGGCGAAGTGGAAGCGGCACGCGCGTACGGCATGAGCACCTTCACGGTGTACCGGCGCGTGATCCTGCCGTCCGCGCTGCGACGCTCGCTGCCGCTGTACAGTAACGAAGTAATCCTCATGCTGCATGCCACAACGGTCGCGTTCACCGCAACCGTACCGGACATCCTGAAGGTCGCGCGCGACGCAAACTCGGCTACGTATCAGTCGTTCGACTCGTTCGGGCTCGCGGCGCTGATTTACCTGGCGGTGTCGTTCGTGTTGATCGGCGCGTTCCGGCGAGCAGAAAAGCGCTGGCTCGGGTATCTGGGCGCGAGCCGTCGTTGAAGGTTGTCGCTTAAAATCGGCGCCTTGAAGTATTAGCGTGAGCATTGCATTGAGCATTACCTTGGTTTAAACCGCAGTTCAGTCAACCACCCCGGGAGTATGAGTTGGAGCCAACCGCCAAAGATGCCGCGACGAAACTGGTCGCGCAGGATATTCACAAGCGCTACGGCGACAATGAGGTGCTCAAGGGCGTATCGCTTTCCGCGCGCGCGGGCGACGTCATCAGCATCATCGGTGCGAGTGGATCGGGCAAGAGCACATTCCTGCGCTGCATCAACTTTCTCGAGCGGCCGAACGCCGGGCAGATTGTGGTAGATGGCGAGACGGTGCTCGTCAAGGCCGACCGCGCAGGCAACTATGAGGTGGCCGACCGCAAGCAGTTGCAGCGCGTGCGCACCAAGCTCGCGATGGTGTTCCAGCACTTCAACTTGTGGTCGCATATGACCGCTATCGAAAACGTGATGGAAGCGCCGCGGCATGTGCTCGGTCTATCGAAGAAGGAAGCCGAGGAGCGTGCCCGGATGTACCTTGAGAAAGTGGGTCTCGCGCCTCGCATCGAGAAGCAATATCCTTCGCATATGTCGGGCGGACAGCAGCAGCGGGTGGCCATTGCGCGCGCGCTGGCGATGCATCCTGACGTGATGCTGTTCGACGAACCCACTTCGGCGCTCGACCCGGAACTGGTTGGCGAAGTGTTGAAGGTGATGCAGAAGCTTGCTGAAGAGGGCCGCACGATGATCGTGGTCACGCACGAGATGGGGTTTGCGCGCAATGTCTCGAACCATGTGATGTTCCTGCATCAGGGCCGCACCGAAGAAGAAGGTGCGCCCGCCGACGTGCTCACGGCACCGAAGAGCGAGCGGCTGCGCCAGTTCCTCTCCGGCAGTCTTAAGTAGTTTCGTTCGCACTCGGGGTTTGGGGCTGGTGGGGCTTGGGCGTTGGGGTTGGGCGGGGTCGATGCCGGGTTGCTAGGTTCCGGGGTTAGCGGTCAGAGTTATTGCCGGGGTGCTGCTTTCGGCCGTGGTGGTCTGCGAGAGTCGGATATTCTCTTTATCACTATTAGCCACTGTGCGTGGCGGCACGTCATTTCTTTGTCCAAAGCGACAAAGAAACGAAGCAAAGAAAACGCTTTCAGAACGAGGGCTCATAAGTGTCCACAGCGTGCAGTTCCCATTCATGGGTACCCCAAAAGCACGGTGCTCGCCAGAGCCACGGATGTGTGAAACCCTCCTTCTCGCGAATCCTGACACGAACACGCTTCGCCCCCAACGCTCTCGGGCAAGCACCATTTATCCAGGTACTAACACGGCCTCACGCATCTTTGCGGTCTCGTTTCTTCGTGGGTTGGCGACATGGTTCGGCATACGTATAAATCCGAAGGAAGGTTGTCCGCGGATAGCGCGGGGTGGTCCTTGGGCAGGTTCAGTCACTGGTGGCGAAGCGTGTGGGTATCCGTGTTCGGAGAAGGAGGGGTTCACACATCCGTCGCTCTGGCGAGCACCGTGCTTTTGGGGCACCTATGAATAGAAACTGCACGCTGTGGACACTTAGGGTAGCGTGGTTTGAAAGCGTTTTCTTTGCTTCGTTTCTTTGTCGCTTTGGACAAAGAAATGACGTGCCGCCACGCACAGTGGCTAATAGTGATAAAGAGAAAATCCGACTCAAGCAGACCACTAAGGCCGAAAGCAGCAACCCGGCATTGACCCCGACCGCTACCGCCGAAACCACCACCCCAACATCGCCCCCGACCATAAACCCAAAAACGACCACCCCTTCAGTGCCCTCTGCCCGAGCTTCAGCAAACCTCATCCGATCCCTGGTGCGAACAAAAACCAATTTCGAACATGAGCCCGAGCATTAACCCCGGACCCGGGCCGACCCCGGCCGCCAAGCCCCTCAAGGTCGCGATCGCGGTGCTGCCGCCCTGCTCCATGAGCGGCGTGGGGATGATCCTCGACAGCCTGCGTCTCGCGAACGAGATCGACGGCCACGCGCTCTACGACTGGCAAATCTGCTCGTGGGACGGACGCCCGGTGACCCTCGCCGGCGGCGCACAGCTTCACGCCGATACCGCGTTCGGCGACACCGTCAGCTGCGACTGGCTGATCGTGGTCAGCGAGCGATATCAGCAATTCGCCGATTACCGGCTCTTCCTGCAAAGCCTCGCGCGCGTGGGCAACCGCACACCCCGCGTGACCGGCATTCACCACGGCGTCTGGTGGCTTGCAATGGCGGGCCAGTTGAGCGCCTATCGCGTAGCGGTGAACTGGGAAACCTACCAGCAGTTTGCCGAGGAGTTCGAACGTTCGATCGTCACGCAGCAAATCTTCGAAATCGACCGCGATCGCTCAACCTGCACCGGCGGCCAGGCGACCGTCGACTTCATGCTTGCAATGATCGCGCGCGATCAGGGCGCGGACCTGGCGGAACGGATCGCCGACTCGCTGGGCATAGGCGTATTGCGCTCGGGCGAAGAGCGTCAGCGCATTCCGTTCGTGACCGCGCCGGGCGAACCCCATCCGCGGCTTAACGACGCGCTGCAACTGATGGAAGCGAACATTGAAGACCCCCTCGCCACCGATGAAATCGCCGGGCTCGTCGGCATCTCGCGACGCCAGCTCGAACGGCTCTTCCGCCAGTATCTCGGCGCAATGCCGTCGAAGTATTACGTCAACCTGCGCCTGACCAAAGCCCGCACGCAATTGCAGCGCACCAGCAAGTCGGTGGTGCAGATCAGCCTCGCGTGCGGGTTTGCGTCAGCGGCGCATTTCTCCAATGCCTACCGCGACCGCTTCGGCGTGACACCGCGCGAGGAACGCCGTAACTGGATCGAAAAACATAGCGGACAGGCACCCGATGAACCACGTGGCGGCGCATTGCTCGGTTCATCGCGTGAGCCTGTTTGAAGCCCCTTTTGCTGGCTTGTGCGCGGCACATAGCATGCCCCCCATCTCGCGTTCGCCGGCACTGATCGTGCGAACGCTTAAAATCATCGCCCCAACCCTGAGAGGTATCAGTTGAAGAACGTTTATTGGATGAATCACAAGGTCGCCGCTTTCGCACTTGCCACCACGGCATTCGCTGGATCATTCGTCGCAAGCGCGCACGCGGCGGATCTCAAGGAAATTCGCTTTGGCGTCGAGGCCTCGTATGCGCCGTTCGAATCGAAATCGCCGAGCGGCGAGCTGGTCGGTTTTGATATCGATGTCGGCAACGCCGTGTGCGCGAAACTCAAGGTCAAATGCATCTGGGTCGAGAACTCGTTCGACGGCCTGATCCCGGCCTTGCAGGCACGCAAGTTCGACGCGATCAACTCGGACATGACCATCACCGACCAGCGCAAGGCGGCCATCAATTTCACCAATCCGATCTACGCGATCCCGAACCAGTTGATTGCGAAGAAAGGCAGCAAGATCCTGCCCACCGTAGATGGCCTGAAGGGCGCACACGTTGGTGTGCTGCAAGGGTCGATCCAGGAAACTTACGCGAAAGCAAAGTGGGCGGCAGCGGGTATCGATGTAGTGTCGTACCAGGCGCAGGACCAGGTTTATGCGGACCTCGCGGCGGGCCGGCTGGATGCGGCGTTCCAGGACGCAGAAGCGGCGTCGAAGGGTTTTCTGAAGACGCCGCAGGGTGCGGGATTCGCGTTCGCAGGACCTGCCGTGGCTGATGAGAAACTGCTGGGCGCGGGTGTGGGTTTCGGCGTGGCCAAAAACAACCACGCGCTGAAAGATGCCCTTAATCAGGCACTGACGGATCTGAAGGCCGATGGCACCATCGACAAGCTGGGGTCGAAGTACTTCGACGTTAAGGTGGTGGTGAAGTAAGACCGCACCTGCAACGGGACCGGCTTGAAAAGCCAACGCCAGGCGCCATCATGACGCCTGGCGTGAAGGAATCGGCGGGCTTTCATTTACACCACGACGAATAGAACGGGCCGTGCGCCCGTTTTTTTATCATGCACGGCGCGCTGTATGATCACGGGTTTACACCAAGCTTCGAGTTCATAGGTTGATCGTTAAGCGGACCGGCGCAGGCGCGCCGCTGCCTCACGAGCAGACGCGGCTCGATACCAGAGTGCATGGCAGGGTCACGGCCATTCGCACGGAGCCCATCCTTAATGACAAGCTACAAGCAAGACCGCGTCGAATCGCTCGACGTCCCGGCCAACGCCAGCGCGCCTTCCGCAGTCGGAACGCACAGCCCCGCTCGGGCGTTGATCGCAGCCGTTTCAGGCTATGCGATGGATGGCTTCGATCTTCTCATCCTCGGCTTCATGCTGAACCTGATTTCCGCCGACCTCGGCTTGACGAGTTCTCAAGCCGGATCGCTGGTCACGTGGACGCTCACTGGCGGCGTAGTGGGCGGCGTGGGCTTCGGCATCTTGAGCGACTACCTCGGCCGCGTTCGCGTGCTGACCTACACCATCCTGCTGTTCGCGCTCTTCACGGGCCTGTGCGCGCTCGCAACCGGTTATGGCGACCTGCTCGTCTACCGGTTTATTGCAGGCGTCGGGCTAGGCGGCGAGTTTGGTATAGGCATGGCGCTTGCCATCGAAGCATGGCCTGCGAACCAGCGTGGCCGCGTGTCGTCGTATGTGGGCATGGGCTGGCAACTCGGCGTGCTCGCGGCCGCCGTGGTCACGCCGCTGCTGCTGCCGCATATCGGCTGGCGCGGCATGTTCGTGGTCGGCCTGTTTCCGGCCGTGGGGTCGTTCGTGATCCGCAAGGCTATCGGCGAATCCGAACTATTCGTGCGCACGCACGCCACGAAGAAACGCGAGTTCCCGATCAAGACCCTGTTCCGCGACAAGACCACGACCAAACATAGCATTGGCGTGATCATCCTTTGCTCGGTTCAGAACTTCGGGTACTACGGCCTCATCGTATGGATGCCGGCTTATCTGTCGAACATGTTTGGCTACTCGCTCACTAAATCCGCCATCTGGACCGGCTCATCGATCCTCGGCATGCTCGCCGGCATCTGGATCTTCGGCCAGCTCGCGGACCGGATAGGACGCAAGCCGACCTTCATCGGGTACCAGGTCGGCGCACTGGTCATGGTGTTCGTTTACTCGACGCTCAGTACCCCGAATGCGCTCCTGATCGGCGGCATTTTCATGGGCTTGTTCGTGAACGGGATGATGGGCGGTTACGGCGCGCTAATGGCCGAGCTCTATCCAACGCATGCTCGAAGCACCGCGCAAAACGTGTTGTGGAGCATCGGGCGCGCGGTAGGCGGTTTCGGTCCGCTCGTTATCGGGGCGCTCGCCACACATTACTCATTCGGCACGGCAATCGCGTTGCTGGCATCGATCTATATTCTTGATCTGCTGGCAACGCTCTTCCTGATTCCTGAGCTGCGAGGCGTCGAGCTGGAGTGATTGCCCTGCCATCGGCCCCGGGTACATCCTGACCGACATGAACCACGCGCTGATAGAAAACGCCGTGTTCGATGCGTGAGTGAACAGCAGTAATCCGTCGCAACGCTGGGGCAAACCCGAAGTGCTGGTCCGCACGGCGGCGTATCGCTCGTCACCCGCGTCGAGTTACGTGAACGGTCAGATCATCGATGGCGGCTGGCCGGTGGTGCTCTGGCACCGGCATTTTGCTTCATGCCGGACGTCAGTTCCTGCATACTGAGAGGCGCACCATCTAAACGACGTTGCCGTGCGGTCCCGCCGTGCAATCCATCGCGGGCACCCTATTACTCAGGAGCATGATCCATGCATGATTCTTATCTCACGCACGTGCGCAGCACTCTCGATCAGATCCGCGCCGACGGTTTCTACAAGACCGAGCGCGTGATTTCAAGCCCGCAATCGGCTGACATTCGCCTGGCGGACGGCGCCGGGATGCTGAACTTCTGCGCGAACAATTACCTCGGTCTCGCCAACGACGCTCGCCTGATCGAAGCCGCCAAAACGGGCCTCGATCGCGATGGTTTCGGCATGGCTTCAGTGCGGTTTATTTGCGGCACGCAGACCGTCCACAAGGAACTCGAGCAAGCGCTCGCCGCCTTCCTTCAAACCGACGACTGCATCCTGTACTCAAGTTGTTTCGACGCAAACGGCGGCCTGTTCGAAACCTTGCTCGACGAGTCCGACGCCATCATTAGCGACGAACTCAATCATGCGAGCATTATCGACGGCGTTCGTTTGTCCAAGGCCAAGCGCTACCGCTACAAGAACAACGATCTCGCCGACCTTGAAACGAAACTTCGCGAAGCAGATGCTGCCGGCGCGCGCTTCAAGCTGATCGCGACCGACGGCGTGTTTTCGATGGACGGCATCATCGCGAATCTCGCCGGCATCTGTGACCTCGCGGATCAATACGGTGCACTGGTCATGGTCGATGACTCGCACGCAGTCGGCTTTATCGGTGAGCACGGACGCGGCACGCCGGAGCATTGCGGCGTGCTGTCTCGCGTGGACATCATCACCGGTACATTAGGCAAAGCGCTGGGCGGTGCATCCGGTGGTTACGTAGCCGCAAGCCGCGAGATCGTCGAGTTGCTGCGCCAGCGTTCGCGCCCCTATCTGTTCTCGAATACGCTGACGCCCAGCATTGCCGCTGCCACGCTCAAGGTGCTCGAATTGCTCGCCAGCGACGAAGGCGCCCAGCTACGCGCCAGCGTCCGCGCCAACGGCGCCCATTTCCGCGACGCCATGAGCAAGCTCGGTTTCACGCTCGTGCCCGGCGAACATCCGATCATCCCGGTGATGCTGGGCGACGCCCAGGTGGCATCGCGCATGGCGGACGCGTTGTTGCATGAAGGCGTCTACGTGATCGGCTTTTCGTTCCCCGTGGTGCCGAAAGGCCGCGCCCGTATTCGCACGCAGATGAGCGCCGCGCATACGCCGGCGCAAATCGATCGCGCGGTGGATGCGTTTGCGCGCGTCGGCCGTTCACTGGGCATCATCTGAAGCAACGGGACAAATCGGAACAATCATGAAAGCACTGGCAAAACTGGAACGCGGTCCGGGGCTGACGCTGACACGCGTCAAGAAGCCTGAAGTCGGTCACAACGACGTGATGATCCGCATCACGCGCACAGCGATCTGCGGCACCGACATCCATATCTGGAAGTGGGACGAGTGGGCGCAGAAGACGATTCCCGTGCCGATGCATGTGGGTCACGAATATGTTGGCGAGATTGTCGAGATGGGGCAGGAAGTGCGTGGCTTCGCGATCGGCGACCGCGTGTCGGGTGAAGGTCATATCACCTGCGGGTTCTGCCGCAACTGTCGTGCCGGGCGTCGGCATCTGTGCCGCAATACGGTTGGTGTGGGTGTCAATCGTCCCGGTGCGTTCGCCGAATTCCTCGTGATTCCGGCGTTCAACGCGTTCAAGATTCCGCCGGAGATCTCCGATGACCTCGCCGCTATCTTCGATCCGTTCGGCAACGCGACGCATACGGCGCTGTCGTTCAATCTGGTCGGCGAAGATGTGTTGATCACGGGCGCCGGACCCATCGGCATCATGGCCGTGGCAATTGCCAAGCATGTGGGCGCGCGCAATGTGGTGATCACTGACGTGAACGATTACCGGCTGGAGCTTGCCCGCAAGATGGGCGCGACGCGGGCGGTCAATGTCTCGGAGACGTCACTGCGCGACGTCATGGCCGAGCTGCACATGACGGAAGGGTTCGACGTGGGGCTGGAAATGTCCGGCGTGCCGAGCGCGTTCACGGGCCTGCTGGAAGCGATGAATCACGGTGGCAAGGTCGCGTTGCTCGGCATTCCGCCCGCGCACATGGCGATCGACTGGACCCAGGTGATCTTCAAGGGACTGGAGATCAAGGGCATCTATGGCCGTGAGATGTTCGAGACCTGGTACAAGATGGTCGCCATGCTGCAGAGCGGACTCGACCTCTCCCCTATCCTCACGCACAGCTTCGCGGTTGACGACTATGAAGAAGCGTTCGCGACCATGTTGTCAGGCCAGAGCGGCAAGGTGATCCTGGACTGGACGGTTTGATTTTTGAACGCATTGACGCTGCTGGGCTGGAGTCATTTCAATAACTCCAGCCCACGCAACTACGTGCGCTCCAGCGTCGCTATCTCGCGGACCACAACGAGCAGCATCGAAAGACTCGCACCGCTCGTTGCACGCAATTCCGCCAACAAACGCCCGTAACGTTCGACCGCGGCTTCCCGTCTGCATCGCCAGTTTTCAACGATTACTTCAGGCGTATCGATATTGCGTGTTTGTTCAAGCGCGCTGATCGTCAACGCGCGCTTCAGTCGCGCCAGTTCTTCCAAGGCAGCCGCCCGCGCCAGCAGGTCCCAGTGAGTGGATGCAGGCAACGCCATCGCGCGTTCCGCGATCCAGCCATAGTTCAGCAACGTGCCTATGGTGAAATAAACGCTCGCGACGGTCTCGAGGCTACGGTCGCAACTCGCCGCCACTTCGGCACTGTCCAGCACGGCAGTCGATAACCCGCCGCTCGCCACCAGGGCCGCCAGCGGACCTTCAACTCCCGCCTCTTCCAGCACGCGACGCCGTTCGGTCCATCCGTCGAGTTCGTCGGCAGGCAGCAAATTCGGCAACTGCGGCGCAAGCCTCTGCGCGGCATCACGACAACGCGCGACACGCTCGGCCGCAAGACTCGCGTCCTCCGTCGATACCTTCAAATGGCGCAGGAACCAGAGCGTCGCGCCTTCGAGCAAACGCACGACATCGACGAACATTTTCGCTTGCACTTCGTCCGCAACGCGATTGTCGAGCGCATCGATACTGCTCCAGATTTCGTTCAGATCGAATACATCGCGCGCCATGATGCAGGCGCGCACGATCTCGCTCGGACGCGCATCGGTTTCCTCCATCAATCGATGCACGAAGGTACAGCCAACTCGGTTGATCAGCGCATTCGTCAGGTGCGTGGCGAGGATTTCACGTCTGAGCGGATGACGCTGCATCGGTTCGCTGTAACGAGCTTGCAAGGGCAACGGGAAATAGTCGGGCAGCATGCCTGCGACGAGCACGTCCTCGGGGACATCGGAGGCGACCAGTTCATCGTATAGCCACATCTTGCTGTAAGCGAGCAACACGGCGCGCTCGGGTGACGTGAGCCCTTGTTTAGCCGACTGACGTTCGGCGATATCCTCGTCCGATGGCAGGAATTCGATCTTGCGTTTCAACCGGCCCGCGCGTTCGAGCCAGCGCATCAGCCGCGCTTCGGCGTCGAGCATCTCGGCCACGTAGCGGTTCGCAATCGATAACGCCTGCGTCTGCGCGTAGTTATCCTTCAGCACGAGCAGGCCGACTTCATCGGTCATTTCGGCAAGCAGCGCGTTACGCTGCTTTTCGGTCATCTCGCCGTCAGCCACCACAAGGCCCAGCAGGATCTTGATGTTCACCTCGTGGTCGGAGCAGTCGACGCCTGCGGAATTATCGATGGCATCCGTGTTGATACGCCCGCCGTGCTGCGCGTATTCGATCCGGCCAAGCTGCGTCACGCCCAGGTTGCCGCCTTCGGCTACTACCTTGCAGCGCAGCTCGGAACCGTTGACGCGCACCGCGTCGTTAGTTCGATCGCCGACCTGCGCAGCCGTCTCGCGCGTCGACTTGACGTACGTGCCCACGCCGCCGTTATATAGCAGATGAACATCCGCCAGCAGGATCGCGCGGATCAACTCGTTCGGTGCAAGCGTCGCTGCCGTCACACCAAGCGCGGCCTGCACTTGCGCTGACAACGCGATCGTTTTCGCGGTACGCGGAAATATTCCGCCTCCGGCTGAAATCAGCGTGGCGTCGTAATCTGCCCAGCTTGATCGCGGCAGCGCGAACAGCCGCTCGCGTTCGTTGAAACTTGCGGCGGTATCGGGGTTCGGATCGAGGAAGATATGACGATGATCGACCGCCGCGATCAGGCGGATATGACGCGAAAGCAGCATGCCATTGCCGAACACATCACCCGACATGTCGCCGATACCGACCACGGTGAAATCCGTTGTCTGCGTATCCACGCCCATCTCGCGCGAATGGCGCTTGACCGACTCCCACGCGCCGCGCGCAGTGATCGCCATCCTCTTGTGGTCGTAGCCCACCGAACCGCCTGAAGCGAACGCGTCGTCCAGCCAGAAGCCGTATTCGCGGGCGATTGCGTTTGCATAGTCGGAGAACGTGGCCGTGCCCTTGTCGGCGGCGACGACGAGGTAGGGGTCATCTGGATCATGGCGCACGGTATCCGGCGGCGGCACGATAGCGTCGGCCACGCGGTTGTCGGTTACATCCAGCAGACCACGCAGGAACATCTGGTAGCACGCCACGCCTTCACGCGCGAAGGCCTCGCGGTCCGTGATCGGCGGCGGGTTCTTCACCACGAAGCCGCCCTTCGATCCAACCGGCACGATCACAGTGTTTTTGACCATCTGCGCCTTCATCAGGCCAAGCACTTCCGTGCGAAAGTCTTCCCGTCGATCCGACCAGCGCAACCCCCCTCGCGCCACCTTGCCGCCACGCAGGTGCACACCTTCAACGCGCGGCGCATAGACCCATATCTCGAACATCGGCTTGGGTTCGGGCAGGCCCGGCACCATCGACGGATCGAGTTTGAATGACAGGTAAGGTTTTGGATTACCTTCGGCATCCTTACGAAAATGATTGGTTCGTACCGTCGCGTTGATGACGCCCAGGAACTGCCGCAGGATACGGTCTTCGTCGAGGTTCGGTACCTTGTCGAGCGCGGCTTCTATTTCGGCAAGCACATGCTGCGTGCGGGTGTCACGAAGATCACGACTTTGAGGGTTATCGCCGACTGCACCGGGAAGAGCCGGATTAAAGCGCACCAGGAACAGTTCAAGCAACTTGCGCGCAATCGCCGGGTTGCCGGTGAGCGCGCGTTCTATATAGGCGTCGCTGAATGTAGACCCCACTTGCCGCAGGTACTTGGCATAGGCACGCAGGATTGTGACGTCGCGGGCACCGAGTTGCGCGCGCAAGACCAGCCGGTTGAAACCGTCGTTCTCGACTTCGCCAGTCCAGACGCTTGCGAATGCGTTCTCGAACAGCTCCTTGACGCGGTCGATGTCGAACTCCACGTCGTCCGCAAGCTCCAGGCCGAAGTCGTGTATCCACGCATGCGGCGCACCTAGCGGCTCGATGCGATAAGGCCGTTCTTCATCCACGCGTACGCCAAGATGCTCCAGCATTGGCAGGCTATGCGACAGCGCGATCGGGTCACCCACCCTGTACACCTTGAATCGAAACGCCCGCCGCCCCGCTTCAATCGGCCTGTAAAGGCTCATCGCGAGACCGCCCGCCCTCACCTGCGTCTGCTCGATCAATTCGATATCGCGCACCGCCGTCCGAGCCGGATAATCTTCGCGATAACCCGCGGGGAACGAATCTGCGTATCGATTCAGGAGCCGGTTGCCCTGCTCTTCGCCAAAGCCGTCGACCAGTGCGTCCGCGAGATCGTCCTGCCAGCGGCGCGCAACCTGCACGATCCGTTGCTCGAGTTCGCGCGTGTCGGCTTCGCGCATGGCGCCTTTATCGGAACGCACCGTGATATAGATGCGCGCCAGCGGAGACTCCGACAGCAGCGGCGTGAACTCAATGCTCTTGCCGTTGAACGCTTCCATGAGCACGTTCGCGATGCGTTTGCGCAGGTCCGTATTGAACTTGTCGCGCGATACGAAAACGAGACATGAGACAAAGCGGTCGAACCGGTCTCGCCGCACGAAGAGCCGAGTTCGCTGATGCTCCTGCAAACGCAGCACGCCGAGCGCGATGTCGAACAAGTCGTCCTCATCCGCTTCGAAGAGTTCTTCGCGTGGATATTGTTCGAGCACGGTCACTAGCGACTTGTGCAGATGCCCCTTGGCGAGAAAGCCGGCACGCCTGATGATGTTCGCGCATTTGCGTCGCACGATCGGGATCTCGGACGTGGGAACCAGATACGCGGTGGACGTGTACAGGCCGATAAACCGCCGCTCCCCGATCACCTTGCCATCCGCGCCGACGCGCTTCACACCAACGTAGTCCAGATAACCGGGCCTGTGCACGGTCGCCCGCGAATTGGCCTTGGTGAGAAAAATCGGTGCGGAGCCGTTGATGATGGCCGCTGCGGCCGGAGGCAATGGCGTGACGTTATCGGCTGCGGGCGGCCGCAGGCTTTCGCGCAATAGTCCCGCGCCGGAGCCCGGCACGCCGCGCAGTGCAAACCCGCTATCTTGCGTAATGAGCTCGTAGTCGCGGTGTCCGAGGAAGGTGAAATGATCCGCCACCATCCATTCCAGGAACGCGCGTGCTTCCACGCCGTCCGCGCTAGTTTCACGCGCTTTCATTTCGCCTATGGTTGCGCGTGCCACCTCAAGGATCTTCGGCCAGTCTTCCACCGAAGCGCGTACGTCGCCGAGCACGCGAGCAATGTCGCTGCGAAGCTCATCGAGCTTGGCAGCCTCGCCGCAGCGGTCCACTTCAAAATGAATAAACGATTCGAGGCGCGATTGCGGATCGGCGCCGTCGACGTGACCCAGCGCGATACGCGTGATCGCCCCGCTTGCGTCGCGGGAGACCCGGAACACCGGATGAATGGCGGAATGCATCGCCAGGCCAAGACGGTTGACCGCCATCGTGACGGAGTCGACGAGGAACGGCATGTCGTCGTTGACGATCTCGACTACCGTGTGATCGGAATGCCAGCCGTGTTGTTCGAGGTTGGGGTTGTATACCCGCAGGACTTCGCGGCCCGTGGTGAATTTTTGCGCCGTCTGCCAGTGCGCCATGGCCGCGCCGTAGAGATCGGCTATGTCGCGGCTCTGGATGTCTTCTGGATCAGCAAGCTCGTAGTAGTGACGCAGGAGCGGTTCAACGACATTGAACGCGGGCTCTGGCAGCCGTCCCCGTGCAAAGTCGACTACGTCGGTGAGAAGGTGCGCAACGCGTTCTTCGCTCTTGGTCAGCATATCGTCTCCCGGATCTTGCTCGTTCGGTGCTCGGATTATGCGCCAAGTTTTGTGACACCTGCCCTCCGGTCAAACCACCATGGAAAAACCCGGCGCCAACGCTGACTAGCGTTGGTCACTTCTGGTTAGCGCTGGTTAGAGCCCGACACAACGTCGATCCACACCGCGAGCACGAGAATGCCGCCCTTCACGATCATCTGCCAATACGAATCAACGTCGAGCATCGACATGCCATTGTCCAGGCTCGCCATGACCAGCGCCCCGATCAACGCGCCATAGACGGTTCCCGATCCACCGCGCATGGACGTGCCGCCGATAAAGCACGCGGCAATGGCGTCGAGCTCACCCATTGTTCCCGCCGACGGCGACCCGGCCGCGAGCCGCGCCGTGTTGACCAACCCGGCAAGCGCGCACATCAGGCCCATCAACGCGAAGATCACCAACTTCACGCGGTTCGTATTCACGCCCGACAAACGGGTCGCTTCGAGGTTTGAACCAACCGCATAAATGCGCCGCCCGAATACGGTCTGCGTAGCGATATAGGTGAAAATACCGAGTAACGCCAGCAGCAACAATACCGGCACGGGAATTCCGCCGTACTGGTTCAGCGTGGTCACGAACGCAACCAGTACGAGCCCGGCCGCGACAATCTTCACGCCGTCCTGCCACAGCGGCACTACCGGCAAGCTGTAACGCAAATGGTTCTGCCGCTGGCGCACGGTCAACGCGACCAGCAACGCGAACAGTACGATTGCAAGCGCATTGCCCGCCATGCGCGGTAAATATCCCTGGCCGATGAACACCAGGTTGCTGGAGACCGGCGCGATAGTCGAACCGCCGGTCACACCCAGCAGAACGCCCCGATACGCGAGCATGCCGCCAAGCCCGACAATGAACGACGGCACCCGTAAATAAGTCGACCACCAGCCGTTGAACATGCCGATCGCGATGCCGAGCAGCATTACCGCCGGCACGGTGAACTGGATTGGCCAGTGATGCGAGACATCGAGAATAGCGGCCACGCCGCCGAGCAGACCGAGCAACGAGCCAACCGACAAATCGATCTCGCCCGAGATGATCACGAACACCATGCCGCACGCGAGCATGCCGGTGATCGACATCTGCCGGAGCAGGTTCGAAAGATTGCGCGGCGTGACGAACGCGCCATCGGTAAGGAAGGAAAAGAAGATCCAGATGACGGTGACCGCAAGCAACAGCGCCAGCAACTTGTAACGCGTGAAAAGCTGCTTGAAGCGCTGCCCGGATGTGGTGCTGGCGCCGCCGGTGGCGCCGCGTTTGGGCGACGAGGTGACGTCAGGAGTCATGCGACGCTCGCTTGAAAAGAGTTTGTCTGTGGGGTCGCGCGGATAGCCGCCGCCAGGATATGTTCTTGTGTGAGCCCTTCATTGATAAAGTCGCCACGCAGTTGGCCCTCACCTATGACCAGCACGCGGTCACTCACGCCAAGCACTTCATTGAGTTCCGACGACACCACGATGATCGACACGCCGCGCCGGGCCAGCGCGAACATGAGTTTGTAGATCTCGAACTTGGCGCCTACATCGACGCCCCGCGTGGGTTCGTCGAGGATAAGAATTGCCGGGTCGGTCAATAGCATCTTGGTCAGCACGGCCTTCTGCTGATTGCCGCCGGACAGGCTCGCGATGGACAACATAGGCGTGGCGGCGCGCACGGAGAGCCGCTTCATTTCGGTGTGGATCGTGTCGAGTTCGGCAGCGGAATCAATGCGGCCACCCTTCGCAAAACGATTCAGCACGGCAAGCGTGATGTTATGTCCCACGCCGAGTTGCGGCACGATGCCGTGACGCTTGCGGTCCTCGGGCACCATGCCGATACCGGCGTCGATCGCATGGGCCGGCGTCTTGATCTTCAGGCGCTTGCCGTTCAGATAAACCTCCGCTTCGCTGATACCCGGGTAAGCGCCGAAGATTGCTTGCATCAATTCGGTCCGCCCTGCGCCGACCAGGCCGGCAACGCCAAGAATCTCTCCCTTGCGCAGCGAAAACGAGACGTCATCCACGCGCTTGCGCCGCGCGTTGGTCACATCAAAACAGGTGACGTGGCGTGCCTCGAAAATCACTTCGCCAATGTCGTGCGGCTCGCGCGGGAACAGGTTCTTGATCTCCCGGCCTACCATCATGGAAATGATGCTGTCGGTGCTCAGATCCTTCATGGGCTGCGTGCTGACATGCTTGCCGTCCCGGATCACGGTGATGGTGTCACAGACCGCTTCCACCTCGTCGAGCTTGTGAGAAATGTACACACACGCTACGCCGCGCTTCTTCAGGTCACGCACAATGTCCAGCAAGATCCGGATTTCGCTGGCGGTCAGGGACGACGATGGTTCATCCAGGATCAGCAACTTCGCGCGCTTGTTCAACGCCTTGGCAATCTCTATCAGTTGCTGATGACCGCCGCCGTAATTCATCACGGGCTGAGCCACATTGATGCCGCTGATGTTCAGTTCGCGCAGTAATTCGTCGGCTCGCTGATACATTGCCGCGTAGTTCATGCGGCCGCCGCTCAGCGTGATTTCGTTGCCGAGGAAGATGTTCTCCGCCACAGATAACTGCGGTACCAGCATCAATTCCTGATGGATGATGACAATGCCGGCATCCTCCGTTTCGCGGATAGTAGACGCGCGTAAAGGTTCTCCCTCCCAGCAGATTTCTCCCTCCCACGTGCCATGCGGATAAACCCCGGACAGCACCTTCATCAGGGTCGATTTGCCCGCGCCATTCTCGCCGCACAAACCAACGCATTCCCCGGGCGAGACCACGAGGTCGATACCATCGAGCGCCTTCACACCGCCAAACGTCTTGACGATGCCATGCATTTCCAGCAGCGCGTTTGCCATGCGGTTTTTTCCTGGACAGTGAATCAGCGTGAAGGTCCCGTACACACTTGCTCGTACGCTTTAAGGCCCTCACGCCCGGCATGACGCTAAAGACGTGTCAATTCCCCGCCAACTGGGCCTGTGTATAGAAGCCGTCCTTTATCACGGTGTCGACATTGCTCTTCGTCAGGAGCGTCGGCTGCAGCAACACGGTGTTGACCTGCTTCATGCCGTTGTCGTATTTCGCGTTATAGGCGGGTTGCTGTCCTTTTGCGAGGTCCACCGCCAGTTTGGCCGCTTCGCCTGCAATCAGCTTCAGCGGTTTATAGACGGTCATGGTCTGCGTGCCGTCCACCAGACGCTTGACCGCCGCAAGGTCAGCATCCTGACCGGAGATAGGCACCTTGCCAGCGAGGTGTTGCGCGGCAAGCGCCTGGATAGCGCCACCCGCCGTGCCGTCGTTGGACGCCACAATGGCGTCGATCTTGTTGTTGTTCGCGGTCAGCGCATCTTCGGTTATGCGCAGCGCGGTCGCGGCACTCCATTCCGGCACCCATTGCTGGCCGACAATCTTGATGTCGCCGCGATCAATGGCTGGCTTCAGGATCTTCATCTGCCCTTCACGCAGCATCTTCGCGTTGTTGTCGGTCGGCGCGCCGCCGAGCATGAAGTAGTTACCCTTGGGCTGCGCATTGAACACGCCCTGTGCCTGCATCTCGCCGACCTTTTCGTTGTCGAAGGAGATATAGGCGTCCACATCCGCGTCCAGGATCAGTCGATCGTACGACACCACCTTGATGCCTGCCTTCTTCGCTTCGGCCACCACGTTGCCGAGGGTTTTCGAATTGAACGGCACGATCACGATGACATCGACACCCCGCGAGATCAGGTTTTCAATCTGCGATATCTGCCGTTCTTCGCTGGCGTCAGCCGATTGCACGGACACCTTGGCGCCCAGCTTCGTGGCGGCGGCGACAAAATAATCCCGGTCACGCGACCAGCGCTCAACCCGCAGGTCGTCAATACAGAAGCCAATTTCAGGCTTGTCCTTGCTCGCATAAGCGAGAGAAGGAAGCACGGTCAAACTGGCGAACATCGCTCCACAGACTAGCGATCCGAGTACGGCGCGGCGTTTTGCAGACTTCATGTCTCACTCCTTTTTATGGTTGACTAGCCGATACGTCTCCCTGCGCGGCCGGTCAGGGCAACGCATGTGCGAGAGAGGAGACGTCGGCGGAATCTACTGCTTGCGCCGCGAATACGTGTTCGCGGTCGTCGGTTTTGATGAAGGTCGTTTCTTGATTTTGTCGTTAGCTTGGGCCTTTATTCGCATTAGGCGCAATTGCGAAATCAGCCGGGGCGCTTAATGATTTTCATAGGCAAGCGCGTTACTTATAAATTGCTCTGTTCACGATATTTTCGAGTTGCTCCTGTTGTCCACTCACATGCTGAGGGTTAACACGACGTCCCAGCGCATCGATCGCCAGCGACTCCAGAGAGTAACCGCCAGAGAGGATCTTGCGGCCAAATTCCGTGTCCCAGCCTGCATAACGCTGGGTCTTGAATTCGGCAAGCTTGTCGTTCTCGACCAGGGTGGCTGCCCGTTCCAGCGCGATCGCTATGACATCGATCGCGCCTATATGCCCGAAGAACAGGTCCTCGGGCGCCACGCTCTGACGCCGTACCTTCGCATCGAAATTCATGCCCCCTGTGCTGAAGCCGCCGTGCCTCAGGATTTCATACAGCGCCAGCGTCAGCTCTTCAACGCTGTTCGGAAACTGGTCGGTATCCCAACCGTTTTGCGGATCACCACGATTCGCATCGACACTGCCAAAGATGCCGAGCGCGTAAGCCGTCGCAATCTCGTGGTGAAACGAATGTCCCGCGAGCGTTGCATGATTCGCCTCAATGTTCACGCGGATTTCATTTTGCAAACCGAACTGCGCGAGAAAACCGTGGACCGTTGCCACGTCGTAGTCGTACTGGTGCTTGGTCGGCTCCTGCGGTTTCGGCTCGATCAGCAACGCACCCTTGAAACCCGTCTTGTGCTTATGCTCTACCACCATGTTGAGGAAACGCCCAAGCTGATCCCGCTCACGCTTAAGGTCGGTGTTCAGCAGCGTGTCATAACCCTCGCGGCCGCCCCACAACACATAGTTCTCACCTCCAAGCCGATGCGTGGCCTCGAGCGCCTGGAACACCTGAGTGGCCGCGAACGCAAACACTTCAGGGTTGGGATTGGTCGCGGCTCCCGCAGCGTATCGCGGATGTGAGAACAGGTTCGCCGTACCCCACAATAACTTGACGCCGGTTTGCTCCTGCTTCGCCGCCAGATAGTCCGTGACGCCTTTGAAGTTGTTGACGTAATGCTTGATGCTGTCACCTTCGGGCGCGACGTCCGTGTCGTGGAAGGTGTAATACGGCGCACCCAGTTTGGAGAAGAACTCGAACGCCGAGTCGGCTTTCACGTGGGCTCGTTCTATTGCGTCGCCGGGTTGCTGCCACGGCCGGTGAAAGGTGCCCTGCCCGAACATGTCCACGCCGGGCCATACGAACGTGTGCCAGTAACAAACGGCGAGACGCAAGTGATCCTCCATGCGCTTGCCGAGGACCAGCTTGTCGCGATCGTAATGACGAAAGGCAAAAGGATTGTCGGACTGCGGGCCTTCATAACGCACGGCCGGCAAATGTTCGAAATACGACATGAGCGTCTCCTTCTTTTTAATGTGACACCATGCTGCCAGCATCGTCGCTCACCGGGCAATTGCGAAATCCGCCAGCGCTCATGGTGTTTCTGAAGCTAAGTCATAATCAGGCTGGCGGTTGGCGGATGCGCTGGCCTAGAATCAGCAAACGCTAAAAAGATCCCGTAAAAAAACAGGCGCATATTGCGCTGCAACGGAGACGATGGACATATCGCGGCACTGCAGTAGCGAGGTATGCATCCATCCGGAGTTCGATGACACGACCACAGACCGCTCAAGCTTCGCACCGGATCGCGCTGCTGTTCAACGCGAACAAGGTGTATGACCGCGAGGTCATTACCGGTATAGGCAATTATTTGCTGTCCACGCGCGTCGCATGGGATCTCTTCCTGGAGGAAGATTTTCGCTGCCGGCTAAACGGCATCGAACGCTTCGAAGGCGACGGCATCATCGCGGATTTCGACGATCCGGCGGTGGCCGAAGCACTTGGAGATTCGCAACTGCCCGTGGTCGCCGTGGGTTCGTCCTATGCGGACCCGGCGTGTTATCCAGCCAGGCTGCCGTATATTGCGACCGACAACGCGAAGCTGATGTCGCTTGCGTACACGCATCTGATCGGTGCAGGCTTGCAGCGTTTTGCACTTTACAGCCTGCCTGAAGCGCCCGAAAACCGCTGGGCGCAAGAACGTGAACTGGCCTTCAAGGCGCTGCTCGCAGCCGATGGGCTGGAGGCGGATATTCATCGCGGCCTGCCGACCAGCGCGCCGGTCTGGAGTCAGGCAAGCGCCCAACTGACTTCGTGGCTCGAGAGCCTGCCGAAGCCCGTTGGCGTGATCGCCGTGACCGATGCCCGCGCGCGGCATCTGTTGCAGGCGTGTCTCATCTCGGGTATTCCCGTACCCGAGCAAGTGGCCATCATTGGCATAGACAACGATCCCCTGACCCGCTCGCTCACGCGCATTCCGCTGTCTTCCGTGATCCAGGGAACCGAGGAAATGGGCCGAACCGCTGCTCATTTGCTGCACCAGATGCTGGGCGGCGCGCGCTTTCACGGCAGGCGCATCCTCGTGCCGCCAGTGGGCATCAACGTGCTCGAATCAACGCGTCATCAACCGGTGTCGAGCCCCTATGTCATGCGTGCCCGCCATTACATCCGGCAATACGGATGCCAGGGCATCAAGACCGAACAGGTGGCCGACTACGTGGGTGTATCGCGCTCGTCGCTGGAGGATCACTTCCGCCGCGAACTCGGCTGCACCGTGCATCAGGAGATACTGAATCACAAACTCGAGATTGCGAAGCAACTCCTCGCGCGTCACGATTTATCCAGCGCCGAAGTCGCCATCCGCTGCGGCTTCACATCGCTGCAATACATGTACGCCGTGTTCCGTCGCGAGCTGGACTGTACGCCGCGCGAATATCAGGAGCGCCTGCCGGTCGCGCCCTGCGCACAACCCGGCTGATCCCCGCTCTTCATGAATCTCTCCGATATGCCCACCCCTCTCCGCCCCGGCTCCGCGCGCGTCAGTGTCGAACGCTGGGGTGAGTTGCCCGGCGGCGATGTGGCGCGTCTGTTCACGCTGCGCAATGTGCACGGCATGCGCGTCGCGATCAGCGATCTCGGTGCGACGCTGGTCTCGTGGAATACCGCCGATCGCGCGGGCCGCGTGGCAGATGTCCTGCTGGGTCACGACACGCCCGCTGAATATTTCGCCGGCCGTGCTTATCTGGGCGGCGTGATCGGACGCTGGGCAAACCGCATTGAGAACGCGCGCTTCGCGCTCGACAACGTTGCGTATTCGCTTGATCGCAACGAGGGCGACAACCTGCTGCATGGCGGCGCGGCGGGCTTTCATCGCGCGCTATGGGACGCCCGGGAAGTGGACGGAGGACTGGTCCTCACGCATGAGTCACCGGAAGGCGACGCGGGCTTCCCAGGTAATGTGTCAACCACATTACGCTACACGCTTGACGACGATGGCACGCTGACGCTCGCGTATGAAGCCGTATCCGATGCGCCTACGCCGCTCAACCTGACGAACCACGCCTGCTTCAATCTGTCGGGTGACGAAACGACCGATATCCGCGGCCACGTGATTTCCATCGATGCCGACACATTCTTCGAAGTCGACGCAGCGCTAATTCCCGAAGGCCGCGCGCAGGTAGCGGGCCATGCGTTCGATTTCCGCGCAAGCGCTCCGGTCGGTGCAAGGCTGGACTGGCCGCACGATCAGCTCACGCGTGCCGGCGGCTTCGATCATTGTTATGTCATAGGTGAAAGCGGCAACACGCTCAAGCCCGTCGTGCGGCTCTACGACCCCGGCAGTGGCCGCGAGTTGACGATGGGAACCAGCGCACCCGGTGTGCAGTTCTATACCGGCAATCACCTGGATGGCATTGTGGGACGGCATGGACGGCGTTACGGGAAGCACGCCGGCCTGTGTCTGCAGGCCGGCGCTTTCCCGAACCAGGTCAACATGGCGGACGCGGGCAGCGTGATCGTGCGGCCCGGTGAACCGTACCGGCAGGTCACGTGGTATCGGCTGGGCCTGCAGCAATAGCTCGTAGCCCCTTCTATTTCACAACGATCGTGCCCGTCATATGCGGATGAATCGAGCAGAAATATTTATACGTGCCGGGCTTCAGGAACGTCTGTGAAAAGTGCTCCCCGGAATCGAGCGGCGCCGATTTGAATTCGCGCGGCGTTGCATCGTTGACGATGGTATGAGGCATGTCGTCGTGGTTCTCCCACGTCACAGTCGAGCCTGCCGCAACCGACAACTGAGCAGGACTAAACGAAAAATTGTCGATCACTACGGTAGCGGCCGGCTTCGCCTCGGCGGCGAATACGGGTGCAGCCGCCAGCGCCGCCGCAAAGCATAATGCGGCCATTGTTTTGGCAGCGGTCTTGGCTATCCATACGCCTTGAAGGTCCGGCATTTTCATCATCGTTCTCCGCTCTATTAAAAGGCTGCTCATACGCTGAGCCGTGTATCGACAATGGCCAGTTCGGCCTTGCCCGGGACATAGTTGACCGTGCGTACGCCCAGCATCTTGCGTAGCGTGTCGGCGGGAACTTTCATCGGACCGGGACCTGCTGCCGTGCCGGGCGCTGGTTGCGGAAAAGCGGTCGACAATGCCGAATAGAAGTTGATTTCACCTTCGACTTTTTGCGCGACCTGATGCACGTGGCCGTTAAGCACCGTGACCGAGCCGAAACGCTTCATCATCGCTAGCGCCTGCGCGCTGTCATCCGTACCCCAGCCCCACTGCGGATACAAAGACCAGAGGGGGATATGCGCGAACACGACAATCGGCGTGCTGCTCGTGCGCGCATGCAAGTCTTGCTTCAGCCACGCTAGTTGCTCATCGCCGAGAAATCCCAGGCCACCCCCGCGCAGATCCAGCACATTGGTCAAGCCGATGAAATGCACCCCGCCCTGATCGAAGCTGTACCACTTGGGGTCCGCAGGTTTGGCGAAGCGCTCGAAATACGAACCGCCGTCGTCAACGAGAACGTCGTGTTCGCCGGGTACGTAGTGCACATCGAGCCCGGCGCTCTGGATGATCTGCGTGGCGGTGTCGAACTCGCCGGGCTTGGACAGGTGGCTGATGTCGCCGGTGTGGATGATGAACCTGGGCTTCTCCGAACTCGCGCGGATCTTGTCGACGGCCTCTGACAGGGTGCTTGCAGGATCGAGGTTCGGGTCCTTGCTGAAGCCAATATGACTGTCGCTGATCTGCACGAAGCTGAACGCATGACGATCGGTTTCGGCAGCCTGTGCGGTGCCCCCAATCAGCTTCGAGCCCGGCACGCCGCCGTTCAGGGTCCACAGCATGCCTGCACCGGCCCATGCCATGCACGTGAGTGCAGTGCGCCGCCTGGCGCCGTGTGCCGTAAGGGGGTCGGGCGGGAGAATCTTTTTGTCGAGGTCGGGCATGAACGGCTCCTGGTGGATGGGTGTGCGAAACGGGTATGCAAAGTGGATATGCATTGCCCCATGCCCATCAAACTCGGAGGTCCGACGCTTTATTCCGGGTATATTTTTTTGCCGAACTCGCATAATCGGGAATAAATCAGGCGACTGACCGGTAAGTAGAGTTGGGAGCCAGCGTCTTGTATTGCGGTATTTCAGCATTGCGGACCGACCGGCGACCCGTCATGTGCGTTGGCGCGTGGCGCACGTTCAGAAAGTTCCACGGCAGGGAGAGTACCGATGGCGAAGCACTCGCCGAATCGCTTCGACGCGGTGATGCTGCCGCATCTGGACGCGGCGTATAACCTTGCGCGCTGGCTGAGCGGCAGTCCTGCGGACGCTGACGATGTCGTGCAGGAAGCCTTCCTGAGAGCCTTTCGTTTCTTCGATGGCTACGAGGGCGACAATCCGCGCGCCTGGCTGCTGGCGATCGTGCGCAACACGTGGTTCACCGAATGGCGCAGGCAACATAACCGCGCGGATGCCACGCCCTACGACGACTCACTCAATGTCGACGATCAGCTTCCCGGCTGGGCCGATGAAAGCGGCGACGATCCGGAGAAGCTCGCCGTGCGTCAAGACGAGACCGAACTCGTGCATCGGGCGTTGGCTACGTTGCCAGTTGAATATCGTGAGGTGATCGTGTTGCGTGAACTGGAAGACATGAGCTACAGGGACGTAGCGGCCGTGGCGGGCATCCCGCTGGGCACAGTCATGTCGCGGCTTTCACGCGCGCGCCGCCTCTTGTGCACGGCTGTACGCGCGGCACAGGGCGGGTCGGAACAGCAGGCGATCCGCCTGGTCAAAACACCACCCGCCGGTCCGGAGGAGTCCAAGCGTGGAAACTAGATCCAACTCATCGCTCGCTGAGAAACTGCGCGACGGCTCGCTTTATGAACGTGCTCCGGAATCCTTGCGGGCTCAGGTGCAAGCCCGGTTGAAAGCAGAAACAGCCAGGAAAAGTCCGTCGCTGTGGCCCTGGAACGGGTCGTGGCGCATGGCGGGACTGCCGTTCATTGGCGGAGGAATCGCGGGGATCGGCTTGTGCTCGCTGGTCTTCATGACGCTGCTCTGGACCCAGCAGCCATCCCGTGGCGGGGACCTGCAACAGGAGATCGTTTCGAGCCATGTACGGGCGCTGATGTCGGCTCGCACGATGGATGTGCTGTCGAGCGACCAGCACACGGTGAAGCCCTGGTTCAACGGGCGTATTGACTATGCGCCGCCCGTGGTTGATCCCGAGGCGCAAGGCTTTCCGCTGGTCGGCGGGCGGCTCGACTATGTGGATCACCGTCCCGTTGCCGTCATGATCTACCGGTATCTGAAGCATCCGATCGATTTGTACGTATTCCCCGACGATCATGGCAAAAGCGATGGCAAAAGCGCGTCGTCGTCCACGCCTCTGATCACACAATCCGACGATGGCTATTCGCTCGTCGAGTGGCATCAGGACGGCATGGTGTATTGGGCAATCAGCGATGCATCGCCGGTCTACATCAAGCGGTTCGCCGAAGCGATCAGAGCGGGAACGCGGCAATAAGGAGGACCGCGCTGCTTGACACCGGCTGTCCGAATTTCAAGGGTTTGCGGACAGCCGGGCAAGCATCATGATCCGCATCTTGGTGCGGTCTAACCGGAGCTGCGCTCGCAGTTTTTATCCGGCCTGCTCGCTCGGGCTGCCGGCCACCGTTCTTCACCGGCGCTCCCTACCCTCGCGATTCTGCTCGCTCACAGCCGCGTCAGAACGCTCTCTTCGATCCAGTCGCCCTCCGCGCAAATATTCGCGAGCGCCCGCTCTTGTGCGTGAAGACGATTCGGCGTCTCATGTAAACAACACTGCGCGCCCGGAATTATCGGACGAGCTGATCGTTATCAATCGAAAGAACCCTGCTGCAGGATGGCTTGCGCGAATGCCTTCCTCCGCTTGCAAGCGCCCGGAATGACCGGCTGTTTTCAGGCCAGTTTTCGTGAGAAAAATATTACTTAATACTGTCAATTTTCTTGCGAATGAGTGCGTTAAACGCTGTTTTGTAACGATCGGAAAAATGACGCGTAACGTCTGTAATGGCGCTTCGTGTTCAACTGATTTAGCGTTCAGTTGTGCTCCTTTAATGCAGCGGATTACGGGACGGTCCGATATCTGCTTACGGTAAAAAGTTGGGGAGCGTGTCGTCAAACCAGGTTGGGAGAAATGTCGTGAAACGCCTGAATTCTTGCTTGCCGCTGGCGGCGGCGGCAGTGGTCGCAGCCTGTATCTGCGTGCCGGCGGATGCTGCACGTGTTTTTGTGGGGGTTGGGGTGGGAGTGCCTTATTACTATCCCGTTGCGCCCGTTCCGTATTACTACCCTTACCCGCCGGTCGTGGCTGTACCGGCGCCACCGCCGGTCAACTATGTGGAACAGGGACAAGTGCAGGGTCCGGGGCCGTCAGCCGATGCCTCCGGACAGCAGGGCGGTGCTTCCTGGTACTACTGCGATGCATCGAAAGCGTACTACCCGTATGTGAAGAACTGCCCGTCCGGCTGGCGTCCCGTGGCGCCGCAGCCAGGCAACTCTCAGTAATCCTTGAACGGAAGATCAAAGCGTCATGAAGTATCCAAGACTTGCATTACTCGTTTCAATGGGGGTTTCGCTCGGCATTCTCGGCGGGTGCGCCGTGGTGCCCACGGGACCGAGCGTGATGGCCCTTCCTGGTACCGGCAAGACTTTTGACCAGTTCCGTGCGGACGATGGTTCGTGTCGTCAGTTTGCATATGGACAGGTTGGCGGCGACCAGGCCAATCAGTCCACTACCAATAGCGTGGTAGGCAGCGCGGTAGTCGGCACGGCGCTGGGCGCGGCTGCAGGTGCGGCGTTCAATGGCGGTTCGGGCGCCGCGGTAGGTGCTGGCGCTGGCTTGCTGGCCGGCAGTTTGTTTGGTGCGAGCAACGCACAAGGTTCGGCCTATGACGTACAGCGCCGCTATGACCAGGCGTATCTGCAGTGCATGTATGCAAACGGTAACCGGGTGCCAATGCGCGGGCGAATGATGAGCGCACCACCACCGCAAGGCGTTTATTCGACGCAACCACCGCCTCCGCCACCGCCGCCCGGGATGCCGCCGCCTCCGCCGCCGCAAGGGTATTGAAGAAAGCGAGCTTTCGTTGCGCTTGCGTTGTTTTCGCCGGTTTCGTTCGCACCCGGACAACGGGCTCAGTGGGAGGAGTGCGAACGAAAAACCTATCCGAGAGTACGGATTGAATTGCTGATTCCGCGCGCGCAATCAATCACAGCCGGTGCCAGGCGCTGCTCCGCTTCGGCGAGCGTCCAGCGACTAATGGGCGCAACAACATGCACTGCTCCCACCGGCCGCCGCTCCCCGTCAAGCACGGCCGCTGCAATCGTCATATCGCCGATAAACAACTCCTCCCGATTGGACGCATAGCCGCTGAGCCTTCCCTGCGCCAGCCGCGCGCCGATCTCGCCCAAGTCGGTCACCGTGTACTGCGTATGTGCCACTCGCGCGCTTCCCTCCAGCAGCACGCGTGACTCATCCTCCGGCAACGCCGCCAGATACGCCCTCCCCGATGCCGTGCAATACATCGGAATGCGACTGCCAATAGGCATGTGGATCGGCAAGAACTTCGTACACACGAACCGCCCCACGTACACCATCTCAACGCCATCCGGCTCCGTCAGGTTGGTCGTCTCCCCGGTCACATTCGTCAGCTCCGACAGGAACGGATTCGCGACATCAATCAACGTATCCGCCGCCAGATAGTTAAAGCCAATCTGCATCGCCTTCACCGCAAGCTGGTAACGCTTCGTGCGCGGATGCTTCTTCACATACCCCAGCTTTTCCAGCGTGTAGATCATCCGCTGCGCCGAACTCTTGGTGATTGACGTGGCCTCCGCCACCTCCGGCAGCGTCATGGTCCGCCGCTGCGCGCTGAACGCTCGCAACACCGCAATGCCCTTTTCCAACGACTGATTGAACAACGTATCCGGCGCGTCGTCGGCTACGGCAGGCACGTCCGCAGGAAGGTCCAGCTTGTTTCGGTTCATGGATTTACCCAATTGTTTGGATCGGGGCTCGGGCCCACACTGCAACACTACCATATCGAATATCGATACGCATATTTCGATTGACGATTTTTTTGTCTCGAATAAGATATCTAAAACCTCAATTAATGATTTTTCTTGTCGACCCTTCCCAATTAGTGGAGAGCCTCATGTTCCAGTTCGTCAAACGCTTCGCCTGTGTCTTTGCAACGGGATTGCTGCTCACGGGTGCACCCGCCGTGTCGGTCGCCGCCACGCCCACTTATACGGTCGGGGCGACAGCCACGGGCATTCCGTTCACCTTCCTCGACGTCAAGACCAACTCGATCCAGGGCTTGCTGGTCGACGCCATCACGGCGACCGGCAAGGCATCGGGCTTTGACGTCAGCATCGAACAAACCACGTTCTCCTCATTAATTCCGTCGCTGACGACGAAGAAGATCGACATCATTTCGGCCGCCATGCTGAAGACGCCGGCGCGCCAGCAGGTCGTCGACTTCTCGGACACGGTGTATTCGTATGGCGAAGGCCTCATCGTGCGCGCCGACGACACCGGTAAATACCCGACCATGGACTCGCTTAAAGGCGAAGTGGTGGGTGCCCAGGTAGGCACGGCGTTTGTCGATGCACTGAACAAGAAAGGCATCTTCAAGGAAGTGCGCACCTACGATTCAGTCGCCGACATCATGCGCGACGTTGCGCTCGGACGTATCAAGGCGGGCTTCGGTGACCATCCGATCATCGCTTACCAGCTTCAGCACAACCCGAATCCGCAGTTGCGGCTAGTCGCGGAGTATCAGCCGGAAGTGAAAGGCCAGTTGTGCTTCGTGGTACGCAAGGGCGACACCGCCACGCTCGACCAGTTGAACGCGGGCATCAGGAAGATCAAGACCGACGGCACGCTGATGCAGATCATCAAGAAGTGGCAGGTGGAATAACGACGTCCTCAGCATAGAGAGGATAGAAGCCATGTTCTTCCAGAACGCCATCGAGTTCCTGCCGATCCTGCTGAAAGGCGCGGTCGTCACGATCGAGATCACCTTCTGCTCGTTCATCCTGAGCACGCTGCTCGGCCTCCTGCTGGCGCTGATGCGCGTGTCGTCGAACAAGCTCGCTTCACGCGCCGCAGCCACGTTTATCAACGTGATCCGCGGCCTGCCGATCATCGTCCAGCTTTTTTATATCTACTTCGTGCTGCCCGATCTCGGCGTGCGCCTGAGCGCGTTTCAAGCGGGTTTTATCGGGCTGGGTATCGCTTACTCCGTGTATCAGGCCGAAAATTTTCGCGCGGGTATCCAGGCGATCGATCACGGGCAGATAGAAGCGGCGCAATCCATCGGCATGCGCGGTGCGCTGATCATGCGGCGCGTGGTGTTGCCGCAGGCGTTCAAGATCGCCTTGCCGCCCTATGGCAACACGCTCGTGATGATGCTGAAGGACTCGTCGCTCGCGTCCACCATTACGGTCGCTGAAATGACGCGTGCCGGACAGTTGATCGCGTCGTCGACGTTCCAGAACATGACCGTATTCACGCTGGTTGCGCTGCTGTATCTCGGGCTGAGCCTGCCGCTCGTTTATGGCTTGCGTCGTCTGGAACGCCGTCTCGGCCTCAAGGGGAAACGATGATCAAGGTCGACTCGATTCATAAACGCTTCCACGACCAGGAAGTGCTGAAGGGCGTCAGCCTCAACGTTGAAGCGGGTCAGGTGGTCTGCCTGATCGGTCCGTCGGGGTCGGGCAAGTCAACGCTCTTGCGATGCATCAACGGCCTGGAAAAACATGACGCCGGCACCATTACCGTGGATGGCCGCGCAGTCGACGCGCGCTCCCATCACATTCACGAACTGCGCATGCAGGTGGGCATGGTGTTCCAGCGCTTCAACCTGTTTCCACACCGTACTGCGCTGGAAAATGTATTCGAAGGTCCGGTGTTCGTCAAAAAAGAAGCCCGTGTGCAAGCCCGCGAAAAAGCGCGCCATCTGCTCGACAAGGTCGGGCTCGCACATCGTATGGATGCCTACCCGTCGGAATTGTCGGGTGGTCAGCAGCAACGCGTGGCGATTGCCCGGGCGCTCGCCATGGAGCCCAAGGCCATCCTGTTCGACGAACCTACCTCCGCGCTCGATCCGGAACTGGTCGGTGAGGTCCTGAGCGTCATGCGCCAACTCGCGTATGACGGCATGACCATGATTGTGGTCACGCACGAAATGAGTTTTGCGCGCGAAGTGGCGGACAGGGTGTGCTTTCTCTACGACGGAACGATCTGCGAAGAAGGTGCCGCAGCCGATCTGCTCGAACGTCCGCAACATCCTCGCACACGCGATTTCCTGCGCCGGGTGCTCACCTCCTCCGACGCGCCTTCAACCTGACTATCCAACATGAGCATTGTTGAAGTTGCACGACCCTTGCCGCCCTCTCTCTGGGCCGCGACTGCGGAACCGGCCGTCGATACTCCTCCGCTCGACACGTCCGTCCGAACCGATATTCTTATAGTCGGTGCGGGTTATACGGGTCTGTCGAGCGCATTGCATCTTGCCAGGCACGGCTTGAAAGTCTGCGTGATCGATGCGAATGAACCGGGCTGGGGTGCGTCCGGCCGCAACGGCGGACAGGTGATCCCCGGGCTGAAATACGATCCCGACGAACTCATCCGCCGGTATGGTTCACGCGAAGGCGAAGCGCTCGCGCAGATCGCGGGCAGCGCCGCGGACACGGTCTTCGACCTGATCGAACGTCACCAGATCCAATGCGATGCCACCCGCAATGGCTGGATCCAACCTACGCATTCGGACAAGCTGCTCGGCACGCTGCACGCCCGTGCGCGGCAGTGGGAAGCTCGCGGTGCGCCGGTCGAACTACTCGACCGCGCACAGGTTGCGAAGCGTCTCGGCACGGAAACTTTCGTGGGGGGCTGGATCGACAAACGCGCCGGCAGCGTACAGCCCCTGAGTTATGCGCGTGGACTGGCGCGCGCGGCGAAGGCAGCGGGTGTATCTATTCACAGCGCAACCCGTGCCGTCGCGCTCGAACGGCGTTCCGACGCATGGCGCGTGCGATGTGCGGGCGGTGTGGTCATCGATGCGAAACAGGTGCTGCTCGCAACCAATGGTTATACCGATGCACTTTGGCCCGGCCTCGCGCAATCGGTGATCGCGGCGAACAGTTTCATTGTCGCAACCCGGCCTTTACCCGACGATATTTCCGCAACCGTGCTGCCTGGACGCGAAGTCGCGTCGGACTCGCGGCGGCTCCTGCTGTATTTCCGCAAGGACGCCGCAGGCCGCTTGCTGATGGGCGGCCGCGGTCCCTTCCGCGATCCGCGTACTGCCGCCGATTGGGCGCATCTTGAACGCGCATCGCGGTTGATGTATCCGCAGCTCGAAGGCATTGAATATGAATACCGATGGGCGGGACGCATCGCCATTACGCGTGACTTCCTGCCGCATGTGCACACGCCTGCCGAGGGCTTGACCATAGCGCTGGGTTACAACGGGCGCGGCATCGCGATGGCGACAACCTTGGGCAAACACCTCGCCGCGTTCATGAGCGGCGCGGCAAAGGGGTTGCCTCTCCCGCCGACGTCGATCAAGCCGATCCCCTTTCATGCGTTGCAGCGCATTTATATCAGCGCGGGGGTGGCGTGGTACGGCTTGCTGGATGCGCTGTCCTGACAACTGTCCGATGATGGCCCGCGTGCTTCGCTGCAGACCGGCTTAGGGGTAAGCCGCAACCAGACCGCGCCGGCTCGCCGAAAAAAAACCTCCGGGAACCGAAGAGGCGTAAATTCATTGGATAGGTTCCGGCCGGTTGCGTGGCTCATTTAGGTGGCTCATTTAGGTGGCTCATTTAGGTGGCTCATTTACGCGGCTCATGCAGCGGGTCAAACGTCGAAGTCGGACAAGTCGTACAGGAGGAGTAACCATGAACACAAAACAAAGCAAAAAGGGACATCTCGAAGCCGCAGCGTCGCATCACGAGCAGGCCGCGCGATTTCACCGCGAGGCGTCGCACCATTTCGAAGCGGGCAAGGACCACGACCATGCTGCCCATCAGGCGATCATGGCACATGGTCACGCGCTTCACGCCATAGATGAAGCCAACAGCGTCGTCAAACACAACGCGGGTGCGTCGACTGTACTGCCTCCGCCAACAGGCTCGGCCGAAAACACGACCGCAGCGCAGCATCACGCAGCCGCCGCGGAACTCCATGGGCAAGCGGCGCAGCATCTGCGCCACGCAGCCAAGCTCTTCGACGATGACCGCAGCGCTGTCGCTCACGACACCCAGTTAGCGTTTTCCCTTGCCGTGCGCGCGTTATCCCACGGCAACGAAGCGGCCAGGCAACATGTCACGTCGATGCGTGAGAAAAGTCCGGCGGCCGGCGCCGCATGAGAGCGCGCGTTTGAAAGTAGGTTGCCGGTAGCAAAACATAGACACCATCACCGCCCTGGCCTCTTCAATCAGAACTCGCTGAACGAAACGCCAGGGCGCATCCGTGTAGTGATCCGGCCGTGGGTCGCCGTGGGTGAAGCCGAGGGCATTGCAATCCGACCTAGATCGTGACGGCCGCTCCGCCAAATGGCTCGGCCATGCTGGTTTGGTTTCTGCCAGAAGCCTTTGCCCGATACACGGCCTGGTCTGCCGCTTTGATCAGCGCGAGCGCGTCGGCCACCTCTTCGGTCTCTGTACACGCCACGCCGATGCTCACCGTGATGACCCCATGTTCGCTACCGTTATGTTCAATAGCCAGTCCTCGCACAGCCGCGTGAATAGCGGCTGCAACCACAGCCGCCTCCGCACCGCCCGTCTCGGGCAGCACCACAACAAACTCCTCGCCCCCGAAGCGCGCAGCAATATCGCCCGGCCGCTGGCTGTTACGCGCGATCGCCTGAGCGACGGCGGTTAACGCGTCGTCACCGGCCTGATGACCGTACGTGTCGTTGTAGTTTTTAAACCGGTCGATATCCACGAACAAAAGCGCCAATGGTTTTCCCGAACGTTTGGAACGCTGCCATTCGAGCATGAGACGATCGTCCAGACTGCGGCGGTTACTCAACCCTGTCAGCCCGTCTATACGCGTCATGTCGCGCAACTGTTCCTCTACTAGCAGCCTGTGCCGGAATTCCACGGAGAGAAGCTGCGCGGCAAACAACAGGCCGACAATTAGCAGCGCAGTGACAATGCCGATATACCACGCCCGGCTCGTCCAGTCCGCGAAGACGTAACGGGTCGCGGGCGCAATTATCACGATCATCTTCAGCTTGTCGAACTTGCGAAAGTTATAGAGCCGTTCCTCCCCGTCTGTTCCAGACGTGCCGATGAACGACGTCTCATGCATCTGCCTGAAGCGCTCGAAGTTTTTTCGTCCACTGAAGTTTTCGTCGACCGGGATTCCGTCGTTCGGATAACGCAGGATCACATGGCCGTCGTCCTGCAAGAGCGTGATGTTCCCACCGGGTCCGAGCTGGACGCCCGACAGCAAGTTCTGGAAGTAGTCGAGCCGAAAGGCTGCTACCACCACCCCGGCGAACGAGCCATCAGGATGGTTCACCCGTCGGCTGAACATGAGATCGACTTCGCCAGGATTCAGACGCGACTGCAGTGGACGGCTGACGAACAGTCCAAGATTCGGATTGTCGCGATGAACGGTGAACCATGTGCGATCAGCCAGATCCACGCTGCGCGGAACCGCGCTTGTGGAATCCACAATAATCTTGCCTCTTGAATCGAGGCACAACAACGAGCCTATGTACTGGCTGGCGGTAGCCGATCTGTCGAAGAGAAGTTCCCGCCTCAGGCGGTCCGGCAGCCGCATGACGTCTGCGTCTTGTGCGCCGTCCACGGCCGCTTGAATGGAGAGGTCCGTGAGTTCAGAGGTGTAGGTGATGTCATGTTCAATGACCCGGGCCAGATTGTCCGCGTTTTCGATAGCACGAGCAGTCGCGTCCTGACGCGCCTGCACCAGAACAGCCAGGGCGAACCCAAGCACGATGAGCGAGAAAGCGATGCTGCCAAGACCTATTGCATTCGGATGGCGCGCTAAAGCCGCTCTGAGCCGAAAGAAAATAGTCGGTTTTTTTAACATTCGAAGGCTTCCAACGCTAAGGCGCTATTGTCTGGCGCTTGTCGGACCCGAGCCGGCCCGCGCCTCTTTGCACTTCGTCGATCGACCCTCCCGCTTGAGGGCGGTTTCCCTAAAGCCGCAATCACCCATGCAATCGGTCAATGCCCTGGATGTGCATCCCACCTTTTGATTATTTTGCTTGGCTCCGGGTCTTAGTGGGCATCCTGGCACCTATTCGTCATGCAATTATTCTAAGCGCTCCCGGGTAGCGCGCGATGATCTTTCTTCTAGGGCGCGCTTTACGTGTCAAGGCAATCATTGCGATGCAACGCTGTCAAGCTTACGCGTCGCGCCGCGCAACGCCAGACGCGAAAAAGCCGTTGCGGCAGAATGCCGAACGGCTTTTTCAAAAACTGCTTGATGCCATGCTGGTGCAAATGCTTGTATCCGCTGGGAGATCTTGGAGGTCTTCCTATTGATGCCGCGGATTCAATCAGCGATCAATGCCGTGCCGCACATCGATCGGCCGAAAAGCTCCGTAATCAACGGCAGCGATTTTCCCAATGATGATGCACCCTGACTTTGTGGCACTCGCGATGGTGATGATACGGCTGGGCGAAGGCCGGGGCGGCAGCGCAGAACGTCGTAGCCAAGAGAGCGAGGGTGATGGCAATTTTCTTCATGGTATTTTCCATAGGTGTGAGGCTGGCAAAAAAGTGAAGTGGCTTCACATAGCGGGACATTCACGCACAGGTAGTACAGACGCCGACATCGGCGGACGAGCTCAACGACACACCTCAACCCGAGCATTCATGGTTGACGATGTTGCCGATCACGCGTTCCAAGAGGTTTCCCGCCGGTCGATGGTTGTCCACCTACTTCCCTGTTAACGGCCCGAAAGCGAAATGGATAACAACTTTTCGCAAATTTTTGTGCTGAATAACGATGGGGTTTACGTGAATCAAGTGGTAAATCAAGACGTGAATCAAGGCCCGAATTGGAACGTGGATCAACTCTCGTCAATCCTTCAGTCAATACAATTGCACTGTCGGTATTTTGTAATCTATCCCAGCGTGATATGCCGTTCATTGATTACACTGAATCTCCGGCTTCGGCATTCAGTAGTAGCAGGCATACGCAAAGTTTGTTCCTTCTATTGAAAAGACAGCTTGTCATGCGGTGTAACGCATGTAAGCAGTCTTGCAACGCACGAGACGCATGCTCGGCATACACTCGACATGCGTCTTCTCCCAAGACGCGGTTGTGAGTGATGCAAGTGACTGCAGCTTGGCCCGCCCTCTTGGGTGGGCCGTTTTTTTCTTCACGAACAAACGAGTCACTAATGAACCGTATCCTGTTCGCGCAGGCCGTCGCGTGCCTGCTATTCGTTTCTACAACTTACGCACAGTCGAGCCAGGACGTCCCCAACTCGGCAATTGCGCAGAACTTCCAGTACATTAATCACCCGCCTGCGCCTCCCGTTCAAGCCAGTGCTCCGTCCGCAACCGGACGAGGTCACGGACATCGGCATCAGCAGACCTCGACTGACGCCGACCAGACTCAATAGCAACAACGCTTGCGCGTTCTACCGCTCGCAGCCTAAGGGTGACCCATCCTTTGATTGCGCGCGCTGGGGTATCAGGATCAGTATCGGGATGACCTGAGATCCTACGCATTCGCATTGACGATCTTGCGGTTGGTTTTGGGCGAAGGCGTCCGCGACGCCAGACTTTCGCATGCATTCCTCATGATTCGGCTACTATCACATCGCAAAACTACCTTGGTAGTGCTAATGGTTTTTCTTGCTTCGGCGCAATGCGTGCGTCGGGCTTGATCTCAAAGTCCACGGAAGTGCTGAGTACGGAAAACCAGACTCGGGGCACTCAAATCTCGGGGCCAAGTGTCCATGCCGCCGGTCAGGGGCAAACCAGCGATCAAGCGACGAGGTGACACACCGCTTCCACGCGGTTGCCCGCCGGATCATGGAGAAACGCGGCGTAATAACCCGGATGGTAGTCGGATCGTAGCCCCGGAGGGCCACCCGAACTCCCTCCGGCCGCAAGGCCGGCGGCGTGGAACGCGTCGACCTGCGCACGGGAGGCGGCCTTGAAACACCAGTGCCGCTTGTTGTCGCCTATTACGCCCTGATCCAGGTACACCGCGAGATAAGTCGACGCGGCATCTTGCGGCGTGCACCGTTCCCCGTATCCCAGCGCGTGAGGCAAGTCATACACCTTGGCTGCGCCGAGCGTGCTCATGATCGCATCGTAAAAATGCCGGGCGATGTCAAGATCGGGAACCCCGATAGAAACGTGATCGAGAAGCTGCATGCTCGGCCGCTCAGGAATTGAGGCTCATCGGAAGTGCTGCTGAAGTGCTGTTCAATGGCCCGCTTCGATCTGCGAGAAGGTATAAAGGGATTTCAGTTCGATCCCGATTCCCGCGAGCATTTCCTTACCCCCGCTTTCACGGTCGATCACGCACAGCGTTAGCGAGACCGGCACGCCGTCGGCACGCAGTTTCGCCACGGCGTCGGAAATCGCTCCGCCGCTCGACACAATGTCCTCAACCAGCACGAGCTTGCGTCCGGCCAGCTCCGCACCTTCCGCATACTGGCAGGTGCCGTACTCTTTCGCTTCCTTGCGGATATACGCAGCCGGCAGGCCGGTCACCTGGCTGAGCATGGTCACGATTGGAATACCGCCCATCTCGAGACCACCCAACACTTCAGTGCCTGGGGGGATCAGGGGCACCATCGCTTCCGCAATCGCTTTAAGCAATACGGGATCGGACTCGAAGCGATATTTGTCGAAGTAGGTGTTGCTGCGTTTGCCTGAACGCAGCAGAAAATCGCCGCTCAACTTGGACACTTCGCGGATTCGCCGGGCAATGGTCATGAATGGTTTCCTCTTACTTTTACTGGGTAACAATTGTTTCGCGGTCGCAAATCTACGCGAAAACTCGCTTTCGAGGAAGCAATTATCCCAAGCACGGGCATCCAATATGACGTAATGACCGACTCCCACCCAGAATTATCGGGCAGCGAAACGCCTCGATAAAGCCCCGCTCGCATGCCCGCTACAGGCAAAGGGATACCGCCCTGCGCGGGTCAGGCGGCGATAGACTTGGGGCCGCACCCGTTCCCACCCTGCCAGCATAGTCACCGAACCGCCCATGATCACCCTGCAAAAATCCATCGAGACCTATATTCGGGCGAAGGACGGCAATCGCCCGTTTTTGATCACGAGTGCATTTACCGACGACGCCGAACTCACGATGCAACTGAATACATCGGAAATCTCGTTCCCGGCCACGGTCACGGGTGCGAAAGCTATTTCGAATGTTCTGGTGAGCGAGTTTGCACAGCGTTATGAGAACGTCTACACCTTCTGTATGGGCGATCCGCCCGTGGCCGGAGCGGCGTTCAGCTGCGACTGGCTTGTCTGTATGTCAGAAAAAAGCACCGGTCTCGCGCGCGCTGGTTTCGGCCGGTACGAGTGGTTGGCGGCGGAGTCGGGACAGGTCCGGCAACTCCGAATCACAATAGAAGAGATGACGACACTACCGCAAGACACGGTCGAGCCAATCCTGCGATGGGCCGACGCTCTGCCGTACCCGTGGTGCCCTCGCGAACGGCTTGCCGGGAGTGCGCCGGAGATTGCGGCTATCGACCGCATCCGGGCCGCACTCGCTTAACGCATCCGCACGATGAACGCGGAGCAAACCCGCGTGGGGCCAACCCCGGCCCTAACCCACCAAAAGCGTTCGAAATGCGCCAGTCCCGATCCGGCTTGAGGAAAATCGACGCCCGCCTGATTTAAAGCGCGTACGCCGGCTTGTAAGCGCAGTCGCGGATCAGCGCGGTGATGTCGTCGGGCCTTGGCACGCGTGCCAGCTCATTGTCGAAAATGCACTCTGCCACGCGCACGGCTACATGAAGCGATGCCTCGAAAATCTTGCTCTGCGGTGGATAGATCAGGCCGGTTGCAAGACTGGTTTCGGAGACCTGCTCGGCTACTGCTTTCGCCGCAACAATGAACATTTCGTCCGTGACCCGCGTCGCCTGGGTGGCGAACACGGCCATGCCCAGCGCGGGGAAAATATAGACGTTGTTACCTTGTCCAGGCACAAACGTGCGCCCTTCTATTTCCACCGGCGGGAATGGGCTGCCACTCGCGAAAATAGCGCGACCGGAGGACCACCGGTACGCTTCCTCGGCCGTGCACTCGGAGCGTGAGGTCGGGTTGGAGTACGGGAAGATGATCGGACGCTCGTTGATCTCCGCCATGGCCTCGATCACCTGCTGGTTGAACAGCTTCGGCACGGTACTGACACCAATGATGCCGGTCGGTTTCAGCGCCTTCACCGCGTCAGCAAAAGTATTCACGGCGGCATGATCCACGGCGAAAGGCTTCTGGAAATCGGCCAGGTCCTGGCGCGATTTCACCATCAACCCATTCACGTCGAACAGCGCACTGCGCGCCCTTGCTTCGTCAATGCTTAAGCCTTCCAGCACCATTGCCTGACTGATCAGCTCGGCAATGCCGGTCCCCGCAGAGCCGCCGCCCAGGAACAGGAAACGCTGGTCGACGAGCTTTTGCTTCGAGATGTGAAGCGCAGCGAAGATGCCCGCCAGCGCGACGGCGGCGGTGCCCTGAATGTCATCGTTATAGGTGCAGATCTTGTCCTTGTATCGCGCGAGCAGCGGCACGGCATTGAAGTTGGCGAAGTCTTCCCACTGGATACAGCATTTCGGATGCAACTCTAGCGCTGCTTCAACGAACTCGTTCACGAACGCATGGTAGTCGTCGCCCCGTACACGTTCCTGACGCAAGCCCAGATAGAGAGGATCGTCGAGCAGGTCGCGGTTATTGGTGCCTACGTCCAGCGTCACCGGCAAGCAGTATTGGGGCGGCACGCCTGCGCAGGCCGTGTAGAGCGAGAGCTTGCCGATCGGAATGCCCATCCCGCCCACACCCAGGTCGCCCAGTCCGAGAATGCGTTCGCCATCCGTCACCACGATGAAGCGAACATCTTTTTCCGGCCAGTTTTGCAGCAGTTCTTTCACCCTTCCCCGTGCCGAGATAGGCACATACATGCCCCGCGTTGCACGGAAGATATGGTTGAATTTCTGGCACGCCTCGCCGACTGTCGGCGTGTACACGAGCGGCATGAACGTCGCCGGATCGGACATGATCGTGGCGTAGAACAAGGTCTCGTTGCGGGCCTGGAGATCGGACAGCAGGAGATATTTTTGCAGGTCGTTGTCGAGAGCAGCCAGCTCCGTGTGCGTACGCGCAACCTGCAATTCCAGTGAACTGCAGCCCGGCGGCAACAGCCCTTCAAGATGGTATTGGCGACGTTCGGCTTCGGTAAAGGCGGAACCTTTGTTAAGACGGGGATCGCGAAGGAAATCGCGGCCGGTAAGCTCGCTAGTTTTTTGCATTGCAATGCTCCTGTCAGCCGGCGCATAGGGACTGCGCCGAATAGCGTATGAACACATCGGACGTCGCCATACCAACGGTTAGCAAATAGCTAAGCCACGCGACGACGAAGAAAGGAAAGCCTTACGACGATAAAGCCTGCATGTGCACATATAAATCGCTCTTGCCTTCAAAGCCAATGCCGGGAAGATCCGGCAACGTTACATAACCGTTGTGCACTTTCACGCCGTCCGGAAAGCCGCCGAATGGCTGGAACAGATCCGGATATGATTCGTTGCCGCCCAGGCCGAGACCCGCTGCAATGTTCAATGACATCTGGTGGCCGCCGTGCGGAATGCAGCGTGAACGCGACCAGCCGTGCTGATGCAACATGTCCAGCGTACGCAAATATTCGACCAGCCCATAGCTCAGCGCGCAGTCGAATTGCAGGTAGTCGCGGTCCGCACGCATGCCGCCATAGCGGATCAGATTACGCGCATCCTGCATCGAGAACAAATTCTCGCCGGTCGCCATCGGCTTGTCGTAGTAATTCCGCAGCGTGGCCTGGAGTTCGAAATCGAGCGGATCGCCCGGCTCTTCGTACCAGAACAAGTCGTATTGCGAGAGGGCTTTCGCGTACTTGATGGCTGTGTCCAGGTCGAAGCGGCCGTTTGCATCGACGGCAAGCTTTTGACCGTCCTGCAGCACGGACAGCACCGCGTCGATCCGGCGCAGGTCGTCGTCGAGCGAACCGCCACCTATCTTCTTCTTGACCACCGTATAACCGCGGTCAATGTAGCTGCGCATCTCGTCCTTCAGCTTGCCGAAGTCCTGCCCGGGATAGTAGTAACCCCCGGCCGCATAAACGAAAACATCGCGATCCGGCGTGCCGTTGCCATAGCGATCCGCCAGCAATTGGAACAGCGGCTTGCCTTCGATCTTCGCGACCGCGTCCCACACCGCCATGTCGATAGTGCCGATTGCCACCGAGCGCTCGCCATGACCGCCTGGCTTTTCGTTCGTGAACATCGTGGCCCAGATCTTGTGCGGATCGAGGTTGTTGCGCCCCGCCGACGTGTCGAGCAACGAATCCGGCTCGGCTTCCAGCACGCGCGGAATAAAACGTTCGCGCATCAGCTTGCCCTGGCCGTACCGTCCGTTCGAATTGAAGCCGTAGCCAACTACTGGCTTGCCGTCACGAATGACGTCGGTGATGACGGCAACGAGACTGAGCGTCATCTTGCTGAAGTCGATATACGCATTCCGAATGGAGGAACTGATCGGAATGGTTTGCTCGCGGATTTCCACGATTTTCATGTGACTGTCTCCTGAGTGTCGGCAAATGCGTTTAGGAACGCACAAGCAGATAACGAAGTTTACGCGCACCCAATCGCGTTACACTTCAACGGTACACATATGATTATTCAGTTAAAGTGAAGAATGACGTAACCTCCGATCTCGAGTTTTTTGTCCAGCTGGCGCGCCTCGGCAGCTTGTCGGCGGCCGCGCGTGCGCTTGATCTGACGCCGCCGGCCGCCACCCGGCGCCTTGCGCTCATGGAGCAGCGGCTGGGCGTCAGGCTTGTGAACCGCACCACGCGCAGCGCGAGCCTCACTGACGAGGGCGACACGTATCTGCGGCACGCTACGCGTATTCTTGCCGCCGTGAGTGAGATGGAGGATGCCGTATCGCGTAGCCGCGAAGCGCCCCGCGGCATCTTGCGCGTGAATGCCTCGCTCGGCTTCGGCCGCACGACGATCGCGCCGCTTGTCTCAGCGTTCGTGCAGCGCTATCCGCAAGTCGAGGTTCAACTGGATGTGACGGACCGGCCGGTGGACATTGTCGAGCAGGGTTTCGATCTCGCCATCCGCTTCGGCGCGTTACCCGATACGCGGCTCAACGCGCGCCGCATCATGTCGAACCGGCGCTTCCTGTGCGCATCGCCGGCGTATCTCCAGCGGCACGGCAACCCGAGCGCGCTTGCGGATCTCGCGCGCCACCGTACTATCCTTCACCGGCAGAACGACGATGCCTACGGCGTCTGGCGTTTCACCCGCGACGGCGAGACGGTGTCGGTCAAGGTGCACGGCGGCCTCTCGAGTAATGACGGCGACATCGTGCTCGGCTGGGCGCTCGATGGACACGGCATCTCGATCCGCTCAGAATGGGACCTCGCGAAATACCTGGAAAGCGGCCGGCTGAAAGTCGTGCTGCCAGACTTCCTGCTGCCGCCAGCGGACTTGTTTGTCTACTATCCAAGCCGCCGCAATCAACCCGCGCGTATTCGTGCGTTCATCGACTTCCTGGTCGAGCACTTTCGCGTGTCCCAGTAACCCCCGCCTTGGGTGATATCGACCGCTTCGATTGCAACCGGCCGGACCGGCATGGTCCAGCCGCGCTCGCCCAGCAACGCGTTGATGCATCGAACGGGGTAGCCGCGCAAGCGTATGGCCCGTCGACCAGTGGCACGTCGGCTTCAGGTATCCGGACCACCGTTGCGCCGGCTGCGGGCAACGACCAGCATTCGATCTACTTTGGTCACTAAGATTTGATCGACTGCGCGGCGGATTGATCGCTTAGCGTAGCGTAGGTATTTAAAGATCGCTTATCGCTTAAGGGCACTGAGCGATTTTTTTACGCGCGCCAAACCACTAAGCCATGCTAAGTATCTTCTACGCCCGAGGTCCACATCAATAGATAGCCGTTGCAGCACTGTCAAATGCGCAATGGCTTCTGCAGCATCGCGAGAACCGCACCTGCGGCAAGCAGGACCGACGAATACACGAGCCCGCGAGCGAGGCCTGCACCATCCGAGATCCAGCCGATTACGATCGGCCCGACAATCTGCCCCACCGCGAAAACGATCGTAAACACACCGATTCCACGGGTCCATTGCGTGGCTGGAAGATTGTGCCGGACGAACGCGGTCGTCGATGCCACCGCTGATAAAAATGTCGCGCCAAACAACGCACCCGATATAAATGCCACCGCCGGTTGCGTGAACAACGCGGGCATCAGGGTCGCGAACGCGAGGACCGCGTTGAAGACCGCCAATGCCTGTCCACCGCTCATGCGGTTGAGCAGTCCCGACCAGAGCCGGGCCGAGACAATGGTTGCCAGACCGAGCAGCACATAGAACGCAGTCACCACGGCCGCGCTCATGCCGGCTGCTCGAAGCAACGCGATAAGGAAAGTCATGTAGCCGATATAACCCACGCCGAACAGCGCGTAACCGGCCAGCATGAAACCGAAATGTCGCCAGGGTAAAGGGCCTGGGTGTATCGGCGAAGCACCGTGTGACGCAGGAACGGCCGGCGCAGGTTCGCTGTGTTCTATCCTGCGAGCGGCAGCAATCGCAACTATGGACGCCAACGCGCACGCCGCGGCCAAAGCGAACCAGGCCCATTGCCAGCCATGCGGTCCGCTGAACGTGGTCATGGGCACCAGCAGCGCCGCGACGACTATCCCGCTGCCTGCACCGCCGTAATAGAGTCCGAGCACCAGGCCTGAATCGCGTGGATGGGCCGATGCGAGGCGCGCCGCCAACACCCCGCCGCCAACGAAGATCAACGCGCTGGTAATGCCTGTAACGACACGCTGCGCAAGCAACGCGTGGGTATCGGAAACCAGACCACCGGTGATCATCAACACTGCCGTCAAAACACATCCCGCGATGAAACACAGACCCACGGGCCATCGACGCGATACAAATGGAAATGCGAGTGCGCCAAGCAGATAACCAAGCGCATTGGCAGTGTTCATCGCGCCGGCTTGCGCGAAGCTCCAGCTGAGATCGGCCTTCATTGCCGGCAACAAAAGTGCGTAGGAGAAACGCGTAAGGCCAAGCGCGATTGCGCTGCCGAATGACAAACCCGCAGCCAGAACGAGCGTGTGCTGGCGAGAGCGTGATATATGAACAGATGCTGCGTGTGCCGCGCTGCTGCGTGTGTCGTCGATCATCGGCTAAGGCGGCTTAGAGGAACTCGAAGGACATGAACGTTACCGGATGCGGCCACAGCATCTGGCGGCGTGTTGCTATGGTAACGCGCCTTGGCCTCGTACCGGCGCGCTCGCGCCCTTCGCTCACGGCTCGAATTCCTTGTCGATTAAAACCGGCCTCATTACGCAGATAGCGTGCCCAAGCACGCTATCTCGTCCCTACTTCTCGCTGGGCGCCCCTGAAGGCCTGACACTCGTACACGTTGCCACGCATCCCAACACGAGCGCTACGCCAGTCACCACGAGCGCGCCGTTTGCCAGCCCGACGCCGGCCGCGACAACCGAACACGCGGCATACCCATTCAACGCGGCGATAAAAACCGAGTACGCGCGATCGGCCATTGCCATTGCCAGGTAAGCGCCAATCAGCGCGACCATTGCGCCGATGATCACCACCGCCACCGCGCCGCCTTCGAACCCTGCCGTATAGGCAATCACCGTGCACAACGCGGCGCAGGCGAAATGCATCGTGCTCGTCAGTTTTGCATTCGATACCCCGAAGCGCACGCGGCTCAGCACGAACGCCAACGCAATCGCCACGATGCCGCCGACCGCGGTCCACTCAAGCGAAGCGCCCGGGTCGAAGCCGAGCGCACGATCTGCCGATGCCGACGCAAGCGCGGCCAGCGCCAGCGCACTTTGCAGCGACGCGGGCGTGGTCCGGCCTGACTGCGGCGTCAGCATCGCAAACGCTGCGATAGCCAACGCGACGAGCGTCGAGTCGAAGCCCGTCGCCATGCCGTAAGCCACGATCACCGCCGCGCCCACGCCGGTTGCATCGCGTAGTGCCTGCCGACGCGTGGGCGAGACTGCGCCCGGCGCCTTCAGACTCTGCATCGACGCCATCACTGCAAATGCACACAACGCACCGTCGAGCATTGATGTCTCCGCATCAGAGCAAGCGATTGACCAGGGTCCCGATACCTTCGATCGAGACACACACCTCGGCGCCGTCCTTGATCGAGCCGATGCCGAGCGACGTGCCGCACGCGATGACATCGCCAGGTTCGAGCGTCATGTCGTGCGAGATCAGGCTGACCTGTTCGGCGGGCGTGAAGATCATGTCGTCAAGCGGATAGTTCTGCCGCTCGACGCCATCGAGCGTCGTGATCACGCGCGCCGCACGCCAGTCGAATCCGGTTGCGATCGTTGGTCCGAGGCACCCGAATGTATCGAATCCCTTCGCGCGGCACCATTGCGGAAAGTTCGGATCTTCCTGCAGGAGTTCGCCGGCCGTGACGTCGTTGACGCACGTGTAGCCGAAGATCGCAGCCTCGGCTTCTTCCACCGATACCGACGAGCAACGCCGGCCGATCACAATGCCTAGCTCGCCTTCGTACGCGATCTTGCCGTCGTAGCTCACGGGCCGGCGTATCGCCTCGTGGGTGCCGATCACCGACCGTGCGGGCTTGATCAGGAACAGCGGATGTTTGGGCGGCGCTTTATCGAGCTTCTTAGATAGCGCGTAGAAGTTGTTCCAGAGCGCGACGATCTTGCCCGGCTGGCAAGGCGCCAGCAGCGTGACCTCGTCAATGCCCAATTCCTTGCCCGTTGGCTCTATGCGATCAAAGGGAGAACACTCGAATTGCATCACGCGACTGCCATCTTCCGACAGCGTGCCGAAGCTCTCCACGCCATCGGCGCGGGAAAAACGTATCCAGTTAGCCACGTTGAAAACCCTGAAGAAGTATTGCTGCCGTCTCTGAAAAACGGCAGCCGGAACCAGCAGCGATGCGCGCCTACAAGCAGGGACGCAAGCGCACGCGGACCTAGATCGCCCCGAGGCTTCGCAACGTCGCGATCTGATCGGGCGAGTACCCAAGTTCCGCCATCACCTCGTCGGTATGCTCGCCCAGAAGCGGTGAACGTAAGACGTCCGTGGGGCTATCGGAGAGCTTGATCGGGTTGCCTACGGTCAGGTATTTGCCGCGCACGGGATGGTCCACTTCGACGATCGTGCCGGTCTTGCGCAGCGACGGGTCTTCGGCAATTTCCTTCATCGAGAGGATCGGGCCGCACGGAATATCGTGCTGGTTCAGGATCTCCATGGCTTCGAACTTGGTTTTGGTCATCGTCCACTGTTCGATCTCGGCGAAGATGCCCTTGAGGTGCGGAAGCCGTGCGGCCGGCGTGCGGAAGTCGGGATGATCGATCCATTCTTCCCTGCCGATCACCTTGCAGATCTCGCCCCAGACCGGCGCTTGCGTGATGAAGTAGATATACGCGTTCGGATCGGTTTCCCAGCCCTTGCACTTCAGGATCCATCCCGGCTGCCCGCCCCCCGATGCGTTGCCGGCGCGCGGTACGGCCTCACCGAACGTACCGTTCGGATACTGCGGGTATTCCTTCATCGTGCCGGTGCGTTCAAGCCGTTGCTGGTCGCGCAGCTTCACGCGGCAGAGGTTCAGCACGCCGTCCTGCATGGCGGCGAGCACCTTCTGACCGCGGCCCGTAGCGTTGCGTTGATAGAGCGCGGTGACAATGCCGAGCGCCAGATGCAGGCCGGTGCCTGAATCGCCGATTTGCGCGCCGCTGACGACCGGCGGGCCATCGTCGAAACCTGTCGTCGATGCTGCACCGCCTGCGCACTGGGCGACGTTTTCGTAGACCTTGCAGTCTTCGTACGGGCCTGGGCCGAAGCCTTTCACCGACGCCACGATCATCCTCGGGTTCAGTTCCTGGATGCGTTCCCACGTGAAGCCCATGCGGTCGAGTGCGCCGGGGGCGAAGTTCTCGACCAGCACGTCGCATTTTTTAACGAGCGACTCGAGGACCTTCTTGCCGTCCGGATTTTTCGTATCGATGGTGATCGAACGTTTGTTGTGGTTGAGCATGGTGAAGTAGAGGCTGTCGGCGTCGGGGATATCACGCAGTTGCTCGCGCGTGATGTCGCCTGCGCCAGCGCGCTCAACCTTGATGACATCGGCGCCGAACCATGCAAGCAATTGCGTGCAGGTCGGGCCCGATTGAACGTGCGTGAAATCGAGGATACGCACCCCGTCGAGGGCTTTGCTCATGCCTGTCTCCTAACCTTTAGCAGGTTTTATATCGTGATACTTGTGATGCCCTTCGGCATTGCCCTGCGGGCAGTGCCGGGTTTTGGTGTGCTCTGGACATGATGGGCTCTTTTTCCCCGCTTCTATAGATGGGGAGGCCCCTCATGGCACCGGGATGAACCCGTGTCGCTGTGATATACAATATTCCATACACAGTATTAGTCAAGAGTTTTCGCGTAGCAGCCAGCGAATTGTGCGGTGCGGTAGACGGAAGTTGCTGACACGATGAAGGGTTTTGGCGATTTTTTGCTGCAGTGCGCTAAGACGGGATCTGTCGATGTAGCGGGTTTGGGCGCAGCGGGACAGGGGTGCTGAATCGGTTCTACCGGTGAGGCTTAATCGGTGGCCCGGTCGACAAAACGAAGTCGCTGACGATGACCGACGGGGCCTACAAGAGTGGGAGCGGCATTCAACCTGCACATTTCAACATGCATTTCGTTCTGTCGTCCCTTGATGCAGACCCCATGTAAGTCATCGCTCACGCACCCGTTTCTTTATTGAGATGGACGCGCGGAAAAGTGCGTTAGCGTGGCTCTGTTTCCACCATGGGAGACACGACCGGATGACAAAGGAATTGACACGCTACAACGGCTATCGATACGTCATGCGTAAGGGACAAACCGTCAGCGATGACCCCGAGAAAACCAAGGCGGGGCGCGCTATGTTGATGCACGCTGACATGTACGTGTGGGAATCGAACGCGGCGCTTGTGGCGCGCGCCGAGTCGTTCTTACGGGGGGCTTTTCGTGGTATTCCCGATCAGACAAAAGCGCGCGGGATACCCTGCAAACGTTGCTCGCTTACGTGCGTGATGGTGCGGTGGATATCGTGCAGGAAGACGGCGTAACGACTGACGCTTTCGAGAACGGCGGCTTCACGCTTGACCCACCAGCGCGACAAGATAGACAAGAGGTACTGCCGTTCGACTACTACCCGCGGGGCGCGGAAGATCGGTCGTCGCTGAGTGAATACAACGATGCTATTGACGCGAGGATCGAGCGAGAATATCGGCTGCAAGCACCAATATTCGATGTCGTGAAACCGTTCGAAATGTCGTTGCTTCTGTCGGTCGTGCGCATGGTTTCGCGTGCTGCAAATCTGCAACGCCAAGCAATGCAAAAAGCCGCGTCCGGCTTTAGCGACATTGCGGACAATGCGAGCACACCGCTAGGCGACGCTGCGCCACCGGAAGTGGCTAATAGTGATAAAGAAATGAGCCAATTTAAGCAGACCGCTAAGGCCGAACGTAGCAACCGGGACTCAGCCGGCTAACTCCGGAAACAGGCTAGCCAGCACCACCCCAACCTAGCGCCAGCGCCCCATCCTGACCAAGTGCGAACGCCCCCTCTCAATCCAGAAAATCGCAATTCGCCTCGACAAACGCCGCCAGATCCAGCGAATGCTGCCTGACCAGCCTCTCGACCAACTCAGTATCTCGCGCCTCAAGCGCCTCAATAATCTTCATATGGTCTTCAATCGACCTCGCCGCCCGATCGCTTTGCGAAATCGTCATCTTCCGGATCGCGCGCACGTGCACGAAAATATTCTTGATCGTATCGAAGATGATCTGCGACTTGCTCAACTGCACAATCGCCTGATGGAAGGCAATATTCGCCTCCGAATACTCTTCAATATGCTCCGCCGGCGCCTGATTCTGAAAATGGTCAAACATGTGCCGCAACGACGCAATCTCTGCATCCGTCGCGCGCTGCGTCGCAAGCCTCGCCGCCATACTTTCCAGCGCGGCCCACATATTGATCATCTCGACAATCTCGTGCTTGGTCTTGCGCACGATATAAATCCCACGACGCGGCACCGTTCGCAGAAACCCTTCCTGCTCGAGCAACGTCATGGCTTCGCGAATCGGTGTACGACTCACGCCCAGCGCCTCGGTCAAATCCTTCTCATCCAGCCGGATCTCTTCGCGCGAACGATAAATATCCGCCTCGGAAATGGCCTGGCGCAGCCGCGCATACGCCTGATCGCGCAACGAAACCGTCGCGTTGATCGGCGCCAGCGAAAGCGTCACGCCTGCAGGCTTGCCTTCCGCCCGCGGTTCAAGAAGATTAGCCGGGGTTGCAGCAACTTCAGTATCAGATGGCATTGATGGTTTGATGTCCCAGGTTCCGCACGCCCGTCGTCGCCCGAGTACCCGTGCCGCCGCCCTGGTCATCTGCCGTTAGTCCAGCATAACGACCATTGTCCTGCGCGCGTTGCAACACGTCTTGCGGCACCGCCGATGCCAGTGCAAACGTCACACCCACACCGCCCGCTACCAAGGCAATTCCCATCACGACTAATAAAGCGATGCTCATTTCCGGCTCCTAGTGGTTAACTCCAAGAGCCTTCAGTATATGTTGCGTCGCAACGCGACGCAACATATTTCGTATGTGATATATCAGAAACAACAGCTCTTCCGTGTTCGCAGTTTAAGCGGCTTTTTGCGAACGTGTGAAGGATTCAATCGTTTTGATATTCGGCTTGGCCGTTCCCTGGTTGACGCCTTCACGCAGCTTGATCAGCGCGAGCACGGCGTCGATCATCGGCGTATCGACGGACAGTTTCCGGCCGATTTCCTGCACGACGGTCACAATGGGGTCGATCTCCATGGGCCGGCGCGCTTCGCAATCCATCAGCATCGAGGTCTTGTGAGCGCCGACAGCCGCTGCTCCGTTGATGCGCTTTTCCACATCCACACGGAAATGAACCCCGAGTTGCTCCGCAATGCCCTGCGCCTCCTCCATCATCCGGCGTGACAGCGCGCGCACGGCAGGGTCGCTGGTGAGGACATCGAGCGTGGCGCCCGTCAGCGCGCTGATAGGATTGAAAGGGAGGTTGCCCCACAGCTTCAGCCAGATCTCGTCGCGGATGTTGTCGCGCATCGGCGCTTCCATGTCGGCGGCGCTCATGATGTCGTGGAACGCCTGCAGGCGCGGCGTCACCAGCCCGCTCGGCTCGCCGATGGGAAATTTCTTGCCATACACATGACGGATCACGCCGGGTTCCGCAATTTCGGCGGCGGGCATCAGCACGCAACCTATCGCCCGCTCCGGCCCGAGCACTTGCCATTGGCGACCGCCCGGATCGACGCTCTCCAGCGTGGTGCCGGCCAGCGCGCCGCCGTGCTGATGGAAATACCAGTACGGCAGGCCGTTCACCGCCGTGATCACCGCGGTATCGGGCCCCAGCAGCGGTTGCATCAGGTCGACCACGCCCGGCACCGAATGCGCCTTGAGCGCGATCACCACGTAATCCTGTGGCCCGAGATCGGCAGGATTGTTTGTGCAACGCACCTTGACGATGTGCTCCTCACCATCAATCTGCAAACGCACGCCGTTCGCCTGCATGGCAGCCAGATGCGGCCCCCGTGCAACGAAACTTACGTCCGCTCCGGCCCGGGCCAGTTGCGCACCCATGTAACCGCCGATCGCGCCGGCACCGTAAATACAAATTCTCATTGTCGTCTCCTAGATCATTAGCTCTTCTGATATACAACATATTAGATTCAGTATTGGATAACAACGACGAAAGCGCAAGAAAAAAGCGCGACTCTTTTTCAGGGAGCCGCGCTTCGAATACTCAGTGGATTGGGGTCAGGCGTGAACGGTTTGCAACGGCTTATGTTCCTCATCATAGGACGAAATGACATGCGTCCAGATACGCGCTGCCTGCGCCGGCAACGTGCGGCTCTTTCGCTTCACGAGCACAACGGATCGCGTCACCGATGGCCATAGTGGCACCGGTTGAACGAGCGCTTGAGCCGAGGCTGCGCCTGTGTGCATCGGCTGGATGCCAATTCCAAGTCCCGCCGCGACCATGTGCTCGACGCTCGCGGCCTGGGTCAGCCGCTGAAGCCTGACGTTGGACGCACCGTATTCATCGAGCGCACGCGCGATGACATCGAAACTGCCGGCATCGTCGTCGAGAAGAAACAGACTCGCGCCGCTCAAGTCGCGCCATCGCACCGTGGCGTGCGATGCCAGCGCATGCCGGGCCGGCACGATCGCGCAGACATGATCGGAGAACAGGGTTTCCGTCGATAAATCGCAGAGACCGTGAGGATTACTATCAGTCAGGGGGCCGGCTAGCACGCCCATGTCGGCATCGCCAGCGCGCACAAGTTCGAGCACCGTGCCCGGAGGCGCATCGTGCAACGTCAGCGCGATATTGGGGTAGCTCGCCCGGCACGATGAGAGCAGCGCGGGCAGCACCGAAGCGACCAGGCTTGAACTGCTTGCTATCGACACCGCGCCGCTTTCCGCCGTGGAAACCTGCCGCCCGAAACGCAGCGCCGCTTCAAGTTCATCGACTAGCAGCGCAATGCGCGGAAGCAGTGCGCGGCCGGTATCGGTGAGTGCGACCTGACGCGTCGTGCGGTCGAACAACCTCAGTTCCAGCAGGTCTTCCAGCTCCCTAATGCCGCGGCTCGCCGCCGATTGCGTGACGCCGAGCGCGTTGCCCGCCTGAGTAAAACTCCGATGCTGCGCAAGGATCACGAACAGGCGCAACTGCTGCAGCGACACGCCGGACGTCTTCAATCCCTGCACGGCATCAGTCGGGCTTCGAGTCATTGCTCATTGCGCCGACGAGTTGCGCGGGGCTTCTGTCCAGGCAGCCTGAAACGTGGCGGCATCGATCCGGCTCGACTCGGCAACCGTGTTCTCGATCCAGCGCTTTCTCATAGGCGCGAGCACGAACTTCGCGCACAACCCGGCGGCAATCGAAATGGTGGCCGTCGCGATGAACACCGCATCCCACGAGCCGATGGCCGACAACACCGAGGCGAGCGGCACCAGCATCGAAGCCGTGCCTTTGGCCGTATAAAGCGTACCGGCGTTGGCGGCGGCGTATTTGCTGCCGAAGGTATCGGCACACGTGGCCGGGAAAATCGAGAAGATTTCGCCCCAGCACAGGAATGTCACGGCTGCGAAGAACATGAACAGATACGGGTTGTGGCCGAACTCCATGAGGCCAAGCAACGCCACGCCTTCGCCGATGAAGATGAAGAACATAGTGTTCTCACGGCCGATCTTGTCGGAGATCCAGCCGCATAGCGGACGCGTGAAACCGTTGCACAGGTTGTCGATCGAGAGCGCCATGGTCAGGAGCGGCAAGGTCACGCCGAGCAGGCTGACCGGCATCTTGGCAAAGCCGTATTCCTTGGCGATCGGACCCAGTTGCGCCGTAGCGATCACGCCGCCCGCCGCCACGAACACGAACATCATGTACAGCACCCAGAAGAGCGGCGAGCGCACCATCTGGCCTGTCGTGTAGTCGATCTTCGACGCCACCACGCGCTTCGCCGGGACGGCATACGCCGGCGGCCTCGGACGTACCAGCAACATGCCGAGCAACAGGATGCAGGCGCCCTGGAAGATGCCGAAGAACACGAAGGTGTGCTCGTAGCCGGAGCGCTGGATCATGTTCGAGATGGGGATGACCGTGACGGCCGCGCCCGCGCCGAAACCGGCCGCCGTCAAACCAGCAGCGAGACCGCGCTTGTCCGGAAACCACTTGAGCGCGGTGCCCACGCAGGTGCCGTACACACAACCCGCGCCCACGCCGGCAATGACCGCCGCAATGTAGAGATGGATCAGGCTGGTCGCGTTTGCATCGATGATCCAGCCTAGCGCCGCACAGATCGAGCCGCCGATCACGACCGGCCGCGGGCCGAATTTATCGACGAGCCAGCCTTCCAGCGGCACCAGCCAGGTTTCCGTGACAATGAAAATGGTGAACGCTGTTTGAATTGCGGCCTGGCCCCAGTGATGCTTCGCATCCATTGGGACTACGAACAAAGTCCACGCGTACTGCAGATTGGCGACCAGCCCCATGCAGATGATGCCGATGGCGAGCTGAGCCCACCGATTATTGTGCCACCCCATTTTGGGCTGACCAGCGGCCGGTGCCGTCGCTGCGTTTGCCATATCTGTCTCCGTTATGTTTGTATCAGCGCTCGTGCGGCGCGTATTCGATTGCTTCATCGACTACTCGATCGACGAGTAATCAACTTCGGCACGCCGGTCCTGGTCACCGGTGTGAGGGGGTCTTGGTCGGTCAGGGAACGTGTTCGTGGCGCCGCGGCACCGGATATGGCCATGCCCATCCTGCGGGCCGCAAAAGTAAGACTAAGACGGGTGATCGAAGAATCATTTTTAAGCGATTCCCAATGTTCTGATGTTTATAGGGGATGACTCTAGCGCTGCCCCTTCCCCCGCGTGCACCTTACGAAACTAGCGCACGTTGAAAGCATCCTGCGGGAGAAAAATGATTAGGGAAAGTTAGAAAAATTTATTGTATAAATTCAGGATCGTTTATAGGCGGAGATCGGTCATGATGCGGAATGCAACGCTCAGGCAACTGAAAATATTCGAAACCGTCGCCCGGCGACTCAGTTTTTCGCGCGCCGCCGAAGAGCTCTACCTCACCCAGCCGGCCGTCTCCACGCAGGTCAAGCAGCTCGAGGAGCACGCGGGACTGCCGCTGTTCGAGCAGCTCGGCAAGAAGATCTACCTGACATCTGCCGGTCAGGAAATGCTTCACCACAGCCGCGCGATCCTCGAGCAATTCCGCGAAGCCGACGACGCCATGGCGCGACTCAAGGGTATTTCCGGAGGTACGCTGAACGTGGCCGTGATCAGCGCCGGGGACTATTTCTTTCCGCGCCTGCTGGCTGAATTCACCAAACGCAATACCGACGTCAAGCTCAACCTGGCCGTCCATAACCGCGAAGAACTGCTGCACCAGCTCACCGACAACCTCACGGACCTCGGGATCATGGTTCGTCCGCCGAAGGACATGGATACCGAGAACGTGTCGTTTGCCCCGCACCCTTACGTGATCGTGGCGCCGCCTGATCATCCGCTGGTGGGCAAGAAGAACATTCCGCTTGAGTCGCTTGTCGACGAGCCGTTCATCGTCAGGGAGCGCGGTTCCGACACCTGGAATTCGATGGAGGAAGGTTTCGCGGGACGGCTCAAGCCGCTGAACATCGCAATGGAAATCACGAGCACGGAGACGATCAAGCAGGCGGTGATTGCCGGGATGGGAATCAGCTTCCTGTCGGCGCACACGGTCAGCATGGAGCTGCAGATCGGACGGCTGGCCGTGCTCGACATAGAAGGTTTCCCCGTGATGCTCAACTGGTATCTCGTGCATCGTCATAACAAGCGGCTTCCGGCAGTGGCAATGGCGTTCAAGCAATTCCTCATCGATGAAGGGGCGGCGCAAATCTCGGCCATCACGCATATCGGGTAAACCATCTATTAGGTATCTTTAATAGTTAGGCTAAAAACAAGTGACTATCGTATATGGATGGTTCTTCCTATCCTGCAGTTAAGCCACGCAGCTACATCACGCTGGCGTTCACTGGATGGGACCGAGTAAGGCATGGGGCCGGAATAAGCGCTAAAGCGCCAACTCCGCCCAACACGCCAACTCCGGCCGACAAAGGAGACGACCATGAACCGTTCACAAACCACGCTCGCCGATGCGCGCGAACTCCAGACGCAGCTCTGCGCCTACAACAGCGCCTTCGAAGAACTCGACCTGATGTTCCGCTGGGACGTCGAAACACTTCAGTCGCTGGCGCACGCTTCCAGCGATCACGCGCGCATTGCGCAGTACATCGAATTGCATTGCCCACACTTGCTCAAGGCCTACAGCGCGGAGTTCCTGTGCGAGGCCATCGTGAGCAGGAAGAACGCGTATTACGAGGCGTGCCGCGCCACGACCATCGCCCGCGCCGACGATACCCGCGGCGCCCGCATGTGGCGGCCCGACTGCGACAGCCCGCACGTTAAAGCCGCTTGATGCTGAGTACTTGACGAGCAGACTCGTCCACGCCTGAGGTCAAGCCTCAGGTACTGAGCTTTCAAAGAGGGGCGGGTTAATCAACCCGCCCCTCTTCTCATTGCATCCAGCTCATGGCGCCAACGACACCCACACGCTCTTGGGCTCGGTGAAGTTCTCGATAGCCACGTCACCATGCTCGCGGCCAAAGCCTGAATCACCCGAGCCGCCCCACGGCAATCGCACGTCGGTATAACCGTATGTATTCACCCACACCGTGCCGGCCCTGAGCGCTGACGCCATCCTGTGCACCCGGCCTATATCTGCACTCCAGACACCCGCCGCGAGGCTATAGAGCGTCCCGTTGGCAATGCGTACGGCATCGGCTTCATCGTCGAAGGGGATCACGCTGACCACCGGGCCGAAGATCTCTTCCTGCGAGATGCGCATCTCATGCTCGACATTGGCAAACACCGTGGGCTCGACAAAATAGCCGCGCTCGCCCCATCGCTGTCCACCCGACACCACCGACGCCCCTTCGCTCTTCCCAATGTCCACGTAATCGAGCACCGTCTGCATCTGCTTCGCGGAAATGAGCGGTCCCATGGACGTCTCTTTCTGCGATGGATCACCCAGCGTGATCGACTGCGCACGTTGCGCCAGACGTTCGACTACCTCGTCGTACACCGCTCGCTGGACGAGGACCCGCGAGCCCGCCGAGCACACCTGTCCCGCGTTGAAAAAGATCCCCGACGCAGCAGCGCGTGCGGCCTGATCGAGATTGGCATCGGCGAAAATGATGTTGGCGGACTTGCCGCCCAGTTCAAGCGTGACTCGCTTGAAGTTGACCGCCGCGCCCTGCAAGATTCCCCGCCCGACCGATGGCGAACCGGTGAACGTGACCTTGTCCACACCTGGGTGCGCGACAAGCGCGTCGCCGACCACCGAGCCCTTGCCGGTAACAATATTGAGTACGCCCGGCGGCACGCCTGCTTCCAGCGCGAGACGGCCGAGCATCAACGCCGATAACGGCGTCAGCTCCGCGGGCTTGACGACCAGCGTGCAGCCGCAGGCAAGCGCGGGCGCGATCTTCCACATGCCGATCATCAACGGGAAATTCCACGGCACGATAGCCGCGACCACGCCGACCGGCTCACGCACGGTGTAGGTGAGCGCGTCCGGTCGCGCGGGCACTACTTGTCCATTGATCTTGTCGCACCAGCCCGCGTAGTACGCGAGGGTGTCGATAGCAGCCGGTACATCCTGCCGTCGCACGCCGGAAATCGGCTTGCCGGCGTCGAGACTTTCCACCGCTGCAATTTCATCCTGATGCGTACGCATCAATTCTGCGAAGCGCATCAGGATCCGGCCGCGCTCGGATGCCCTGATTGCATTCCACGGTTTCAACGCGGCGCGTGCCGCCTGCACGGCACGGTCGACATCAGTCGCCGTACCTTGGGCAACGCTCGCTATACACGTCTCGGTCGATGGATCGATGATGCTGGAATACGCGCCTCCACCGGGCGCCACTGCTTCGCCACCAATGAGCAGCTCGTAACGTTTCACGTCCGCTTGGGCGGTCATTGTTGTCTCCTTTTACCGTAGTGCAGTCCTGCGCGCAGACCCTGGATTCGGATCACGCGCCGGATTTGGCTTCTAGTTCAGCCAGGCGCTTGCGCAGGTTTCGCTCTTCAGTGAAGCGGCTGGTTTCATCGCGAATGACGGCCACGATGCCAGTCACACTCTGTTCCGGTCCTGATGAATGCAGCAGCGCGACCGTGAATGCAATCGATAAAGACCGCCCGTCCTTGTGCACGGCCGGCACGCGCAGCACATCGTGTCCGTAACGGGTCTCACCGGTCGCCATGGTTTTTTCGTAGCCGCTCCAGTGACGCCCTCGCAAGCGTTCGGGAATGATGAGATCCAGCGAATTGCCCAGCGCCTCTTCCGGCGTAAACCCGAACATGCGTGCGGCAGCGGGGTTCCATAAGGTGATTGCGCCACTGGCGTCTGAGATGACAACCGCGTCGCCGATCACGTCGACCAGTTGCTCGAAATCAATGGGGGATTTTGTATGCATGGCGCTATTCATTGTTGAAATGGCCTTGGTCTATTCAGGCAGCGATTCTGGCAGCGATTCTGACCGCGCCGTGGGTCCGTCAAGGCAATCCACGGCGCTGCGCTTTCGCGTTTAAACAGCTTGTTGCTGATGCAGGTTGGCGATTTGCGCGCTGCTATAACCCAGGCTTTCGAGCACTTCGTCAGTGTGTTCGCCCAGCAACGGCGACGCCGTGATCTCCGGCTTCATGTCCGAGAACTTGATCGGGCTGCCCACCGTGAGATACGAACCGCGTTCCTTGTGTGCGACTTCGGTAATCGTACCGCTTTCACGCAGCGAAGGATCGTTGGCCAGCTCTTTCATCGTCAGCACGGGCGAGCACGGAATATCAAACTTGCGCAGGATATCCACGGCCTCGAACTTGGTTTTATCGGCGAGCCATTCTTCGATCGTCTTGAAGATGTCGAAGATATGGGGCTGACGCGCGCTCGCCGTGTTGTAGTTCGCATCGTCTATCCACTCGGGTTTGCCGATCGCGCGGCAAATCGGCGCCCATGCGTGACCCTGGATCGTGAAGTAGATGTACGAGTTCGGATCGGTTTCCCAGCCCTTGCATTTCAGCACCCAGCCCGGCTGACCACCGCCGCCCGCATTGCCGCCGCGCGGAACGACGTCGCTGAATTCGCCGTGCGGGTATTGCGGATACTCTTCCAGGTAGCCCAGCCGGTCCAGGCGTTGCTGGTCACGCAACTTCACGCGGCACAGGTTGAGCACGCTGTCCTGCATGGATACCGCAACCTTCTGTCCCTTGCCCGTCTTGTCGCGTCCGATCAGCGCAGTCAAGATGCCGATAGCGAGATGCATGCCGGTATTGCTGTCGCCGAGCGCCGCTGCGCTGATGGTCGGCGGGCCGTCCCAGAACCCCGTGGTCGACGCCGCACCGCCCGCGCATTGCGCTACGTTTTCGTAGACTTTCAGGTCGTCGTAGTGGTGGCCGTCGCTGAAGCCTTTCACCGACGCCAGGATCATCTTCGGATTCAGTTCCTTGATGGTATGCCACGGGAAACCCATCCGGTCGAGCGCGCCCGGACCGAAGTTTTCCACCATCACATCGGATTCCTTAATAAGTTTCTCCAGCACTTCCTTGCCTTCCGGCTTCTTGGTGTCGAGCGTGAGGGACTTCTTGTTGCTGTTGAGCATCGTGAAATACAGCGCATCAACATCAGGGATATCACGCAGTTGCGTGCGGGTAACATCGCCCGAACCCGGGCGTTCCACCTTGATCACGTCGGCGCCGAACCACGCTAGCAACTGCGTGCAGGCCGGGCCTGCCTGCACGTGCGTGAAGTCGATAATCTTGATTCCCTCGAGTGGCTTGCTCATGATTCCTGTCTCCTGACTCACTGGCTAAAGGTGGGGTTTTACTGATGTTCCAGGCGGTGACATCGGCGGCGAGTGTTTGCATTGCCGCCAATGCCTTCCAAGCGGATTACTTTTTCATCGCCGTGCTTTGCGGATTCAGATTCGTCAGGCGGCCGCTCTCGGTGCCCGCGGCTTCATCGATAACCGCATTGATAAGGGTCGGCTTGCCGGACGCAATGGCTTCCTGCAGCGCCTTCGTCAGCTCTTCCGGCGTCGTGGCGTGGTGGCCTACGCCACCGAACGCCTCGATCATCTTGTCGTAGCGCGCGCCCTTGACGAACACGGTCGGGGCAACGTCCTTGCCGCCGGTCGGGTTCACGTCGGTGCCGCGATACACGCCGTTGTTGTTGAAGACGATGGTGCAAACCGGCAGGTCGTAGCGGCAGATGGTTTCGAGTTCCATGCCGCTGAAACCGAACGCGCTGTCGCCTTCAATGGCGACGACCGGCTTGCCGCTCGTCACCGCCGCGCCAATCGCGAAGCCCATGCCGATACCCATGATTCCCCACGTACCCGAGTCGAACCGCTTGCGCGGCTCATACATGTCGATGATGCTGCGGGCGTAGTCGAGGGTGTTCGCGCCTTCGTTGACCACGTTGATGTCCGGGCGCGTCTTCAATACGTCGCGGATCGCGCGCAATGCGCTGTGGAAATTCATCGGCGACGGATTCTTCGCCAGCGTCGCGGCCATCTTTTCCAGGTTCTTGTTCTTGCGCTCGGAGATCGCACCGGTCCACTCAGTGCTCGGCTTCGGGAAGCTTGCATCCATGCCGCCCAGCAACGCCGACACGCACGAGCCAATGTCGCCGATCACCGGCGCGGCGATCGCCACATTGCTGTCGATTTCCGTCGGCGAGATATCGACCTGGATGAATTGCTTCGGTGCGCCGCCCCACGTCTTGCCCTTGCCGTGCGACAACAGCCAGTTCAGGCGCGCGCCGATCAGCAGCACGACATCGGCTTCCTGCAGCACGAACGAGCGCGCGGCGGACGCCGATTGCTCGTGGGTATCGGGCAGCAATCCCTTGGCCATCGACATCGGCAAGTACGGAATGCCGCTCTTTTCCACGAGCTCGCGAATCTGCGCATCGGCCTGGGCGTAAGCCGCGCCCTTGCCGAGCAGGATCAGCGGACGCTTCGCGTCCTTCAGCACGTCGAGCGCGCGCTTGACCGAGTCAGGCGCCGGGAGCTGGCGCGGCGCCGCGTCGATCACGCGCACCAGAGACTGTTTGCCCTTCACGGCGTCGATGGTCTGGGACAGCAGTTTCGCCGGCAGGTCCAGATAGACGCCCCCGGGACGGCCCGACACGGCGGCACGAATTGCGCGCGCAATGCCGATGCCAATGTCTTCCGCGTGCAGGACGCGATACGCGGCCTTCGCGTAGGGCTTTGCGGCGTTGAGCTGATCCATTTCCTCGTAGTCGCCTTGCTGCAAGTCCACGATCTCGCGCTCGCTGGATCCGCTGATCAGGATCATGGGGAAGCAGTTGGTGGTCGCGTTGGCGAGTGCCGTCAGACCGTTCAGGAAGCCCGGCGCGGAAACGGTCATGCAGATGCCCGGCTTCTGCGTCATGTAGCCGGCGATAGCTGCCGCATTGCCCGCGTGCTGTTCATGGCGAAAGCCAATGAAGCGCATGCCTTCGGCTTGCGCGAGGCGCGCCAGGTCGGTAATGGGAATGCCGACCAACCCGAAGATGGTGTCGAGGTCGTTCAGTTTCAGGGCATCGATGACCAGATGGAAACCGTCGGTGGTCGCCGGTGTTTCCTGCTTCGCTGTCTCGGCTGCAGTGGCGGTCTGCGGGTGGTTCAGTACTTCTGCCATAACGTCTCTCCTCCTTGGCTGGCGTTGTTTGGTTTGTGATATACAATATTCCACACACAGTATTAGTCAAGAGGATTTGTTTGAGGCGCAATGAGTGGTGCGGTGCGATTGACGCGAAAATGCTGGGGCAGCGCCGGGTTTGACGTTTTTTTTGCTGCGATGCGATCGGAGGCTTTTAGGCGATGCGGGACATTTCGCGACCGGGGATTGGGGCGAATGAGGACTGCGGTGGAGGTGTGCGGCGCGGGCGGATTTACCCGCTCTTAGAAGCCGGTTGCCGTGTGTGATTCGTCAATCCGCGTTGGATCGGCGAGCTGGCTTGCTGTTGTAGGCGGTGAGGCGCGGCGCAACTGCTCACTCAGGAAATGGGCGTTGAACCGCTTGAGATCTGATGATCGTTGTAGATGGCCCGGCGCTCCGTAGAGCGTCACCGGCAAAGGTCCGGCATGGGCGAATCAGCTCGTCCAGTCCGCCACCATCCGGGCATCAATATTGACCCCACCGCACACCACGATCACCACGTCGTGCGCGGCAGCAATCGCCGGATGATCGAGGTAACCAACAGCCAACGATACCCCGCAAGCCGGTTCCACGAGCTGCCGATGGTCATCGGCGAAACGCGTCACGCCCATGATCGCATCGGCATCCGGCAACACAACCGACTCGTGCGAAAACTGCTTGATGGCATCGACCGGCCAGCTCGCCACCTGAAGCGCTGCAAGCGACTTTGCGATGCTGTCGATACGATCCAGTTTCATCGGATGCCCCGCATCCAGCGCCGCGCGAAATGACGCCGCGCCCGACGTCTCGCACGCGATCACGCGACAATCCGTACGGCCGTGGCGCAGCAAACCCGTCAAGATACCCGCGAGCAGACCGCCCCCGCCCACGCTGGCCACGACGGCATCCACTTGCGGCAGGACAGCGATAATCTCGTCGATCATCGTGCTATGGCCTTCCCATAAGACCGGGTGATCGAACGCCGGCACATACTCGACTTCATCCGACGCCGACAGTGCAAGCGCATGCTCGTTCGCTTCGTCCCAGACATCGCCATGCACGATCACCGTCGCACCGAGCGCGGCAATCCGCTTGCGTGTGCTTTCAGGCGTTGTGGAAGGCACCACGATCTCAGCCGGCATGCCGAGCAAGCGCGCCACAAATGCCGTTGCAAAACCGGCGTTGCCGCCGGACGGGCAAACCACGCGGAGTTTGCCGGCCGCTTTTGCCCGTGAACACAGCAAGCCCATGCCGCGCATTTTGAACGAGCCGCTGGGCTGCAGGTTTTCAAGCTTGAGCCAGATGCGGCGGGTGGACTTAGAGAGTCCGCGATGCAGGATCAACGGGGTTTCGATGTGAAGCAAGATCGGTCCTTTTCAAACAGGAATTCCGGGAGCAGACCGACGCCATGACGGCCGCGACTGGATTCGAGCCTCATAGTTTATTGCAGGACAGGGTTTTATCGTTATGCAGTGCGGGAAAGGCCCGCACAAGCGCATGAGCTGGAAGGTCGTCGCAACGTCCAGAGGCGGAAATTGCTATCGTCAGCGGTCAGCGTTAAGTGAAAGCGCCTATTCACTCAACGCAGATGGTTCGCGTATCGGCCAAACCGGGAACGCCCAGGCCGTTGGATGTCGACTCAGCTTGAGTGCCCCGTCAACGCCGGATCGCCCGCCAGGATCTCCGCCAGGAAGTCGATGAACACCCGGACCTTGGTGGGCAAACGCCGGCCGGCGGGGTGGACGGCGCTGATGGCCAGCGGACCGGGGGCGTAGTCGGCCAACACGACGCGGACCGCGCCCGAGGCAATCTCGGGCGCGAACGCCCAGACGGGACCGTGGGCAAGGCCCAGGCCGGCGAGTACCGCCGCGCGGATCTGTTCGGCGTCGGCGGTGCGGAAGTTCGCCCTCGGGTGGTGCTGGAGGGACCTCGACCCGTCCCGGAACTCCCACGGCAGGGGCTCGTGGAGCGGAGCGAAAATCAGGCAGGCGTGGGCGTCGAGGTCGGCGGGGGTCAGGGGTACGCCACGCACCGCGAGGTAGGCCGGCGTGCCGACGGTCGCGAAAGGCGCCGTGGCAATGCGGCGCGCGATCATGCTGGAGTCGGTGAGCTCACCGTTGCGGATCGCCAGGTCGACGCCTTCCTCGATCAGGTTGATGTTGCGCCCGGACCCGGTGAGCTCGATGGAGATGTCCGGATAGCGAGCAAAAAACTCCGGGAGGCGCGGCACTATGTAGAGCCGCCCGAACACCGGGGCGGCGGTCACCCGTATCAGGCCGGACGGCGCGGATTGGCCACGGCCGACCAGGGACTCCGCCGCGTCGAATTCGTCGACCACCCGCAAGGCGGATTCGTAGAAAACCTGGCCGGCCTCGGTGAGGGTCATGCTCCGCGAGGTGCGGCGCAGCAGCTGCGCGCCCAGGTGGACCTCGAGGGCGGCGATCTGTTTGCTGACCGCCGACTGGCCTACGCCAGCTTCCCGGGCCACCGCCGAAAAGCTGCCGCGTTCGACCACACGGACGAAAAGGCGCATCGCGTCGAGCCGGTCCATTGAAGGTTCCCAATACTTCCTGTCAGGAATGGATTGTATTCCGGAATCCAGACTTCCGTGCCGGATAGAAATGGATGATCCTGTCGCCAGACGAGGTTCGGAAGTGTCCGGCCCAAGACCAGAGGAAAGTTCCATGACCACCATGCCCAAGACGACGTTCGTTGAAACCCGCCACGTTCTGTCCGATGACGAGCGCCAAATCGAGCAGACCGTGCTCGCCGGGATCCACCAGCTGTTCTCCGACCCCGCCGGCAATCAGCGCGAAACTTATGACACGCTGATCGCCAGGACCCCGATCGCCGATGGCGTCACCCTGGAAGCCATCGACCGTGACGGCGTCAGCGGCTGGTGGGTGCGGCCGGCTGGCGCCCCGGCCGACCGGGCGATCCTCTTCCTGCACGGCGGCGGCTACGTGCTCGGCTCGGCCAAGGCGTATCGCGGCCTAGCCAGTCAGGTTGCGGTCCGCGCGGGAGTGGCGGTGTTCGTGGCCGAGTATCCACTGGCGCCGGAGCACGTGTTCCCGGCCGCGTCCGAAGCCGCCGCCGCGGTTCGCGGCTGGTTGGGCAGCCAGGGCGTCTCGGAGGTCGCACTGGTCGGTGACTCCGCGGGCGGCGGCCTGGCCCTCAGTGTGTTGGGCGATACGGTGACGACCTCACCGGCGATAACGGCCATCGCGGTCTTTTCGCCCTGGCTCGATCTGGCGATGACCGGCGCCTCTGTCACCAGTCCCGACATCCGCGACCCCATCTTCTTCCAGCCGGAAATGCTTGGGGGACCCGCCGCGGCTTATCTTGCCGGCGCAGATCCGAAGGACGGCCGGGCGTCGCCGCTCTACGCCGTGCCCGACGTCTTGCCGCCGTTGCTGATCCAGGTGGGCAGCGACGAGATCCTGCTCGACGACGCGCGGCGCTACGCGCAAGCGGCCGCGGACAAGGGTGGCGAGGTGCAGCTCGATATCTTCGAAGGTCTGCACCACGTCTTCCAGGGCGCGACGAGAGATCTGCCGGCCGCGCGCCGCGCGCTCGACGCGGCGGCTGCGTTCTTGAACGGCCACTGGGCGTAGGGGGGACGCGTTGAGAACCCGTCACGCCCGGCCCAACCAGACATATTCAGCAATATTGTGTGCGTGATGACCGAGCGCTGACGTAGGTGCCAATCGGCGATGAAACTTCAAGGCCGATTGGCGCCAGCAGCATCTAATCAGCATTCCGAATCAAATGATGGGTTCCGAAAACAGCCGGTCACAGCCCTCGCCCACACTTCCCCTCCATCGCTGAGGCGTCATTCCTTCCCACCGGTTGAACGCCCAGGAAAACGAGTTGACTCTTCAAAGCCCAGGAACCACGCGATCTCGCCGGCTGCGCGATCCGGACTACCCAGCAAGCGGCGTGCGCTCCGCGACGCTAATCCGATCGCGCCAACTTGCAATCGGATCGCGCCAACTCAGCAGGCCTGACTGAGCCGCTTGACCGGAGCCGTCAGCCGTGACGTGACTCGCTATCGAGATGAGCCATTTGCGCGGCCGCGTAACGGTCCCCGGCTGCTGCGCCCTTCGGCACGGCGTATTCAATTGCACTAAGATCATCCGGCGTCAGCACGACATCGAGTGCGCCCAGCGCTTCCGTCAACCGGTTCCGCCGCCGAGCGCCAACCAGCGGGATGATATCGTCGCCCTGCGCCGCGACCCACGCGATCGCGATCTGCGCCACCGACACGCCCTTGGCTTCCGCAATCCGCCGCAACGCTTCGACCAGTTGCAGGTTGCGCTCGGCGTTTTCGCCCTGAAAACGCGGGCTGTGCGCGCGGAAGTCGTTGCCGGCCAGATTTTGCGTCGGCTGCCAATGGCCGCTGATCAGCCCTCGCGACAACACGCCGTAAGCCGTCACGCCAATGCCGAGTTCACGGCACGTCGAGAGAATATCGCCTTCGATACCCCGTGAAATCAACGAGTACTCGATCTGCAAGTCCGCGATGGGATGCACCGCCGCTGCGCGCCGAATGGTCTGGGCACCGACCTCGGACAGCCCGACGTGACGCACGTAACCGGCTTTCACCATCTCGGCAATCGCACCCACGGTGTCTTCAATCGGCACATTGGGATCGAGTCGCGCCGGCCGATAGATATCGATGTAATCCACTCCCAGGCGCTGCATTGAATACGTCAGGAAGTTCTTCACAGCGGCCGGCCTCGCGTCGTAACCGACCCAACCGCCGGCCGGATCGCGCAGCGCGCCGAATTTCACGCTGATAACGGCAGCGTCGCGTTTCGTGCCCTTGAGCGCTTCGCCGATCAACGCTTCATTGTGGCCGCTGCCGTAGAAGTCACCGGTATCGAGAAGCGTGATGCCGGCGTCGAGCGCGGCGTGAATCGTGGCAATGCTTTCGCTGCGATCGGCCGGTCCGTACATGCCGGACATGCCCATGCAGCCAAGTCCGAGTGCCGATACGCGCGGTCCAGTTGCGCCTAGCTGCCGATGTTCCATGTCAAGTCTCCGTAGGGGGTCAGGCGTCGCGTGATTGCGAGCGGTGGAAAGAGTATGCGAGGTGTTTTGTCGTGCGACAATCCGGCCTCCACAGCACGGGCTGTACGGAAAAACGCACAATGAATGATCCCGATCTCTCCGATCTCAGCGCCTTCGTCGCCATTACTAAAGTGCGCAGTTTCAGGGCCGCGGCGCGTTTGCGCGGGGTCTCGGCCTCCGCGCTGAGCGAGGCAATCCGCCGCCTCGAAGCACGGCTCGGCGTGCGTCTGCTAAATCGCACGACCCGCAGTGTCACGGTCACGGAAGCCGGGCAGCGCCTGCTGGAACGGCTAGGGCCGGCGCTGGGCGAGATTGCCGGCGCGCTCGACGCGATCAACAGTTTCCGCGACAGCCCGACCGGCACCTTGCGCCTGAACGTGCCGACCATCGTGGCCATGCACGTCCTGCCGCCGATCGTCGCGCGCTTTCTCGCCGCGCATCCGGGGATCACGCTGGAGGTGGTATCGAACGATACGTTTATCGATGTGCTGGCAGCAGGTTTCGATGCCGGCATCCGCTACGACGAACGGCTGGAGCGCGACATGATTGCGGTGCCAATCGGCCCGCGCACGCAGCATTTCGTGGCGGCGGGTGCGCCGGCCTATTTTGCGGCGCACGGATGGCCCGAACACCCTCGCGATTTGCTGGAACACGCGTGCATTGGGCATCGGTTCGCAAGCGGCGTTCTGGCGGCGTGGCGCTTCGAGCGTCATGGCGAGCAGGTTCGATTCACGCCGAATGGACCGCTGGTGGCGTCGGTGATCGAGCTTGAAGTGGGCGCCGCGACAGCGGGCCTTGGCATGATCTATACGTTCGAGGAGTTCTTGCGGCCAGCCATACAAAGCGGCGCACTCGTGCCCGTACTGCACGAGTGGTGGGAGAGCTTTTCAGGGCCGTTTCTGTACTACCAGAGCCGCACGCATATGCCCGCGCCGCTGCGCGCGTTCATCGACTTCATCAAGGAGGATTGAACGCGCACGCGGCGGTTACCGTTCGGAGAAAAACGCCCGGACCGCAGCCAATGCGTTTTCCACCGCCGCGCTATCCACGTCCAGATGCGTGACCCAGCGCTGTTTCGTCGCGCTATACGCTGACGTGATTCCAATCCCGCGCGCGGCCAGATGTGCCTTGAAGTCAGCAGCAATCGTGCTGTCCACTTCCACGAACACGATGTTCGTGTCCGGCATTGTGACCTTCAGTTGACCGTATGCGGCCAGGCCTTTAGCCAGCGTCGTGGCGTTGGCGTGGTCGTCGGCGAGACGCGCCACGTTGTGCTCCAGCGCGTAAAGCCCGGCCGCCGCGAGAATGCCGACTTGCCGCAAACCGCCGCCCACCATCTTGCGCGTGCGCCGCGCCTTCGCGATTAACTGTTCGCTGCCGACCAGCACCGAGCCGACCGGCGCTCCCAATCCCTTCGATAAACATACAGACACGGTATCGAAGGAGCGCGTCAGCGTCGCAACGGGCGTATTGAGCGCGGTCGCCGCGTTGAAGATACGCGCACCATCCAGATGCGTAGCAAGGCCGTGCCGACGCGCCAGCGCCGTCGCCGCTTCCATGTACTCCTGCGACAAAACTTTCCCGCCGATCGTGTTCTCCAACGCCAGCAGTCGCGTGCGCGCGTAATGCGAATCGTCGGGCTTGATCGAGTCCTCGATCTCCGACAGCAACAACGAGCCGTCCGCCTGATTGTTCAGCGGTTGCGGCTGGATGCTCCCCAACACGGCCGCGCCGCCCGCTTCCCAGCGGTAGCAATGCGCCTGCTGCCCGACGATGTACTCGTCGCCACGTTCGCAATGCGCCATCAGCGCGACCAGATTCGACTGCGTACCCGAGGTCAGGAACACAGCCGCTTCCTTGCCAAAACGCTCGGCCATCACGGCTTCCAGTTGCGTGACGGTGGGATCGTCGCGGAAGACGTCATCACCGACTTCCGCCGATGCCATCGCGGCGCGCATGGCCGGGCTGGGTCGCGTGACGGTATCGGAACGGAAATCGTGCTGGATCGGGGTGCTCATTGCGGCTCCTGGTGGGTGGAGCGGGTATTTTGCCATCGCGTGGCCGGAGGCGCGTGCGGGTGCAGTGGCAGATCGACCTTCTACGAAGGATATGTCATCTGGTTTCGAGCCTGAAAGTGACGGAGGTTTCCTCGATATTTCGTGAAAATCGTTAAAAATCAAGTATATATCGTTGATACCTCATTCTAAATCACATTATATTTATTTTATTAAACAAATCATATACTTACACAACATTTCTCTCGTTAAGAATTAAGATGAAGTGGATCTCGAATCTTGACTCGTCGCTCGCAGTCACGAGCCAAGAAGATCAACCAACGTGACGCTTGCTTCGTTGCCAACAGCGCGACAAGGTTGGCCTTGAACCGGCCCTGGGACGCACTTCGCGCGGCATGCGATCGGGTTGAGATGCCCGTCCAAGTCGACATCGGTACTATTTGATGTAGTACGTTAAGATTGATGCTTTTTTAGACATTTTTTTATTTAAAAACAATAACTTACCGTTCTTTTTACAACTAAACTCTTAGGCTACGAAGATTTATGACATTTTCTTTTAATTATCATCTACTTATCGGCTATTTTTAACCTAATTTGTAATATTTGAAGGCGCAAATATCTAGCGCTAAACCATCGCCCATTCCGACCCTAAAAATCCCTCTACGCCGCCGCCAAAATTTGTCCGTCACGCTGAGTCGTGCCCTCGACCGTGTAAAGTTTCAAACATTCAGCCTCACTCATCCACCCTGCCAATTCCTGCAAGCCAATGAACGCGCCCGAACTGAAGTTGCAAGACGATCCTCATATTGGCCGCTACGAGCGTTCGACCGGACAGGGCGCCGAGTGGTGGCAAGTGACGCTCTCCGATCGGCCGCAGATGTATCGAATTGAACATGGATACGGCGACGGGCCGGCCAACATCGACACGGTCGTCGACCTGGAAAACCTCAAGTCGAAGTTGCAAAAGTGGCATCGGGAGGGATTTTTTCGACCCAACGATCCCGCGCTCGCACCGCTGCCGGCGGAAGGACGAACCGGGTTTCTGAAAGAACTTCGACACGCCGTGCGCCAAACGCCGCAAGACGCGAATCCGGATTCAAACGAAGCAACAATGACGATCGGCCCGGTCGACATGCCTGTCGGCAAGCCTGGTCCGCTCCTGCCGCGTCTGAACCCTGCGTATCTCTTCCCCGAACGTTTCAGCGACATCCTCCAGGACATCGTGGAAAACCGGCGCGTGCTGCTGATCGGCCATACCGGCGCGGGAAAAACGAGCCTGATCGAGCAGGTCGCGGCCCGTTCGCAACACGGCGTGCTGCGGGCGAACATGAACGGCCAGACGACCATTGGTGATTTCGTTGGTTTCTGGACCGTGAAAGGCGGTGAAACGCTTTGGGTGGACGGTGTGCTGCCAACGGCCATGCGCGAAGGCCTGTGGCTTGTCGTCGATGAAATCGACTTCGCCGAACCCTCGATTCTCGCCGTTCTCACCGCCGTGCTCGAACCCCACGGCCGTTTGCTGCTGAAAGAAAAGGGCAACGAACTAGTGCCCCCACATCCGTCCTTCCGGTTGTTCGCAACCGCAAACGCGGTCGGCGCGATGAGCGTTTATCGGCATCTGTATCAGGGCGCCAATCTGATGAACGAGGCGTTTCTCGATCGCTGGCGTGTGTACCTGATGAATTACCTGTCGCCCGCGGAAGAGGCTGAAGTGCTGATGCGCACGCTTGGGAGCCGCATCACGCGGCTGATGGCGCAAACGCTCGCCGCCATTGCAGCCGATTGCCGCGCGGCGTTTGCCCGCGAAGATCTGGCGAGCGCGTTTTCGACCCGCCGCCTGCTCGACTGGGCTGACCTGATGCTGCGTTCCGGCGACCCGGAACGTGCCGCCGGCCCGGCGATCTACGCGAAAGTAAGCGCCGAGGACGCCGCGCTGATCCGTAGCATCATCCGGCATCACATCGCTTCCGACGAATGAACGATGTGTTTATGCGCAATCAAGCCAGTGTTGCGCGATATTCCCCGAGCGCCGGGTCCGCTTTCACACCAGCCGACGTGGAAACCGGTCCGAAGCGCAACACTATTAAGTACTACCGGTAACTAATGTGTCCGCCTCCGACCTGACCTATTCCGACTCGATGCAAACCATGCTAGGCAAGACGGCGCGCGTGCTGACGGGTCGATACGGCGTGACGGTATCGTTCGACACAACCGGGCCGCGCGTAGAACGCGACCGGATCGTGCTGCCGGAGGCTGCCGGCGCAGCCGATCTGGACGCGCTCACAGGCCAGCTCGACTTGCTGGTAGCGCGTTCCAGGTACTCCACCATCAGTGAAATCAACGCGCTCAATTCCGGCGTGACCCGGCGGATTGCACAAGCAATCGAGGACCGGCGCGTCTGTGAGCGGCTGTTCAGTGACTATCCGGGCGCGCGCAGGTTTGTCGGGAAGCTGCGTGAGCAAACGGCGAGAAATACGCACGAACGCTGGCCGACCCTGGCTTGGCGCGACAAGCTGATCTGGTTCATCGAACGCGCGCTCTGGGACGAAGCGCCCGACGTAACCGAACGAACTCCGACCCTCATCGCCACGCTCGGCGCGGTGAGTGAGTTGCTGCAAACCACCCGTGCCAGCCGTTCGACTGCTGAAAGCGTGGCGGGAGCGCGAGCGCTTGTGGCACGGATCAGGTCGCTGGCAGCTGGCGATGTGAACACCATGATGTTTTCCGCCGACGCCGACGAAGCGCTAGATGCAGAGCAGGTTTCGGGCGATCCGGACGCACTGGACGCGGCGTCGCAGGACATGTCCGACGCGGCATCGCCGGACGCCGCCAGCATGGCCCAGGCACCGTCGGACGCCAGCGCGGAGGCGTCGGAAGCACGCTCGCCGGCGCCGCCGATGACGTTCGATATCGACATGATCGATGGCCGCCCTCGCCTGTCCATTCCGCTCACGACCGAATTCGATCTCATCACCGACCTCACCGGCCTCGGCGACGCCGCTGCGTGGCGCAACCTGCGCGCGCTCGCACGGGCGGAAACCGCCCCGCTGACCGCACGCCTTGAACGCGCGCTGAAAGCCGATGAACAGACGCACTGGAAACGCGAACAGGAACGCGGGGAAATCGACCGGCCGGCGCTGGCGAAACTGGTTGTGTCGCCGGGGTATCGGACGCCCTTTCGCGTCAAGCGCGCGACCGAAGGACGAGATGCCGCCGTCACGCTGCTGATCGACCGCAGCGGCTCCATGGCCGGCGGAAAGATTGCTCTGGCCAGGCTCTGCGCCGCCGCGCTCTGCGACGCGCTGATGCAGCTGTCGTTCAAGTGCGAAGTGCTTGGCTACAGCTCGGTCGAATCCCCGGAAATGCGGGCGCTTTACGAGCAAAAGCTTGCCGAAGGCGTGGATTTGAACCGCTATAACCGGCGCGTCGAACGGCTCGACCTGCAGATATACAAGCGCTTCGGCTCGAACAATCCAGCAGGTTTGAGCGCGATTGATTGCGGTCACGAAAATCCGGACGGCGAAGCCTTGGCGTGGGCCGCCGAGCGTTTGGCGGCGCTTCGCGCCGGCCGGCGCATTCTGATGGTTCTGTCTGACGGCTATCCCGCCACAGGCGATGGTCATCCCGTGATATTGCGGACGGACCTGCGGGCACGCATAGACGAAATCACGAGTTCGGGGATAGAACTGATTGGGATCGGTCTTCTTGACGACGCCGTAGAAAAGTTTTATGCGCATAACATCGTTGTGCGAAAGCTTGATGAACTCCCCACGATGGCGTTCACAGTACTAAGCCAACTCCTGCTCAAGCGCGGCTACAGGCGCTAAACCGGCCTCTTACCTGCCCTCACCCCGCATCAGGATCATCTCGCCCCAAAAAAATAATTCAATAGCTTGCTAACGAATTGTCGTCGAAATACAATGCGCGCCATGCCAAGCATCGATGTCCTTCGTCAATCCGTCAGCAGCGCGCTCGTGATTGCCTCCCGCCAGTGGCGGCGCACCAGCCATGGTGTGATTGCAGCCTATAACGTCTCCGAAGCGTGCGCGACGCCGCTGCTGATCGCGGCGCGGCTTGACGCGCCGGTTCGACAAGTAGCGTTGGCCGAGTTGACCGGAATCGAAGGCCCGTCGCTCGTGCGTCTGCTCGATCAGTTGTGCGCGGCCAATCTGGTGCGCCGCGACGAAGATCCCGACGACCGCCGCGCGAAAATCATCTCGCTCACCGACGAAGGCCGGTCGGTGACCGCCAAGATCGAGAAAGAACTGATCGGACTGCGCGCTGGTGTCCTGAATGAAGTCAGCCGGGAAGACCTGGAGGCGACCCTGCGGGTATTCGCTGCATTTAAACTTGGCGCGTCCAGTCAAACGCAGCAAGCTCCAACACCCGCGTCACACCAAGGCCCTGGCATCAGCCCAACAATCAGCCCGACCGACACCAATACGGAAGAAGGCGTCTAGCGCACCATGACGTACCCCACTTCGCGCGACTGGATATTCTCGGTCAAGACCTTTGCGGCTTCCATGCTGGCGCTGTATATAGGCCTCAAGCTGGAGCTGCCGCGTCCTTACTGGGCAATGGCGACGGTTTATATCGTGTCGAATCCGTTCGTGGGGGCGACGCGTTCCAAGGCGCTGTATCGCGCGCTCGGCACCATGATCGGCGCGTCGGCCGCCGTGCTGTTCGTGCCGCCATTCGTAGAGTCGCCCTACTGGTTCAGCGCCGTGGTCGCGTTGTGGACGGGTACGCTGCTGCTTCTCGCCATCTCCGACCGCACCGCGCGCAGCTATGTGTTCATGCTGGCCGCCTACACCATGCCGCTGATCGCGCTGCCTTCCGTGATGAACCCCGCGGGCGTCTTCGACCTGGCTGTATCCCGGACCGAGGAGATCTTGCTCGGCATTGTGTGTGCGAGCGTGGTCGGCGGCACCATACTGCCGAATCGCCTTGCGCCAACGCTGATTGAGCGGACCGACGCGTGGTTCCGCGACGCCGCTTTCTATGCCCGCGAAACGCTCTCAGGGCGGGTCGGCGGCACGACCATCTCGGCGTGCCGGCAGCGGCTCGCGGTCACCGTCAACGCGCTCGAATTCCTGCTGAGCCAGCTTGCCTACGACCACACCCGGCCCGATATACTCGCGCGGGCGCAGGCGCTGCGTGGCCGGATGCAATTGCTGATGCCGATCATGTCGGCGATCAGCGACCCGCTGGCGGCGTTGTTCAACGGCCAGAAACCGCCGCCTCCGGGGCTCGAGCCGCTACTCGCCGACATCGTCACATGGTTCGACGAACCGCTGTCCGCGCGCACCGATTCAGCGTCATCCAGCCATGCCAATAACGACCCCAAGGCCGACGCCCTGCGCAGCCGGATCGCGAGCCTGCAACCCGACGCGGACACGCTGCGGACGTGGGAAGGCGCGCTGCTGTCGAACACGCTGTGGCGTTTGAAACAACTGGTCGATGTCTGGCAGGATTGCCGCGCGCTGCGCGTGATCATCACGAATGAACAAGGCAGTTGGCGGCCCCGTTACCGGCACTGGCGGCTGGGCGGCACGCAGCAATACTTCGATCGCGGCATGTTGCTGTTTTCGGCGGGTTCCGCCGTGCTGGCCATTTTCATCGCTTCGAGCCTCTGGATTGCATCCGGGTGGAACGACGGTGCGGGTGCCGTCACACTGGCCGCGGTTGCGTGCTGTTTCTTCGCCGCCCTCGATGAACCCGCGCCCCAGGTGTTCTCGTTCTTTATCTACACCTGCTTGGCCGTGGTGCTCGCCGGACTCTATCTGTTCGTCATCCTGCCGACGGTGCACGACTTCCCCATGCTCGTGATCATGTTCGCGGTTCCGTTCATCCTGATCGGCACGCTGATCCCGCGCCCGCAATTCAACCTCGCGACCATGCTGACGGCGGTGAATACCGCCACGTTCATCAGTATCCAGGGAACCTACGACGCCAACTTCCTGACCTTCATGAACAGCAATCTGGCCGGCCCGGCGGGTTTGCTATTCGCGTTCGTCTGGACCCGCGTGACGCGGCCGTTCGGCTCCGAACTGGCAGCGGCCAGGCTGATTCGCTCGGGCTGGCGCGACGTGGCGCTGAGCGCATCGACCCGGCCCGTCGATGACCAGAAAAACCACACCGCGCGCATGATCGACCGTCTCATGCAAGTCATCCCGCGTCTGGCCGCCAGCGACGACCAGCGTCATCCGTCCATCGAAAGTTTTCGCGATCTTCGCATTGCCTTCAACTCGCTCGACCTTCGGCGTCTGCGGCGACGTCTGCATGACGCCGATCTCGCGTCGGTCGATCGCGTTCTGGAAGGCGTGCGCGCGTATTTCCAGCAGTGCGTGGAGCGCGGCGCGCGTCAGCCGGTGCCGGCGAGCCTGGAGACGGCTATCGATTTGGCGCTGGAACGCATCACGAGGCGCGGCGGCGCGGTGGAAGCGGAAGCGGCCGCCGTGGAAGTGCAGCCGGGCCAGACGCCGGCCGCTCCCGGCCGCCAGATTCGCGACGCGCTGCATGCGCTGGTAGGCATGCGTTTGTCGTTGTTTCCGGATACGCTCGCGTCCGCATTGCCGCCCCCGCCGGAGCCTGCTGCATGACACGCCGCTCCTTCCATTCCTTTTTCCAAAGCACCCCGCGATGATCGGTGAAATCGATATCTACGGCGTGTTCCTGCCCGCCGTGCTGGTGCTGATGCTGGTTTCGTACTTGCTCTGCCTGGTCGTCACGCGGGTATTCGCACGCGTCGGCCTGTACCGTTTCGTCTGGCATCGCTCCATTTTCGATCTCGCGATCTACGTGATCGTGCTCGGCATCGTGGTCATTGTTTCGCATCGGCTATTACCGTGAAAAAAACCTGGTTCTCCGTTGGACAGATCCTCTTTACGCTCGTCGTCGTGGCAATCGCCGCGTTCGTGTTGTGGCGGCTGGTCGACTACTACATGTTCGCGCCCTGGACCCGCGACGGCCATGTGCGCGCCGATGTCGTGCAAGTGGCGCCTGACGTGGGAGGCCTGATCGTGAGCGTGAACGTGGTCGACAACCAGCCGGTGAACGCCGGTCAGGTTCTGTTTGTCATCGATCAGGCGCGCTATGAACTCGCGCTGCGTCAGGCGCAGGCAACGGCCCTGCAGCGCCGCGCAACGCTCGATCAGGCCCGCCGCGAGGACGCCCGCAACCGCACGCTCGGCGACCTCGTCGCGCGTGAAGTGACGGAGGAAAGCCATTCGCGCGTGCAAACGGCGGAAGCGGCGCTCGCGGATGCGGATGTCGCTATTGATACCGCGCGGCTCAATTTGCAGCGCACGACAGTCGTGAGTCCCGTCGATGGTTATCTCAACGATCGCGCGCCGCGTACGGGCGAATATGTGACGGCGGGACGCTCGGTGTTGTCGGTGGTGGACCTGCATTCGTTCCGTGTCGATGGTTATTTCGAAGAGACGAAGCTCCACGGGATCGACATTGGGCAACCGGTGGATATCAAGGTGATGGGCGAGACAAAAATATTGCGCGGGCACGTGCAGAGCATTGTGGCGGGGATCGAGGATCGCGACCGCACGCAGGGCTCGAATCTGCTGCCGAACGTGAATCCCGCGTTTAGCTGGGTGCGGCTGGCGCAACGGATCCCGGTGCGAATCGCGCTGGATGAAGTGCCGGCAGATTTCCGCATGATCGCGGGGCGCACGGCGACGGTGTCAGTGCGTGATATTGCGCCGCTCGCCAAATCGAACACGGTGATCGGTACAGGTGGCGCGAGCGGCGTCATTGCTGCTTCGGGTGCTTCAGGCGCTTCCGCTGCTGCTCCCGTGAGTGCCGCACCGGTTAGCGGCACTGCGACCGCCTCCGCGCCGGGTGCGAGTCAATGAAGATGCCGCGCGCTCTCGTCCTGACGCCGTTCGTGCTCGCGCTTGCCGCGTGTTTTACGGTTGGTCCCGACTACTCGGTGCCGAAAGACGCCGTCGTCAATGCACCATTCGCCAACGCCCCGCTCGACGGCGCGAATGGTCAGTCGACGATATCCGCCGGCCCCGTACCGGCGCACTGGTGGCGTCTCTACGATGACCCCGTCCTCGACGATCTGGTCCAGCAAGCCATGGCATCGAACACGGATCTGCGCGTCGCCGCCGCCAATCTCGGCCGCTCGCGCGCCGCGCTCACCGTGGCACAGGCGCAAGGCGGTTTTTCGGGAGGTACGTCGGGGGCGTTCAAACGCGCGCAGGAATCGGCGGAGCAATACCTGCTCACGGAGAAGATTCCCGTCGCGAATGAAGGTGATATCGGCATCAACATTTCTTATGAGCTCGATCTGTTCGGCACGCTTCGCCGGGGCGTGGAAGCCGCGCGCGCCGATAGCGATGCAACCCAGGCAGCAGCCGATCTCGCCCGCATTACGGTGGTAGCCGACGTAGTGCGCGCTTACGTGCAGAATTGCTCGGCGGCGGAAGAGCTTGGCATCGCGCAGCGCTCGCTCGACTTGCAGCGCCAGCGGGTGTCCGTATCGCGACGATTGCAGCAGGCGGGTCGCGGCAATGCGCCCGATGTCACGAGCGGCCAGACGCAAGTGGAAACGCTCTCGGCAAATATTCCGGTCTACACGGCACGCCGGCGGATCGCTCAATATCAGCTCGCCACGCTGCTGGTGCGTGCGCCCGCCGATCTGCCCAAGGGCGTGTTTGCCTGCAACAAGACACCGGTGATCGCGCAGCCGCTGCCCGTCGGCGATGGCGCCGCGCTGCTGCGCCGGCGCCCAGACGTACGCGAGGCGGAACGCAAGCTCGCTGGCTCGACAGCGAGGATCGGCGTAGCCACGGGTGCGCTGTTTCCAACGGTGACCCTCGGGGCATCGGCGGGGCTCACGGGGGTGCTTGAGGATCTCGGCACACAACCGACCGCACGATGGGGCTTCGGTCCTCTGATTAGCTGGAGCTTCCCCGTGAACGGTCAGCGCGGGCGGATTCAAGCCGCGCAATACGGTGCCGATGCCGCACTTGCCCAGTTCGATGGCGTCGTGTTGAAGGCGCTGCGGGAAACGCAATCCAGCCTCGCCACGTATGCCGCCGATTACACCCGCGCCGATGCATTGACGGCCGCACAGAAATCAGCGGCTGAATCCGCCGATCAGACCCATCGATTCTTTCTCGCTGGGCGGGAATCGTTTATCGCCGATCTGGATGCAACGCGGACCCTGACATCGACGAATTCGCAGTTGGCTGCGGCGAGAGGTCAGGTCGCGCTCGATCAGGTCAACTTGTTCCTGGCGCTAGGCGGTGGATGGGAGATGGACCCGAACCAGGACCCGGCCAAGGCAGCTGCTGCGCCGGTGGGAGCAAGTGCGGGTGCGCCGAGCCAGTAAAGCGGGTGGACGTGTTTGTCGGCTGATGAGTTAGATCGTCATCCTGACTAATAAATTGGCTTGATCGCGTTGTGACTGGTTATGTCGACGCCCGTTTGGAAGCCTGCGTCGATAAATACAAAACCGTCGTGACCGCGTATCTGACAGAACGCGTAAGCTAGGTCTGAAGCCGCCCCTGGAATCATTTTTCCCGGCGGCATGCAGGTTGCTTCGAAGAACTTCCTGCGCGCACGCCCATATTAGGGGAACATGCGCCATGTACTTCGATACCCGCGGCCTATGAAAACGTTCCATTGCAATCATTGCAATCAGCTGGTTTTCTTCGAGAATTTTCGCTGCGAACGCTGCGAATCGCTGCTTGGTTTTATCCCGGAAATTGCTGAAATCAGCGCTTTCGAAGACGCAGGCGAGAGCCTGTGGCGCAGCCGGCACCCTGAACACCGGGATACGCTGTACAGGCGCTGTCATAACTACGAAGTCGAAAAAGTCTGCAACTGGATGGTTCCGGCCGAGTCCCCAGACCCGCTGTGCCACGCCTGCCGCCTGACGCACACTATTCCCAACCTTGGCGTGCCGAACCGCCGCTACTACTGGTTCAGGCTGGAAGCGGCCAAACGCCGCCTGCTCTACACGCTCGGTGCGCTGGGACTGCGCGTGGAGTCACGTCGGGAGAATCCGAAAACCGGGCTGCAGTTCAGATTCCTGGAAGACAAACGCGGTAAAAGAGTGCTGACCGGTCACAACAAGGGCCTGATCACCATGAACATCGCGGAAGCCGATGACGCGCAACGGGAACGCGTCCGGCTTTCGATGGGCGAGCCCTACCGGACTTTGCTGGGCCATTTCCGGCACGAGATTGGTCACTACTATTTCGATCGGCTGGTCGCCGATACGCCGTGGATTAGGGGATTTCGTAAGCTATTCGGCGACGAGCGGGCGAATTATCGCGAAGCGCTGGCAAAGCACTACAAGGACGGAGCGCCGCCGGACTGGGGCAAATCGTTTGTCAGTGCGTACGCGACCACGCATCCGTGGGAGGATTGGGCGGAAACCTGGGCGCACTACCTGCACATTGTGGACACCGTCGATACCGCCATGGCGTGCGGCGTCGCGCTCATGCCGGGGAACTCGCTGGACCCTACCTTGGAGGCTAAGCCACCGCCTGGCGAAGCTACCTTCGATCATCTGATGAAACAGTGGTTTCCCCTCACCTACGCGTTGAACAGCCTGAATCGTAGTCTGGGCATGCCGGACGCTTATCCGTTCGCCCTCGCACCGCCCGTTGTCGAAAAATTGCGATTCGTGGATCGGGTGATCGCGGGGTCGAGGCACATCGGGCAGTGACTGGTTCGCTCGCGCCGGTGGACGGTTTTTTTTGGAGCTTTGGCGGTTTTGGCGTTTGCGGTCGGGTTGATGCCGGGTTGCCAGGTTCCAGGGTTAGCGGTCTGAGTCCATGTCGGGTTGCTGCTTTCAGCCTTAGCGGTCTGCTTAGGTTAGCTGATTTCTTTATCACTTTTAGCCACTGCGCGTGGCAGCGCGTCATTTCTTTGTCCAAAGCGACAAAGAAACGAAGCAAAGAAAACGCTTTCAAACCACGCTACCCTAAGTGTCCACAGCGTGCAGTTCCCATTCATAGGTGCCCCAAAAGCACGGTGCTCGCTAGAGCCACCAATGTGTGAAACCCTCCTTCTCGCGAATCCTTACACGAACACGCTTCGCCCCTAACGCTCTCGGGCAAGCACCAGATGTCGAGGAACCGGTACGGCATCACGCCCACTTGTCGCTTCGGTTCTTCGTGGATTGCCTAATTAGCGGCAGTGAAAGCAACATCGGCGGCAGCATCAGGCTGTGCGCCACCCGCCCCATGCAGCGAGACCTTCGACGTTTCCGGCAACATCAATCCACCAATCAATCCCATCACCGAGATCACAATCAAATACAACGCCGGCGACATATTGTTGCCCGTCGTCGTGATCAGCCACGTGGCAACAAGCGGCGCCGTACCGCCGAAAACCGTGTAGGCCAAGTTGTAGGTAATGGCGGAAGCTGTATAACGCGTGCGCGTCGGAAACACCTCCGACAACAACGGCGCCGTGACCACGCCCGACAACACCGCCCCAATCGCCAGCATGCCCACGCCAATCACCGACAGCAAAAAGTGCCCCGACCCCGCCAGCGAGAACGACGGATAGACGGTCGCGATCAGGATCACGCACGTCGTCAACACAGTCTTCCGGCGGCCGACCCAGTCCGAATAAAGGCCAGCCAGCGGGCACAGCGCCGCCGCGAAAAACAACGCGATCACCGTGATCAGCAGCGACGTTGCGCGATTCAACCCACCCGCTACTTGCAAATAAGTCGCGAAATAAGTAGTGAACATGTAGAACGACAACGCCGTCACCGAAATGAACGCCCCCAGTTTCAAAATGCCCCCCGCCTGCGTGCGCAACGTGTCGCGCAGCGGCGCATGCGCCACGTCATGCTCGCCCTCAAGCGCGCGGAAAGCCGGGGTTTCGTTAAGGTTCATGCGCAAGTACAGCCCAATCAGGCCAATGGGCGCGGCGGCCAGGAACGGGACGCGCCAGCCCCAGGCGCTCATGGCATCGGCGGAAAGCGACGCGTCGAGTGCATAGGCAACGATCGCAGCCACCGCGAAAGACGAGAACGTCGATACCGGCACGAAGCTGCCGTAACGCGCCCGCTTATGCTGCGGCGCGTGCTCCATCACGTAAGCGCAAGCGCCGGCATATTCGCCGCCGGCGGAGAAACCCTGCACGCAGCGGATGACCGTCAGCAGGAATGGCGCGAACGCGCCGACTGCGGCATACGTCGGTAACAAACCGATCAGCGTGGTCGCCCCGGCCATCATCAGGATCGTCAACGCAAGCGTGCGCTTGCGGCCAATGCGGTCACCAATCACGCCGAACACAATGCCGCCCAGCGGCCGGAATGCAAACGCCACGGCGAAAACGGCGAAGGTCTTGAGCAGTCCGACCGCCGGATCGCCACTCGGGAAGAACTCGCGCGTGAGAATAGTCGCGAGAAAACCATATGCGGCAAAGTCGAACCATTCGACGAAGTTGCCGATCGATGCCGCCAGAATCACCTTACGCAGCGTTTTCAGATCGACTTCAGGGGGCGATGCTTCCAACGTTCTCGACATTCGATGACTCCCGGGAAAAGGAACGGCGTTCAGGATATTTTTTTAGCGAGCCGGCACACCGGAAACGCGCTGGATGGGTCCCTTTGAGTAGATGCGACCATAAACCCCGCTCCTAGAACGATCACGTCATGGTGATAGGATCAAAGCGACATCGGTCCCGCCAGCGAGTCGTGTAGCCGATGCCGTGCAGCCGATGCGAACGCAGCGCTCCTAACGAATGGGGACACGGCCTACCACTTGCAAAATCTGCGTGCAACAGAACTCGCATACCATTGAGGGCTCGAGCCTCAGTCAAAGCACCCTATGCTTTTCACTGCCCGCCGCTCAAAAACAATCACTTCTTCCCGTGCGAACCAGCATATTTGAATGTCCCTTGTGCGCTGGCAATCAGAAGCTTGTCATCGACCCACGCTTCGCCACGCGAGAAAAAGATACTGCGCCCCTGCCGCTCGATAAAACCTTTTGCCGTCACACTCTCACCCAACCCGGTGTCGAGATAATTGACCGTCAGAGAAAGCGTGAAACCGTGAATGGCCGGTTCGCCGTCAGCTGCATAGAGACCTGCGTAACCGCATGCGGCATCGAGTAAGGTCGCTACCGCGCCGCCTTGCAACACGCCTTGGCGGTTCAGGTTACGGGCTTGGATCGGCATGCGGAACTCCGCGTAACCACTCTTCCACGCAACCAGGCGTGCATCGAGGAATTCGAGAAACGGATTGTCGAGAATGAAATCGGACATGGAAAAAAGCTCCTGCTGGAGAGTAATGTTTAACCAAAACTGTGCCATGACGAAGCATTTGGCGTGCGAAGGCGCTCGGGCGATCCTTGGCGCGAGCCTTTCCAATTTGGAAACGGTCGTGGAAAATCCACCGATTTTCAGGCCACCGACGCAGGTTCATCATGTCTTTATAACGCGTCACTATCCGACATGAGGAGCCCCATGAAACGCCTGTATATCCAGGAAGTCGCGACCCGCGACGGCTTTCAGAACGAAAAACAATTCGTCGATACCGACGCGAAAATTACCTTGATCGATGCCCTGAGCGCCTGCGGATTCGCGAAGATAGAAGTGACGTCGTTTACATCGCCGAAAGCCATTCCCGCGCTGCGCGACGCCGAAGCCGTCATGCATGGCATCGCGCGGCGCGAAGGCGTGGTCTACACCGCGCTCGTGCCGAACGTGCGTGGAGCGGAACGCGCGTTGTCGTGCGGTGTCGATGAAGTCAACCTCGTGATGTCGGTGAGCGAGACCCACAACCGCGCGAACCTGCGCATGAGCCGCGAACAGTCGTTCGCACAATTAAGCGAAGTGATCGGCGTGGTGAAGACAACGCCAGTAGCCATCAACGTGTCGTTGTCCACGTCGATGGGTTGCCCCATGGAGGGCGACGTCGCGGTGGAAGAAGTGCTGCGCTGGACCGAGCGTTTCGCCAGTCTCGGCGTGCACGGCGTGACGCTCTGCGACACCACCGGCATGGCGTTCCCCTCACAGGTGAAGGCACTTTGCGAACGCGTGCGCGCGGCATTCCCCGCACTCGAACTCACGCTGCACTTCCACAACACGCGCGGCATGGCTCTGGCCAACACGCTGACGGCGCTGGATGCAGGCATCGATCGTTTCGATGCATCGCTTGGCGGCATTGGAGGGTGTCCCTATGCACCCGGTGCAACCGGCAACGTGTGCACGGAAGAACTGGTGCATATGCTGGAACTGGACGGCTACGACACCGGCGTCGACCTCAACGCGGCGCTCAACGCAGCGGCGTTGCTGCCGCGCCTGATAGGTCACGACGTGCCGAGCCAGATCCTCAAGGCCGGCCGCCGGCTCGACCTGCATGACGCGCCGCCAATAGACGCAGGTAGCGTCCCCGCACAACAGGCAGTTGCCAAGTAAGGAGCCTGACATGGCCATCATCGATCACCTGGATCACCTCGTTCTCACTTGCGTCGATGAAGCGGCGGCGCGCCATTTTTACATCGAAGTCCTGCAGATGAAGCTCGAAACCTTTGGTGCGGGAAGGACTGCGTTCAAGTTCGGCAACCAGAAAATCAACGTGCATGTGCGCGGCAAGGAGTTCGAGCCGAAGGCGCATGTGCCGGCGCCGGGCGCGCTGGACCTGTGCTTCATCGCGGCCGTGCCGCTGGACGACGTGATCGCGCACTTGAAGCAGCACGAGTGGCCGATCATTGAAGGGCCGGTCGAGCGCACTGGAGCCACGCAGAAAATTCGCTCGGTCTACGTCCGCGATCCCGATCTGAACCTGATCGAGATTTCCGAGTTGATCTAAAGGATCCGTAGGGGCTCGTCATGCAGACGCGTTCCTGGCGTCCGAATACGCCCCATAAGCGACAACAAATAGCGCCCGACGCATTCACGGATTTGCGCCGGGCCGTACAACTTCTCGCCCCCGCTCCCGCTCCCTCACTCCGGCAGCCGAATCCCCGACAAGCGCTCACAAGCCTCGATCAGCCGATCCTGCAAGCCTGCATCGCGAGCGGCGGCGCTCGGCTCGCGCCGTTTCATATGGAAGAAATATTCGCCGGTCACCCTTGCGGCAGGATCGTCGCTGACGGCGAGCCAAGCCTGTGTTTGCGGCGCTGCCTTCAGGTCATCCGGCGCGCCCGAGCCGCCCATTTTGGTCGGCACCCAGCCGGGATGCACGGCATTGGACAACACGCCGGGCCAACGCCGTGCCACGCCGAACGCGAGCAGAATGTCGTGCAATTTGGAATCGGAATAGGCGCTTGCGCCCTGCCAGGAGCGCTTTTCCCAAAGCAGATCGTCGAGACTCGTATCGCCGCTTTCATGCAGCCCCGAACTGAGATAAACCAGGCGCTGTGGCTTATCGATCAAAGCGGTCAGGATGTACGGCGCAAGCGTGTTGATCGCGAACACGTGCGGCAAGCCGTCAACAGTCTCAACGCGACGCGGCTCACGATACCCAACGGCGGCGTTATGGATCACGGCATCAAAGTGTCCCAGCCGGTTAACTTGTTGGGCCACGCGGGCAGTCTCTTCGATACTCGACAAATCGCCGGACACGGCAGCTTCTGCGCCCAATACGCCTCGCATCGCTTCGTGCGCGCGCTCGGCATGGCGGGCATGCAGCACCACCTGATGCCCCTGCGCAACAAGCAGACGAGCGGCCATTTGACCGAGTCCATCGGCGGAGCCTGTAATGAAAATACGTGACATAGCGGCACCTTTTTAAAAATCAGACGAATAAGCGCTGAAAGAATATCGATCCTGTAAACGTGAAAGCGAGCGTAGCGTGAGAGTTTGCGGTTAGCGAGCGCGCGCTGGTCATCAAGCCCATGACATGCAGTCATGGACGGTAAGCACTTTGGATGCTTTGTAAAAAACGATATTTGCTTCAGGCGCGTGGTCGGCTAAAGTAATCGATCACGCCCTTTTTCGAGTGAGCGAATCATGGACGTTCCCGAGCATGTTGCTGACATTGCCGCGGCCAAACCGTCGCGGCTCTTTTCCTCGTCCGCGCGCGATGCGGGCTTAAGCCTCGTCCGCAATCTCTCGATTCCAAAGCCCTTTCCCGATGCTGCCTTTGAAGCCCAGTTCCTCGAAGATCATAGCCGCCGGTTCTGCGCGTTTCGCCGCGCATCGGCGCTTCTCGCGCTGAGCGTATGGGTCTGCTTTCTCTGGTACGACTTCAACTTCGGGCGCGAAAGCGCGGTGCTTGCACCCGTATTCATGCAGATCATGGCGCTGCGGCTGGCCGGCATCGTGTTGCTTGTGTTTGTCGGCAGCCTGACCTTGAGAGCCTCGTTTGCGACGCATGCCACGTCCCAACGCGTGATCCTCAGCGGCGTCTACGGCTGCAATTTGCTGCTGCTTCTACTGGTGGCCTTGTCACCGGGGCCGTTCAACTACACATGGTATTTCGTTGGCCTCTACCTTGTGTTTTTCTTCCAGTTCGGCTTCTTCTATTTGAAGTCGAGAGTGGCGCTGACGGCTGCCGTGGTCACGTTTTCATCCGTGATCCTGCTGCAGCTCACCATCAGGATTCTCTCGCCCGAAGACTTCTACATGGGCCTGTTCTATCTCTTCAACGTCGTCGTGATTGGTCATGGCGTGTGCGTGCACGCGGAGCGGGTATCGCGTGAGCGCTTCGCGGCAGAACGTGCTCTCGGTGTGCTTAATAACGAGCTCCTTACCGCAAACGTTCAACTGGAACGAAAGAACCTGGACCTGCTCGCGTCGAAGAAGGATCAGGACACGAAGACCAACGCACTGCTCGCGCTCAAAGAGCAGCAGATGCTCGCAGCGGAAACCGCAAGCAAGGAGAAGTCGAATTTCCTCGCCGCTGCCACGCACGATTTGCGGCAGCCCATGCACGCGCTCAATCTCTTCCTGCAAGCTGCCGCCGAAGCACTGCATCACGACGATGTAACCGAAGCCGCCCGGCTGATCGATGAATCCGGCCGTTCGTCGGTGATCCTTGCGCGCTTCCTGAACGCAGTGCTCGATCTGTCCCGGCTCGAGTCCGGCCGGGTCGTGCCGCGCTATCACGTGTTCGACCTCAAGATCGCGGTGCTGGAAGCGGCCGAACAGCTGCGCCCGCTCGCGGCTATGCACGGGGTGGAGCTGCGGCTGCGCATGCCAGAGGCGCCCGTGTATGTGCGCAGCGATGCGCATTGGCTTGGGCGGGCCATCGTGAACCTGGTGTCGAACGGCATTCGTTACGCCGATGCCAGCAAGAAAGCCGAGCCCGTGGTGATTGTGGGCGTGGTGCGTTCTGCCACGCGAACACGCATTGACGTGGTGGACAACGGCATTGGCATCGCATCGGAACACTGGGATTCGATCTTCCAGCCGTTCTTCCAGGTCGGCAACACCGAGCGGGACAGCGATAGGGGTCTCGGCCTCGGTCTGTCGATCGTGAACGCTGTGGTGTCCATCTTGGAGGAGCATCGGATCGAGTTGAAATCGACCGAAGGACGCGGTTCACGCTTCTCGCTCGAAATGCCCATTTGTGGTTCGCCTCTCGGCGAAGCCGCACCGCGGGCACGCGGCGAGACCGCCGATTTGCAGACCGTGCCGCTGGACGGACTTTATGCGTTGCTGGTGGAGGACGACAGCCTCGTGCGGGCATCAACGGAAGCGCTCCTCGTGCAATGGGGCATGCTGTTCGACTCCGCGAGCAGCTTCGAGGAGTTCGAGGAGACGTTGAACACCATTGAACGTTATCCGGATCTCATCATCACGGACTTCCGTTTGCGCGATTCAAAAACAGCGCGCGACGTGGCAATGCTGGGTGCGGCGAAAATCGGGCGGCGCTGCCCGTGCCTGGTCGTCACGGGCGAACCGGCCGCGACCATCGTGCCGCTCGCATGCGACCACGACGTGTTGAGCAAGCCTGTTAGCCCGACGGAATTGCGCCGGCAGATTGCGTCGCTGATAGCGGGACGTTCGGTGGGCGATGCCGCAGGCGCTTGCTGACGAGCCGGAAATCGACCGCCCGGAGGGCGATCGGTCGTCAACCTTGAGCACATGTCGTCCGCAAGAGGCCACTTCAGAACGCTTCAGCGCCAACCGCCGGGCCGAAGCCGACCTCGGCATGCATGTTGTCCCGGGTAATGCCAGCCACCAGGTGATTGAGGTCGTACGCGGCGAATCGCGCAGGCATCTCGGCGATGGATCCGGTTTCCCCGTCGGCAACAAGCGGTGCGTTGCTGTTGCCGGTCTTTTTTTTCACTACACGCATGTGGAATCCTGGCATTGCCCATGTCCTGCCGCGACGGCAAGACCTCGGCGGCATTGTAGAGGCGCAAACGCAGACAAAGCCTCACCCACACTTCTTATTTTATAAATCTCTCAGGTCCAACCGCCCGGCCCCTACCGGGACGCGCCCGCAGCCACCGCGTTGCCCATCGGCATCTCAATCCCCCGCCGCGCCATTTCCACGATCAGGAACGTCCGCCGGGTCACATGAAACCGGGCGAGGAGATCGCTTGAATACTCCTTGGCGGTGTTCTCGCTAATATTCATTTTTCTCGCGATCGCCTTGTTCGACAAACCCTGCAATAAATAGCGCAGCGTCTCGGTCAGGCGTGGCGGCAGGTTCAGCGATTCCACCGTCACGCCGGAATGCGTGGACACCGGCTTGGGGCTGTGACCGCCCTTTCCCAGCACGCTATTGGGCAAATACACGCGACCGCTCAGAATCGTCTTGAGGGCCTCGCGGAACACGCCCGCCCCTTGCTCACTCGCCTTCGAAATAAAGCCGCATGCGCCGCTCCTGATGCATTCCAGCACCGTATCGCGGTCGTCTTGTGCGGACAGCATGATGGTCTGTACCTCGCGCTCCTGCACCCCGATCCAGTTCAGCAGATCGAGTCCCGTGGAATTGCCCCGTAATTGATAGTCGAGGAAAACGAGATCGTACGAGCGCGCGGACAGCTTCTCCGTGGCCTGTTCGAAGCCGTCAGCCTCGTCGATATCGAGCAACGGCTCATTGGCCAGGATCAGACTTTTCATGGCGCTTCTAGTGAGCCCCTCATCCTCGACCAGCAGCACCGTCTTGAAATTACCGTTTTCCATTGCCATTCCCGTAAATCACGCCCTGATGGTAACGGCATGTCGGGGCGTCGCCACCCCCTCTTTCGCAGGGATACGAAGGAGGGTCTCCGGTCCCCCCGAAAAAGCCGCGCGGTTCCCCTCCTCGACCGGGTTTTGCGGCAAATGCTTAAACGCGACACTGCGTCATCGGTTCCGCAGCACTTCCAACGCCGGACTCGAAGTTGCCGTCAATGGAGGTCATACGGCTCCGGCGCCCCGCCCAGTCACATAAAACCAGGAGGAGGACACCATGAGCAGTCGTTCAGGCACGGATGAAGAGAGACATTTTGCGTTGTGGAGCGGCAAACAGGCGCGCATGCCGATTGGCTCGCCGCGAGTACTGATCGCTCACCAGGACAAACTGATCGGGGAATCGCTGGCCGCGCTGCTGCGGCTGACCGGGTTGCAGGTCATGCACACGCAGAGCCTGAAATCGGCGCGTTCGCTGCTGCAGAACTGGAAGCCCCAGGCACTGATACTGGACACCCGGCTCGACAGTGAATCCGGTTATGCCTTCATCAGCGCGCTGCGACCCGACGCGGACATCACCGGCCGGCTGCTGGTCGCGATCAGCAACATCTGGCCGGCCGATCCTATCGAAACCCTGAAAGATGCAGGCTTCGACGCACACTGCCGCCGGCCCTGCGCCACCTGGCGCCTGGCCGAGATGCTGACGACCTACTTCTCGATACCGCAGCGGCGCCCATACTGAAGCCACGCTGAAACCGCGCCGATGCCGACGTCGACGCCATTCACGCAGGCGGCACCCAAAGGCAAAAAAAGCAAATGCAATGACGACCAACACCGCACTGCCGACCGCTATCAGGTTGTCTGTCAACGCCGCCTGAACGCACCAAAAAGCTGACGTTAAAGGCCAGCGCATCGATATATAGAGTACAGCGCGACCGCGATCGCGCTGCTTCGCTCAGCTGCCGGACATTAACGCAGTGCGTCAAAACGTGCTCCAGCCCTCCTCGTCTGCACTAGCTGTTTTCAGCGGCGCAACCAGCGCGGTAGGCGAACGCTCAACGGCTCGTCTGGCAACCGGTGAAACCGCAGCACGAACAGCCGGCCTGGCGGTCGGCTCAACGGCCAACTTAGCGGCCAACCTAGCGGTCGGCTTAACCGCTGGACCTGACGCAAGCGTCGCACCCTCCATCTGGAAGAACGCCACGGCCTCCGTCAACTGCCGGCCCTGATCCTGCAGCGACTGGGATGCCGCCGCCGCTTCTTCCACCAGCGCTGCGTTCTGCTGCGTGACTTCGTCCATCTGCGTGATGGCCTGGTTCACCTGTTCTATGCCGCGACCCTGTTCAATCGATGCCGCCGCAATCTCTTCCATGATGTCCGTCACGCGCGCGACCGCCTGGGTCACCTCAGACATCGTCGCGCCAGCCTGGCTGGCAAGCGCCGAACCGTTCTGGACCTGCAGCACCGAGTTCGCAATCAGGTCCTTGATCTCCTTGGCCGCACTCGACGACCGTTGCGCAAGACTGCGCACTTCGCTCGCGACCACCGCGAAACCGCGGCCCTGTTCCCCGGCCCGCGCTGCTTCAACCGCCGCGTTCAACGCCAGGATGTTGGTCTGGAACGCAATCCCTTCGATAATCCCCGTGATCTCCGCAATCTTCGCCGAGCTTTCGCTGATGCCGTGCATGGTATCGACCACCTGTCCGACCACCTTGTTGCCGCGCTGGGCAACATCCGAAGCGCTCGTCGCCAGCGCGCTGGCCTGCTGCGCGTTTTCGGTATTCTGCTTGACCGTCGATGTCAGCTCTTCCATGCTCGCCGCCGTTTCCTCCAGCGACGCTGCCTGTTCCTCCGTGCGCTGGCTGAGATCAGTGTTACCCGATGCAATCTCCGACGACGCACTCGCGATGCTGCCACTGCTCTCACGCACACGACTCACGGTTTCGATCAGCCGCATGTTCATGTCGGCGAGCGCACCCAGCAACTGGCCGGTCTCATCGTTCTGCGTCACCACAATTCGGCTACGAAGATCGCCGCGTGCCACAGTGCTTGCGACATCCACTGCACGCCGGATCGGCAGCGTGATCGAACGCGTGATAAACATGCCCGCCGCCAATGCCATGGCGATCGCGGCCACGCAAATGGCGACCAGCAGGTTGCGCTGCATTTCATACTGATCTTCAGCGTCGCGCACCAACTGGTCCTGGCGATTGCGCGTGAAATCGGCGTACGCGTCAGTCGCCTTCACGAGCGCGGCCAGCAGCGGCCGGCATTCGTCATCCATTTTGACGATCGCCTCATCGTGCTTGCCGGCCAGCGCGAGCGCCACGATGTCGTTGGCAACCGGCCTGTACAGCGTCTCCACGCGATCGATTTCACCCACCAGACCGCGTGCGGTGTCGCTGCTACTGGGTCCGCTCGCGACCATGGTTTTCAGCAGTTTCAGCTTCGCCTGCACGTCTTCCGACGCACGCGTGACATCGGCCTTCTCGATTTCCAGGTCCGACGGTTTCGTCACCAGGACAAGATTACGAGCCGCAATGGCACGTCGGTCCACTGCAGTGCGAACCTGTGCTGCCATGTCGGCCCGCGCCCCTGGGCCATGGACGTAGTTTGAAAAACCATCGGTCGAACTGCTCAGCGCGTGCAGCGACATCGCTGACACACCGAGCACGATGGCTGAGAGCACACCGAAGCCAGCAATGAGCTTGCTCTTGATGGTCATGTGTTTGAGGTTCACGTGGTGACTCCTGCCCGGACGGGCTTCTGACGGCTGAATAGCCGCTGCCGTCCTTGGCCCCCCAAGCGCCGGCAGCGGTATGAGTGCAGCGCGGGCACGTCGATCCGTGCGGCCGCGCGCCGTGCCTGTCGCAAAGTTTTCGTTGACGGCGAGGCTCTCACCCCTCGAACGCGTTAAGCTTTTTCTGATGCTCCGTCACACATTTGTCGACATAGGCAACCGGGTTAACGACCGTGCCGGAAGGTTACTTAAGGGTAAAGATGTAAAGTTTTTCCAAGTATTTTTAGATTGGTTCTACGGGCCAATGCAGGACAAGTGCAACGGCATCCCCATAGAGCAAACGCTTATTCGATGAGCTGAAACGAGAACGGCGCACCTGAAGGTGCGCCGACGGGACACATGCGCTTGTTGCGCGTGCCAGGGGACTACAAGAGCAAGCCGACTAGATCGAACTTGAGAAAACGGATGTCTGGGGCATGTTCTTAACAGCAGGCCATTTCGATGGATGAACTAATGACCCGCCACGAACCCCACTGCGGACAATCAGCCGCGGGTGTCGACCCATTCCCGTGCCCACTTGCGCGAGTGACCGAGCGCTTGCGCCTCGTTCTTGAAATAGTCGAGAACGTGGAACTGGTAACTGTTGCCCTTCTCGCTGCCGCTATGGCGCTCGAGCAAAAGGTTCGACGCAAATGATCCATCAGGCAAACGATGCGCTGAAGGAACGACTTTATAACCGTTGTACAAATAAATATTAGAATTATGCATTAGTGATACACACGAACAAACGCAGGTCCGACAAACATTGATTGTCAGGACGCGTGATAACAGGCACAAGGCCTTAACAATTCGCAGAGGAAGCAGCAGAAAAACAGCAGAAAGCAGCCGAAATCACAAGCGCGCCAACGAACAATTAGCGTTCGTTTTGAATCGCGACGTGTGGCAGCGAAGTTGCAGGAGATTGCAGAGGGACTAAAGCGAACAGCGGACTAAAGTGGAAGTGCAAACAGATGCAAGCAGAGGCAGACAGGTGCAATGCTGGTGGTAGCGGCGTCGTTCAACAAAAGCGACTACCACAACCGGGAACCGAAGCTCCGCGAAAACATTTACTACTCGCGTAAATTGGCTCAAGCCAATCTACGCGATTAATCACTTACACCACCAATTACAGCGGGGTAATGTTCGAAGCTTGCAGACCCTTCGGGCCTTGCTTGGTTTCGAAGCTAACCTTTTGGTTTTCGGCGAGCGTCTTGAAGCCGTCGCTACGAATTTCCGAAAAGTGGGCGAAGAGGTCGTCACCGCCTGCGTCAGGCGTGATAAAGCCGAAGCCCTTGCTGTCGTTGAACCACTTAACGATACCGGTATCCATATTAAATCCTTGAAAATATAAAGATGATGCAACCCCGTAATGAGGCGAGAGAAGCTTCAAGGAAGTGAGAGGACAACAAATACCGCGGAGATAACGAGGCAGAATGATGAACAGCAATCGAGCTTCTTGAATACTTCGACTTACAGATTACGTGGCGCGGGGTGAGGTGTCAAGCTATTTCGGACGGTGCTTAGTCAGACAGTGTAACGATCACGTCGATTTGCAGCGGACCGACACCGCTCCCCCGCCCAGGCCAACGCCAGGATAGGCACTCGGGCTAGTCACTCAGGCACCGCGATGTCGCCGTCCACAAGGCTTGCGCCGTACTGCTCCGCGTAATCGCGTGCGCTTTGTGCATCGGGGAAAAGCGGCATGTCCGCGCAGCCAACAAACGGATAGATCACGCGCTTGTCGCTTAGCCGCGTGATACGCAGCGTGGGCATGGTTCCGCCCGTTGCGCGCCTTGAGGACGCCGCCACGTTGTAATTGGCCCATCCGGCCGGTTTGTCGGCCGTTCGGTTATCGAGCGAAGAGGCCACGGGCTGATGATCGAGCGAATAACTCATAGATCGGCGATCGATTCGCCAACGACGTTGCCGTCGATCAGCCGTTCGGCATAGCGCGTGGACGCGAGCCGTGCTTCACCCGAGCCGCTGAACGGCCCGGTGCCCGGTACGCGATACACCCGGCTGGTGGTCGTGGCGTCGTCAACGCCGCGCCGGGAAATCTTCACCGCAGCGTCGAAACCCGAGTCGTAATGGCGGGAACCGTCGGCACCGCGCGGCTTGTGCGGGTAGATCAGCGGATAAATTTCGAGGCCGCGATAGCTTCTTACAGTGTCGTTCATGATGTTCTTCAGTTTCAGTTATTGCGCGACGCCCCGAGATCTTGTCACGCGTGGCTACTGCGAGCGTTGCCGCTCATGTGGCGTTGTCTGCTGCGCCTGGTTGCAAAGGGGCGGACGGTACCGCCGCGGATGGCTGGAACCGTCGCACCGAGCGGGAAAAGCGCCCGCTTCGCGCGTTGTACAGTGCACCGGCCTGAACCTTACCGTCGATGATGTCTCGACCGTATTGCATGGCCAGCTCGATAGCGTCTTCGGCATTGGCCGGCTCGGCGCCCTTGATTGCCGGCGAATAGCGCTTGGACGTTGCGCTGTCGGACGGTACGGTGTCTATCTGAACAATCGCGGAAAAACGCTTGGGACCTTTTGCAAACGGATCGCCATGCGGCGGGAAAATCTGCTGCGAATAGGCGCGCAATGCATAGCCGCGATATTCGATGGTATGGATGGTCATAACGCACTCGCTGGACACACTGCGCTGACCGTCGTGGAAATCTGCTGAAGACCGATATGAAAACTGACGGTCATCGGCATCGGAACGATTAAGAATGCGCCGAATCGTTGCGTGAAGCAAGGCAAATCGAAGTTTGCCCGGCATTGCAAGGATGACGGAGGGGCTTGACCAGCGCAGGTGTCACGACAATTTTTAAAGCGTTAGTTGAAGTGCGCCGGTCGGTTTTTCCTGCGTCTTCACACTTTTCATCGTAGACGGTATTTTTGGCCGAGTCCGGCTGCGGATAACGGATTAAAGTCGTTTTACCGCTTCAAACGCCGGGCAAAAACAAGGGTCTCGGACAAAAACACCTGCAATTTTCCAGCGCGCCAATCTGCTGAGTAAAGCGATCGGGAGTATTTATCGCGAGCACCCTTGACTTATTTATATTGGCCCATTGCAACAAATCCTTGTCCATATTTAACAACGCGTCAGGTTGCAACTGGATTTTCCCCGATCGCACAACAAGAGTTTTTTTGATCTTATAAAGCGTCAAATGGCTCCTGAGAATAAAACCGCCGGGGCCAGGTTATCCCCGGGAAACGCGAGCCTCCGATGGATCTTTCTGGCGCAATATCGCGGGCAAACCGACCAGCAGGAGCAATGCACTGATGAGGCTCATCGCGCCGATCGCGTATAACGCGGGCGTCGTGCTGCCGGTCAGGTCGCGAATCCGTCCGACCATCACCGGACTCACAATGCCGCCAAGTTGCCCGAGGGTGTTGATCAACGCTATGCCGCCGGCCGCGCCCGCCCCCGTCAGGAGCTTCGGCGGCAGCGCCCAGAACGCCGGGATCGATGCCACCACACCCGCACCCATCACGCCGAGCGCCACGATCAGGAGGCCCGTTTGTTTGTCGAAGATCCCGGCGGCAAAAAAACCGATCGCCGCCATCACCAACAGTCCGCATACGAATTTACGGCGTTCGCCCGAGGCGTCGGAGAGCCGGCCCACCACGACCATGGCGATCGCACCGCAAATGTAAGGCACGGCCGTCAGCAAACCGATGGTGGCCGGGTTGTGCGTACCGGCGCTTCGAATTAACTGCGGCGCCCAGAAATTGAGGCCATACGACGCCACCTGGATCAAGAAATAGATCAGGCCGAGCATGAGGAAGCCGGGCGTCCTGACTGCATCGAGCAACGAGCTGCCAGCGCCCGTGTGCGTCGCTGGTCTCTGGATGCGGCTTGCCAGCAGTGACTTTTCCGAGGCGCTCAGCCAGCCCGCGTCTTCGATCCGGTCCTTCAGTAACTTGAGTACCAGCAGGCCCAGGACGATACACGGCAAACCGCCAAGCAGAAACAACCAGTGCCATCCGCGGATGCCAAGCACACCGTCCATGTGCCCGAGAACCAAACCGGACAACGGCGCACCAACCAGCCCGGAGAACGCCGAGGCAAGAAACAGCATCGAGGTGATGCGGCCGCGATGGCTCGCCGGAAACCACAACGTGAGGTAGTACAGCACGCCGGGGGCGAAACCCGCTTCCATTGCGCCGATGATGAAACGTAGCGCATAAAACTGCCATTCGTTGCCGACCAGCACCATGGCGCTAGTGGCGATGCCCCAGGAAATCATGATGCGCGCGATCCAGCGGCGCGCGCCGACCTTGTAAAGCATCAGGTTGCTTGGCACTTCGAACAATACATAGCCGATCACGAAGAGGCTGGCGCCGAGACCGTAAGCGGTGTCCGAGAAACCGAGATCGCTTTGCAGTTGAAACTTGGCAAAGCTGATGTTGATGCGATCGAAAAACGCGAACAAATAGCAGATCATGATTAACGGCATCAGCCGCCAGGCGACCTTGCCGATCACCGCTTTTAAGTCGTTTTCGCTGTGTGCCTGCGGTACGGCTGTCGTGGCGCCAAGGTCACTCATGATCGTCTCCTTGCCGGACTGGCCTTAAGGCCGTGCGGTCATATGTGTTCTTTGATGTTGAGGGAAAAGTTTTGCGGGTGACCGCAGCGGCGCTTATTGCACGGCGCCCTCGTTGCGTAGCCGTGCGACATCGCTCGCGTTGAATCCGAGATCAGACAGTACGGAGTCCGTATGTTCTCCGAGGGCCGGCCCCTGCCAAAGGACTTCGCCGGGGGTGTCGGAGAGCTTGGGCACAATGCCGGGCATCTTCACCGACACTCCGCCGGGCAACGCAGCGTCAAGCAACATGTCACGCGCCTGATAGTGCGGGTCCGCAACAATGTCGGCCACCGAATAGATCCTGCCAGACGGCACTTGCGCTGCTTCGAGCGCGGCGAGCACGTCGTCAATCGGGTGATGCGTGGTCCACGCGGTGATCGCTTCGTCCAGCCGTGCGCTCTGCGCGGCGCGGCCGTCGTTGCGGGCAAGCGCGGGGTCATCGGCGAGATCGGCGCGGCCTATTACGTGCATCAGGCGCTTGAAGATCGGATCGCTGTTACCCGCGATCACCACAAACGCGCCGTCTTCGGTGCGATACGTATTCGACGGCGCGATACCAGGCAACGCACCGCCGCTGCGCTCGCGCACGTGCCCTAGCAAGTCGTATTCGGGGATCAGACTTTCCATCAGGTTAAAGACGCTTTCAACGAGCGACACGTCCACGACTTGGCCTAAGCCCTGCCCGGTCTTCACGCGCAGGATCGACATCAATGCGCCGATCACGCCGTGCAGCGAAGCCAGCGAGTCGCCGAGCGACACGCCTACGCGTGCCGGAGCGCCATCGACTTCGCCGGTTGTATAGCGAATGCCGCCCATGGCCTCGCCGATCGCACCGAAGCCCGGACGATCGCGATACGGTCCTGACTGCCCGTATCCGGAGATGCGGACCATCGTGAGTTTGGGATTGATTGCGTGCAGCACGTCCCAGCCAAGGCCGAGTTTTTCGAGCGCACCGGGACGGAGGTTTTCAATGACGACGTCGGCGTCCGCGGCGAGACGCTTGACGACATCGACACCGTCCGGCGACTTCAGGTTCACGCACACGGACTTCTTGTTGCGCGACTGCAGATACCACCAGAGCGACGTGCCCTCGTGCAGCTTTCGCCATTTGCGAAGCGGGTCGCCGTTATCCGGCGCTTCAATCTTGATGACGTCGGCGCCGAACTCCCCGAGCATCCGGGCGGCGAACGGCGCTGCAATAAGAGTGCCGATTTCTATGACGCGAATGCCTGCGAGCGGTCCAGCCATGATGCGTGTCTCCCGAAAAACGTAACCTAGAAGACAGCTTAGGAGCTGGCAACGCGCCCCGTCCAACCGCATTTCGCCAATGACCGTTCGCGAACCGCGAACGCTCAGGTTCCCTTTTACTGCTCGCGCTCTTGGTGCTCTTGGCGCTCCACGGCTACCAGATGATCGAACAACATACGGCTGACCGGCGGGAGGCCTGCAATGTCGCGTACCACGACGATCAGGTCGCGCTGGCTCCAGGTTTCGTCGAGTGTGACGGCTGTCAGCCCGAGCGGACGGCCAACGGTGTTGAAGACCTTCAGTGGCAGCACGCTGATGCCTAAACCGGCCTGCACCATGCGGCAGACGCCGTCGAAACCCGGCACCTGGATGCGCAGCCGCAATGGCTTACCCGCCTGACGTGCGGCCATGTGCGTGCGCAGGTTGATAGAGCTGGCCGCATGCAGTCCGACATAGTCGCTATCCAATGTCTCCACGAACGTGACTTGCTCGCGCGCCGCGAGCGCATGATCCTCACGCATCACCACGACCAGCGAATCATGCCGGTAATGCGAGACATCGAGGCCGCGCGTATCGGCTTCGCCCGAGCAGATGCCGACGTCGGCGAGGCTGTCGGCTATACCCTGCACCACGCCGCTGCTCGGGCGCTCTTCGAGGTCGAGCTTGATGCGCTCGTTCATCGAGAAAAATGCCCGCAGGTCTTCAGGAAGGAATTCGACAATGGCCGAGAGGTTCGCCATCATGCGGACATAACCCCGCACGCCGGTCGCGTGCTCAGCCAATTCAATGCCGATGTTCTCGACATCGCGCAGCACGCGGCGCGCATGATGCAGCAGGGTTTCGCCGGCGGGCGTGAGCTCCATACCTCGTGCCCGCCGCACAAACAGCGTCGCGCCCACGGCCTGTTCGAGTTCAAGCAACCGCTTGCTCGCGGCCGATATCGCAATCGCCTCGCGCTCGGCGGCACGAGTGAGCGTGCCCTCCTCGTAGACCGAGAGGAAGAGTTGGAGCGTGGTCAGGTCAAGCCGTCTCAACAGGTTTTTGAGTGCCATGCGGGTGGTCAAGCAACTTGAACATGAAAGATGCCCGATGTTACCCGAGGCACGGACCACGCATTAGTCCTGCTTTGCTTCGCTCCAGCCGCCGCCGAGCGAACGGTACAACGCGACGGCCGCCAGCGCGTGTTCACGCTTCGCCTGGTTCAGCGCATCCGAGTCCTGCAGATAGGCTTCCTGCGCCGCGAGTACATCGAGGAAACCGCTCGCACCGCCCTTATAAAGTTGCGTGGAGAGGCGTAGCGACTGATCGGAGGATTGCAATGCTTCCTTCAGGCGGTCAGCCTGCTCCGACGTGCTGACAAGATCGGTGCGCGTATCCTCCACATCTTTCAGCGCCTGCAGCATGGTCTGCCGGAGACGCAGATCGGATTCGCCCATGCGGCTTTGGCTCTGCTCGATGCCAGCCGTGATGCGCCCGGCATTGAAGATAGGACTGGTCGCATTGAGCGCGGCGCTGAAGAGGTTGTCCGTGAGCGTGGGCAAGCCAAGATACGACGACGCCAGCAAACCGTCGGTCAGCTGCAGCGAAAATTTCGGGTAGCGATCCGCCTGCGCCACGCCCACTTCGGCCGCGCGTTGCGTGAGCTCGGCGTAGGCACTACGGACATCAGGACGGCGCAGCAACGCCTCCGAGGGCAGCATCTGCGGCACCGCGTTCGAGGGCGTGGGGATGGCGGCGGGCCTGGCCAGCACAAGGGTATCGACGGATTCTGGCGTGCGCCCCGAGTACACCGCGATCAAACTTAGCTGATGTTGAATGGTGGCGTCGGCACGCGGCAAACGCGCTTGCAACTCGCTCAACTGGTTCTGCGCGCGGGTGACGTCAAGGCGCGGCGAAAGCCCGTATTGCATGCGTTCTTGCGTCAGGCGCAGCGCACGTTCCCGGATCGCGATGTTGTCCCGCAGGATCTTCTGTTCGCTTTGGGCCCAGCGTAAATCTACATACGCCGATGCCGTATTTGCCGCGAGCGCGAGACGAAGAGCATCGACATCATGTTGACGGCCCGTCAATTGCGCCTGTGCCGCCAGCAGCTCAAGGCGCTCGCCGCCGAATACGTCGGGCGTCCAGCCAAGCGTTACGCCGAAACCTGCCTGACGAACATAGCCCAGCGGCGGCGGCGTGTTCTGGCGCGCATCGGCGGCGTTGGCGCTCGCGTCGAGTTCCGGCAGAAGCGCCGCGCGGCGCTGCGTAGTCACGGCCTGCGCCTGTTTCACCCGCTCCAGTGCAGCTTGCACATCCAGGTTCTGGCTCAACACCGAGCTCACCAGTTCATGCAGCACGGGGTCACCGAATTGCTCCCACCATGCGGCCGCATCCATGTTGTCTTGTGGCGCGTCGATGCTCCAGTTCGCGGGCGCTATTGACTGTACGGTCGATGGTAAATCCGCATGACTCGCGGGTTGCACGGCGCACGCCGCAAGTGTCGTGCTTGCTGCGAGTGCCAATAAAATCTTATACATGGTCGACCTCAATGAGCGTCAGGAGAAGGCGGCGCGGCGCCGATAGGCCGCACGAAAATCACGCTGACGATGCCGACGGCGAAACACATCGCGAGTACGTAGAAGGTGTCGGAGAAGGTCATCACCAGCGCTTCGCGAAACACCAACGCATGCAAGTTGGCGAGGCCTGCGTTGGTTGCGTTCAGCGCATCTCCGGCCACTGAACCCCAGTGCGCAAACTGCCTCGACAGGAACGCTTGCGTCTCCGGACTGCCCGTCGTGACGCTTTCGCTAATGCGCAGATAGTGAAAATTCAGCCGATCGTTGAGCATGGTCGCGCTGACAGCAATGCCGATCGCGCCGCCGAGATTACGCATCAGGTTGAACAGGCCGCTCGCCGACTTCAGGCGCGATTGGGGCAGCGACCCCAGCGCCATGGTCACGATAGGCGGCACCGCGAACTGCTGGCCAATCCCGCGCAGCGCCTGCGGTAATAGCAGTTGCTGCCAGCCCCAGTCGTTCGTGAGCGGCACATAGAAATAGCAGCCAAGACCAAAACACACGAGGCCAAAGAGCAGACACCAACGCATGTCAACGAGACGTGAGGTGAACGCATAGGCACCAAGCGCAAGCAACTGAAACACGCCCACGGACAGCAACGCAATCCCGATCTGCAGCGAATCCAGTTCACGCACGCGGCTGAGGAACAGCGGCGTGAGAAACACCGCGACGAAGATGCCGATACCCGTGACGAACGACAGCAAACAGCCGATCGCAAAGTTCCTGACCGCGAGCGCGCGCAGATCGACAACGGGATCTTTCGCAGTGAACGCATGCACGAGGAACAGGAAACCGCAGATAGCGGAGATCCACGTGCAGGCGATGATCACATCGTCACCGAACCAGTTCTTGCGCGGCCCCTCTTCGAGCACGTATTCAAGGCAGCCAAGGAACCCCGACATCAACGCGATGCCCAGGTAGTCGCCCTTCTTCAGCAACGACAGATCAGGTTCGTCGATATGCACGAACTTCGGTACGAGGATCGCAACCACCAGCCCCGGCCCGAGGTTCAGGTAGAACAACCAATGCCATGACCATTGCGACGTGATCCATCCACCAATCACCGGACCGATCGCGGGGGCGAGCGAAGCAAGCGCGCCGATCGTGGTCGATGCAATCAGGCGCTGCTTGCCGGGGAACAGCACGAATGCCGTGGTGAAAACGGTCGGGATCATCGCTGCGCCGAGCGCACCTTGCAGGCCGCGGAAAATGATCATCGAATTGATGTCCCACGCGAGGCCGCACAGCATGCTCGTGATGGTGAAACCGACCGCGGAAGCCACGAACAGCCAGCGCGTGGAGAACACCTTAGAGAGCCAACCAGACATCGGGATCACGAGGATTTCCGCGATGAGATATGAGGTCTGCACCCACGACAGTTCGTCCTGGCTCGCCGACAAACCGCCGCCAATATCCTTCAACGACGACGCCACGATCTGGATGTCCAGCGTCGCCATGAAAAAACCCAGGCACATCAGCGCGAACGCGAAAACACGCTGTTTTGTGGGCTGGTTGGCGGGGTTCAGTGGAACCGCCGGGCTCATGACCGGCTCGCGCTGTCGAGGTGAACCTTCACCGTCGCCGAGAGGCCGGCGCGCAGTACGTCCTGTTTGTCCTTCGGTACGTCGAGGCGAATCCGCACCGGGACGCGTTGCACGATCTTCGTGAAATTGCCGGTCGCATTCTCTGGAGGCAGCACGCTGAAGGTCGCCCCCGTCGCGGGCGCGAGGCTTTCCACATGACCTTCAAAAATCCCGCTGGAAGCGTCGAGCTCAACGTCCGCGCGGTCGCCCACATGCATCTTCTTAAGCTGGTCTTCCTTGAAGTTCGCGTCGATCCACAAGCCGTCGGCGGGCACGATCGTCAGCAGCGATGCCCCCGTGTTCGCGAGCATGCCCACGCGCGCCGTCCGGTTGCCGACATACCCGTCCACGGGTGCGCGGATGGTCGTGTACTCCACGTTCAGTTGTGCTACGCGCCACAACGCTTCAGCGGTCGCGACACGCGCACGGGCGTCGTCTATTTGTGCGGCAAGCACGGCGAGCTGACGTTGCGAGGCAAGCGCCGCTGCGTTGCTGTTATCGAGCGTGGCGCGGGCCTTCAGGTAATCCGCATCCGCACGTTCGACCACCTGGTTCGATACCGCCTCGTCCTTGACGAGTTGCCGGTAACGCACCTGGTCGGATGCACTGCGCGTGAGCTCCGCCGCCGATGCCCGCACCTCGGCCTGGCTCTGGTTGATCACGGCGGCCTGCAGCTGCTGCTTCGCCTCCAGCTCCGCGACGGCGGCGCGAGCGCCCTGCACGTCGGCATCGGCCTGTGCGAGCCGGGCGTCGTAGTCCCGCGAGTCAAGCCGGATCAGCACCTGGTTCGCCTTCACGCGCTGGTTGTCGGTGACCAGCAGTTCGGTCACGAAACCGTTCACCTTCGGCGCCATCACCGTCACGTTGCCGCCAACGTAGGCGTCATCCGTGCTTTGCACGAAACGCAGCACGGTGAACCAGTATGTCGAGGCTGCGGCGACCACGACCACCACCACGATGATCGCGAGCGGCATCCAGCCAATACGAAAAGACCGCCGCGCTCCGCGCTCAGCCGTGGGCGCGGCGGTGGACGAAAGCTGCGTGGAAGGAGTGGTCATCGGTGTGTCCTGTTGGTTGCGTCGATTGGTTTCTGCGGGTCGGGCGAGCGGGTCGCATGATTCACTCGCTGGTCAGGCGGAACAGTTCGCGCCGCAGACGCGCCGCCTGCTGGCGCCCGAACTTCGCCTCGAATTCTTCTTGTGCCGCTTGCCAGTGCCGCAGCGCGTCGGCGAGTCTCGTCCGTCCGCCTTCGGTCAGCGTCAACTGCAAACGCCGCTGGCAAGGTCCGCCCAGCTTCGTCATGACCAGCCCGCTACGCACCAATGGCTGCAGCACCCGGACCAGCGTCGTACGCTCCATCACCATGGCCTGTGCGAGTTCCGCCATCGTCATGTCCGGCATGCGTTCAAGCGCGGAGACAATGCTGAATTGCGTCGGCGTGATTTGTACCGCGGACAAGTGCCGCTCATATAACTGCGAGATGTGCCGCGCGGCTTGGCGAACCGCAAAACAGTCATCGTGTCGTGGAGGACTTATGTGCATGTGCACAGGTTATGTGTGCATATGCACTTCGTCAACTGTTATCGCGTGCATCAATTTAATGACGAATCTGTTAACAATCGAAATGGAATAAATGCGAAATAAAAATGAAAGCAGAGATATGGCGTGTGGTGCGGTGAAAGAGCTGGTTGCCTAGCCGCTGCTCGAGCGTGGCGATGGCGCGCGATACGACCGGGGGCGACACGCCAAGGAGATCAGCGGCGCGCGTGAAACTTTTCGCCTCCACGACCGCACGGATTCTGATGCAAGCCGGATTTTTTGCCGATCATCGTGTCGCGCTGAACGGGAAACTGGTCGGGTCAGCTCATTTTCTCATCCGATAAGAATTGATTTCTTTCTTTGAGAATTGGCGAGAGAGACTTGCATCATGAGACAGCCAGTCGAATCTTCCTCCGTGGTCGATCGCGTCCTCCACGCGCTGACCAGCGTCGCCCGAGCAGGACGACCGATCGGCGCCAAGCAGATCGCAGCGGATATTGGCGCGCCTCTATCCACCGTGTACCGGCTCCTGGGCTCACTCAAGCAGTGGGGACTCTTGCAGGAGCACGCAAATTCCGGCCTGTTCGAGCCGGGTCCGTCGAGCGTGCAGCTAGCCTGGGGGTTCGACCAGAACGCGCAGCTCGTCACCCAAAGCCGCGACGAAATCCGGGCGCTCGTGCAGCGGACCGGCGAGAGCGTCGGCTTGCTCGTACCGATCAACGACACGGTCGTGTGCCTCTCGATGGTCGAAAGCGACCAGCCGCTGCGCTGCTCGTTCGCCCGTGGCCGCACGCATCCGTTGACACGCGGCGCTTCAGCGAAAGCATTGCTCGCGTTTTTGCCTGAAGCAAAAGCCGATGCCCTGATCGCGGGCAGCACACCCGACGATGCTGAAAGCGCCGCCGCGCTGCGTGCGCAACTCGAGGAGATCCGCCGCCGACGCTTTGCGACGAGCGAGAGCGAAGTCGATATCGGCGTATGGGGCGTGAGCGCGCCGCTTATATCGGATGCAGGACGGCTGGAAGGAACCATCACCTTGATGGCGCCAGTTGCGCGCATTGCAGGACGTGAAGCCGAACTGACGCACCTCACGCGCGCTGCGGCAGATCGCATCGGCTACAAGCTTTGAACCGCCTTATTTTTAACGTTGCGTGGTCCACGCTATCCAAGGAAACCAGCATGAAACTGATCCAGGCACTGTCCGCCCTCGCGCTCGCCGTGGTAGTTAGCGTGGCCGCCGCGCCCGCCGCTCGCGCCGCCGATGACACCATCCGCGTGGCAACCGACGCGACCTTCCCCCCGCTCGAATTCGTCAAGGACGGCAAGCGCACGGGCTTTGACATTGAGTTGATCGAAGCCATGGCCAAGATCATGCACAAGAAGGTGCAGTGGGTGGACATCGACTTCAAGGGCCTGATTCCAGGGCTGATCGCGAATCGCTTCGACGTCGCCGCGTCTGGCATCTACATGACGGACGAACGCCGCAAGGTCGTCGATTTCACCGATCCTTACTACAAGGGCGGCCTCGTTGTGCTGGTGCGCAAGAACGACACGTCGATCAAGACACCCGCCGATCTCGACGGCAAGAAAGTGACCGTGCAGGTCGGCACGAAGTCAGTCGCCTTCCTGAAAGACAACTATCCGAAGGTACAGCGGGTGGAAGTTGAAAAAAACCAGGAGATGTTTGACCTGGTGAACATTGGCCGCGCCGATGCCGCGGTCACCGGGCGCCCCGCCGCTGTTGAATACGCGAAGGCGCAGCCTAACGTCCGTGTACTCGACAAGGGACTCACCACCGAGCTGTACGGCTTCGCGCTGCGCAAGGACGAAACCGCGCTGACGGCAGAGATGAACAAGGCACTCCAGACACTGCGCGCTAACGGCACATACGACGCGCTTACGACGAAGTGGTTCGGCAAGCAATAACACAGTAGCGCAGTAACGCAGCGGCCCTTACCGGAGTAACCGATGACGCTCGATTTTTCACCCGTATGGGCGAGCTGGGAAGCACTCGCGACGGGCGCGGCGACGACTATCGAAGTCACGGCCTGCTCACTCGTACTCGGCTGCGTGTTGGGTCTGCTGGTGGGGATCGGCAGACTCGCGCCGCAGCGCCGTGTGGTCTACGGCATCTGCACCGCGTATCTCACGTTCATACGCGGCACGCCCTTGCTCGTGCAGCTTTTCATCCTGTTCTTCGGTCTGCCGCAGTTCGGCATCATGCTGCCCGCGTTTGCGTGTGGCGTGCTTGGGCTGGGTGTTTATAGCGGCGCGTATGTCTCAGAGATCGTGCGAGGTTCGATTCAGTCAATGGATCGTGGCCAGATGGAAGCCGCACGATCACTTGGGATGCCTTATCGAATGGCCATGCGCAAGGTGATCCTGCCGCAAGCGTTCGTACGCATGATTCCGCCGCTCGGCAACGAGTTCATTGCGTTGATCAAGAACTCGGCGCTGGTCTCCCTGCTGACGATCAACGACCTGATGCACGAAGGCGAGAAGATCATTAGCGTGTCGTACCGGTCGCTGGAAGTGTACATAGTGATCGCGTTCATCTACCTGATCCTGACGAGCGCGACGTCGCTGGTGTTGCGCAAGACAGAAAAATCGCTGCGTGCCGACGGGAGGGTCTGACCATGAGCGCAACCGTGAATGAACCCATTGTTTCGGTCCGACAACTGGCGAAATCGTTCGGACCCAACCGGGTGTTGAACGGTATCGATATGGACGTCCAGCCGTCTCAGGTGATTGTGGTCATCGGACCAAGCGGGTCAGGCAAGAGCACCTTTCTGCGCTGCCTGAACGGGCTGGAAACGGCCGAGGAAGGCACGGTCCGGATCTGCGGCCACGCGCTTGTGGACAACGGCCGGATGATCGATGAGAGCGGCCTGAACCGAATCCGCAAGGATGTGGGCATGGTATTTCAATCGTTCAACCTGTTTCCGCACTTGACTGTGCTGCAGAACATCACGCTCGCGCCGCGCTCGCTGGCCCGCGTGAGCGCGGTGGAAGCTGACGCCCAAGCGCGCGCCCTGCTGGCGAAGGTCGGGCTCGGTCACAAGGCAGATGTTTATCCGGGCACGTTGTCCGGTGGCCAGAAGCAACGCGTGGCGATTGCACGGGCGCTTGCGATGCACCCGCAAGTCATGCTCTTCGACGAACCCACTTCCGCATTGGATCCCGAACTCGTCGGTGAAGTGCTGCAGGTCATGCAGGCTCTGGCGAGCGAAGGCATGACCATGCTGATCGTCACGCATGAAATGAATTTTGCGCGCGATGTAGCGGACACGGTCGTGGTAATGGACCATGGCAGCGTGATAGAAGCAGGGCCGCCGGCACAGATTTTCGGGGCGCCGCGCGAAGCCCGCACACGCAGTTTCCTGCAAGCCGTCTTGTCGCGCGAACAGGCGGCATAAGCATGAAACTGAGCAAGCAACTGAGCAGAAACCGCAAGGCCTCAGGATGCCCCGGTCTCTGCCGGGTAGGGCCAGCGGCTGAACCGCGATTCCGGCCTGGCTTCATCAGACGGCACCTGCAAACCTTCCGCAAACCACGCCACTTCGGTTCTGCGCTCCTTTACATAACGCTCCCACCCCTTGGCGTTGCCGGCGAAGAGATCATGCTGCACCGTCGACGCCAGCAATGGCCGGTTCAGGTCTTCATCGAGCAGAGTTTTCGGCCAAAGAAAAAACGCAGCAGTCGCGCGCTCGCTCACCTGATGCGGGGTCATGGCCGCATCGAGATATCCGAGCCATGTAAAACTATTCAGCGAGTCCTCACGGGCAATTGCGTCACCGAGCGTGGCGTAGCGCTGGCCGCTACGCGACAAGCATGACAGTGCCTCCAGCACATCGCCCAGATGCAGCAACAGCGCACGTCGTTCATAAGCATCTTTCATTAATATCTCCAGATTCATTGATTCAGGCTGCTAGCGGCAAGGCGGGTTGCTCAGCATTGCGTCGTCGTTCGTCCGCGTTCCAATCGACTACGCCCTGCGCGTTTCCTTGAGCGAATTGTTGGCAAGCCGCAGGTCGGCAATGTCATAACTGATCCTCGATCAGGGCCGCCCGCAAGCGACTCGAGAAGTGCGGCCCGAGCGGGTTGCGGCTTCGGCCCAATGACCAAGAACAACCACGAACAAACATTCATAAGCGGAAACGGCGGCCGCCGCTCGGCGCCCCGTGCCTCCCGGTTTGATATGTTCCAAGCGTGGGTCCGAGAAAACCGCTCACTCGCGGCCATGCGGGTGTTGCGTGAGCATGAAGTGGTCCCGCCCGCGTCAGCCGGTAACGCATGACTCCAACGTGTCCGGCCCATCGGTTTTCGACATCGGCGCATCCGTATCCGGTCATCAGCGATCACGTTACGACCGATCGTTCGCGCCATCAAGTCGTCCGCACCAAAGCGTCTGGCATACATGGCGGTGGCTAAAAATCTCACTAAAAACATTGAAAACCGAAAGGCAGCATAAGCGTCATCGTCAAACGTCAGCTCCAAGTTTCTGAAAGCTCAGACGGTAATCATTCGGCGACACCCCCAGGCGTTGCCGGAACACAATTCGCATGCGGTCCGCCGTGCCGAAGCCACACTCATACGCGACCGTCTTCAACGGTGTCGTGCTGCTTTCCAGCGCGTTTCGTGCTGCATCAATACGCGCTCGCTCCACGAAATCATGCGGTGTCACACCGGTCGCCTCGACGAACGCGCGCGCGAAATTACGCTCGCTCATGCCCGCGATCTGCGCCAGCTTTTCAACCGTCATACGTTCAGCGATATGCTCCATCACGTATGCCTGCACCTTGGCTGCAGGCGACGTCTCGTCGGCAGGCGCACTCAGGTACGGGCTGAATTGCGACTGGCCGCCGCGGCGCTGCGCAAATACCACCAGACGCTTGGCGACCGCGAGCGCAATACGCGGGCCATGATCCTCGGCGACGAGCGCGAGCGCGACATCAATACCCGCCGTTACGCCCGCCGATGTCACGAGGTTGCCATCGCGAATATGAATACGGTCGAGCTCGACCCGGGCCAGCGGAAATTGCCGTGCGAGTTGTGGCGCATTTTGCCAGTGAGTTGTGACATGACGGCCATCGATCAGACCGGCATGACCCAGCGCGAACGCGCCGGTGCAGATCGAGCCGTAGCGCTCGCAACCCGAAGCAACGTCGCGCAGCCAGGTGCTCAGGCGCGGATCGGGGGGATCGGAGGCTAGCCCGGGACCACCCGCCACGAGGGCGACGTCGTAATGCTGCTGCGGCGCCTCGCACGTAATGTCCGCGAGCATCCGTGTGCCGTTCGACGTGCGCACCGGCCCGTTGTCCACGCTGACCAGCGTGATCGCGTACCCCTCGCCTGAAGCGACGAAACCGTTCGCTTCGGCGAATACGTCGAGTGGACCTGCCACATCGAGCGCCTGCACTTGCGGAAAAATCGCGATGGCGACGCTACGCATGAAGTCAATGCTCCTTGTCGACCAGAGTTGGCGCTTCAGCGCTTGCTCTGGTCCCATGCAATTCATTGCGGTCGACCCGGAGTTGGCGCTTCAGCGCCTTACTCTGGTCCCATACCGCTTACCCCAGTCCCATGAAAAACGGCTGTTCTATCAAGCGTTTCCCCCGCTTGGCAGGAGACGCCGTGCGGTTGGCAGACTTCGACGGACCCATTGCATTGCGGCCATGACCGCTCGCGGCGACACTGAATTCGTCGTCCACCCCCTTTCGCTTCTCCCGATGATCCACCCGGAACGACGCATTTTAGCAAGGTGTTCGCGGCATCGAGGACAAGCCCAACATTCAAGGAGCATTGAACATGACCACTACCATCGCAGGCATCCGTATTCCCGACAGCGCCATGGCGCGCGCCGCGACCGAGCTCGTTCGCGATACCGAGCCGGACCTGCTCTATAACCACTCGCGCCGCGTATTCCTGTTTGGCGCGCTGACCGGAGAACGGCGTCAGTTGGCCTATGACTCAGAGCTGCTCTACATCGGCGCCATGTTCCATGACATGGGCCTGATCGATGCGTACAGCAGCCCGAATGATCGCTTCGAAGTGGACGGTGCGAACGCTGCGCGCGACTTCCTCAAAGGTTATGGCATTGGCGAGCACGACATAGAACAGGTCTGGGATTCAATTGCATTGCACACCACGCCGGGTATCCCGCAACACAAGAAGCCGGTGGTCGCACTGGTCACGGCCGGCGTTGAGATGGACGTACTTGGACTCGCCTACGACGAATTCAGCGAGTCACAACGCAAACAAGTGATCGCCGTACATCCGCGTGAAGTTAATTTCAAGGAAGGGATCATTGATGCGTTCGCTCACGGCACGATCAAGAAGCCGGAGAGCACGTTCGGCAACGTGAAAGCCGATGTCCTCGCGCTCAAGGACCCCGCGTACAAGCGCCTGAATTTCTGCAGCCTGATCCTGGGGTCGTCATGGAATGACAGCCCGGCCGGATGCGGTCATTGCAACAATCCAGCGCATGACCATCACTGATTCTGCGGACCTGAATGGCCGCCCCTCTACTGGGGCGGCCCGTTTATCGTTAAAACAGATAAGCGTATGGGATTTGGTTCGTTGACCTTGTTCGCACGGGATTTTAGATTCGGGATCTGACCTCGGTTTTTGCGGCGTGCCGTTTCAGCGCATTCACGCCGCTTCACCTGAAGCGCTCCCGCCCCGAATTGAATTAACGAGTCCCGCGTGACGACCTTATCCCCACACCAGACCATCGAGATCACACCGTTTAAAGATGCTCCGTTGGGCGCCGAAGTAACCGGTCTCGACCTGAGCCAGCCGCTTGCCGACGAAGATTTCAAGCGCATCCATCGCGCGCACCTCGATCATCACGTGGTCGTGTTCCGCGACCAGCGCATCACGCCCGGCCAGCAAATCAGCTTCAGCCGCCGTTTCGGTCCGCTGCAAATCCACGTGCTGCACCAGTTCCAGCTGACCGGCCACCCGGAGATCCTGATCGTCTCCAATGTGCTGGAAAACGGCAAGCCGATCGGTCTCGGCGATGCCGGGCATTTCTGGCATTCGGACCTGTCGTACAAGGAAACACCAAGCCTCGGTTCCTTGCTGCACGCGCAAGAATTGCCCCCGGAAGGCGGCGACACGCTGTTCGCCAACATGCATCTGGCATGGGATACGCTGCCGCAAGCGCTCCGTGACGCCGTGAACGGGCGCTCCGCCGAGCACACCTATCTGGCGAAATATGCCGAGTTGCAAAAGCGCAGCCCGTGGCGCCCCAACCTCTCGGCCGAACAGATCGCGCAGGTAAAACCGGTCGTGCATCCGATCATTCGCACGCATCCGGAAACGGGCCGCAAGGCACTATTCGTGAGCGAGCATTTCACCACGCGCGTGATCGGCTTGCCGGAAGACGAGAGCCGCGACCTGCTGCTAGCCCTCTTTGAACACAGCGTGCGCGACGTGCATATCTATCGGCACGTATGGCGCGAGCACGACCTCGTGTTCTGGGACAACCGGTCCCTCATGCACCTCGCAGCGGGCACGCCCGATCATCTGCGTAGAAAGATGTATCGAACGACGATCGAAGGCGATACGCCGTTCTGAGAGTCCATACGCCCTGCTTCCAATTCAATTCTAAAAACACTTCTTCGGACTTTCGATGCCGCTTCCTTTCTTCTCCCGACGGGGACCTCGGGGTTCCCGTTCGTCGTTGCGCTCGCTTACTACTGCGCTTATCTCGTTCTCTGTTGCCCTCTCGTCGCTCGGTACGGCTATGCCCGCACACGCCGAGGGTACCCTCCGAATCGCGTAGCAGTTCGGCGTGGTGTATCTGCTGCTGAACGGGTTATCTGCTCGGCGTGGCGCTGGCGTTCCTGTTGACGTCGCTTGCGGTGTCCACTCGTTTTGGCCGGGACCTGCTGTCCATGCTGACCGCGATGTTCAATCCTTTGCCATCAATCGCGCTGCTACCGCTCGCGTTGCTGTGGTTCGGGCTGGGCGCTGGGAGCCTGTTGTTTGTGCTCGTGCATTCGGTGCTGTGGCCGCTCGCGTTGAACACCTACTCGGCTTTCAGCCCGTACCGGAAACGCTGCGCATGACCGACCGCAACTACGGGCTGAAGGGGCTTCGGCATGTGCTGCTGATTCTGGTCCCCGCAGCCTTGCCTTCGATCCTCGCCGGGCTTCGTGTGGGTTGGGCGTTTGCATGGCGAACGCTGATCGCCGCGGAACTGGTGTTCGGCGCCAGCTCGGGGAATGGCGGCCTCGGCTGGTACATCTTTCAAAACCGTAACGAGCTGTATACAGATCGCGTATTCGCGGGATTGGCCGCGGTTATCGTGATCGGTCTGGTTGTAGAGCATCTCGTGTTCGATACCTTCGAACGGCTTACGATTCGTCGTTGGGGCGTGCAGCGTTAGAGGGCCTTGGATGGTTTGGACGACCTTAGACGGCCGGGGCCCAAAAAAGCCCGCCGGGCGAACTCGGCGGGCTGAACGCATGGGTGAAAAACCACGCTTTATCGACTGGGTTGTGCATGCCGGTGAGCCACGCCCATCACGCCGCTCACCTCGCCCTTTCGGCCATCCAATAGCCGTCGATTATTAAAAGACCTTCAAAACACGCTTAGAACACGCTTAGAACACATTAACCGGAACATTCACCATCAAACGATAAACGTCGCTGCTGGAATCCGAATAGTATTTGCCGCCGTGGTGATGCATGTAATAGAACTTTGCGGTCGTTCCCTTCAGCTTTCCAGAGCCAAACGTATAGGATGGAATGAAGCCGAACTCGTAGTGGGTGCCGTGAACAGGCTCGCCATTCTTCCAGTAGAGGTCATGCAGCGCGTTTGACGGATCCGCGTATCGATTCGCCATATCCGAAGCATCCGCACCCCAGCCATACGCGGTCCACAACGTCATTTTCAAGCCTGGAGCGCCATACCCGCTCATATTGACCGTGTAGCTGAGCGATAATGATTTTTCATGCGGCGCGTTGTAGTCGACATCGAGCGAATTCGCCAGATAATCGCCTGCGGACTGGCCAACATAATCGAAGAACTGATTGCTGGCGATCTGCTGGAAGCCCAGGGCTACCGTATGCGCGTTGTGCGTGCCCGACAACTGCAAGCTGTACGCGTGATTATTGATCGAGCCTTCGCGACTCTGCCCGACATCATGGGTGTAGTAATAGGTCAGCCCGCCTGTCCAGCGAATCTGTGACGGATCTCCAATACTGCGCGAGAGTGACAAATAATATTGATCCCACACGTTCTCAGCGCGGCTTCCGTATAACGACACAGCCGTGTCGTCATTGGGCGTGTAGTCCCCGCCCGCGAACGTGAAGCGGCTGAAGTGCCTCCCACCATATTCGGTCGACAACGACGAGACGCTCGTTTGACCGCGGGCCAGCACCGCGTCCACGCTACCCGCCTTGAGCGTCAGATTCTTGATCTCCTCGCTCGCGAGCGATACACCCCGGTAAGTTGGCGGCAACGCACGGTTATCGTGAGGAACAAGAAAGGGATTATCGAATAATTGTTGACCATATTTAACAACCGTGTTCGATACGCGCGCTTTCACGTCCCACACACCGGGGTAGGTCCATGCAAGCTGATTCTGACCGCTTTGCCCATCGTGATTCAAATGCACGCGGTTACCGGCGCCTTGTCCGCCGTTAAGCTTGAATGCGCTGAACAATGACGCGTCAAAACCGACACCGAATAATCCGCGCGTATACCCCGACTCAAATACCGCCTGGTTGCCGAGAACCGAAGCGTCTTTCTTCTGGATACCTTCTCCTTCCAGGTGTTCGGTATAACTGCGAAACAAAAGATTGAAATGTGAATCTTCGATAAACCCCTGGGACTTCGATTGATTACTGATCGGCGCATCCGCTTCAGAATTCGGCGGTGAACTCGGAGGTGCCTCAGTATGTCGTGTTGCAACATCGTCATCGTCTGCAAAAGCGGCAATGGATGGGCTTATCAAACCGGAGAAAACAATTAGAGATAGAGCGATTGAACGCTTTTGTTGTTTCATGTGCTTGTCTCTTATTTCTTATGGGCAGCGAGTTAAGAGGCCGATGGCCGTTCTCATATATTTTCAGCGCGCGCAAAAACGCCCACGCCGGACGCCGAACGACTCACCGGAGGGTTGTGACGGCAGGAACTACAGGGACTACAGGGACTACGAAGGCTTCACGATTGGCCGAACGACTCCCTGGCCCCCGTCAAGAACGGGGTCCATCAGAGTTGCCAGGGGGTGTCGAAACGGCCTTTAAATCGGGCGACTATTCAAGCGAGTAATCAAGCAATCAATCAAGCGAGCGAGCGAGTAATCAGGTCAGTAAGCAGGCAGCCGCGACTCCATGTTCAAGCGTGCGCAGCGGCGGCACTTCAACGGCACAACGCGCCTCCGCTATGGGGCAACGGGTATGAAAGACGCAACCCGTTGGGGGATTGATCGGGCTGGGAATGTCACTGGACAGGATCTGCACGACCTTCGTCCGCTCGATAGCCGGATTCGGTACCGGTATGGCGGAAAGCAACGCGCGCGTGTACGGATGCCGGGGACGCGCGTAAAGCGAATGTTTGTCGGCAAGTTCCATGACGTGGCCGAGATACATGACCATTACGCGGTCCGAGATATGCTTGACCACGGCCAGATCGTGCGCGATAAAGATCAGCGCAAGCTTCATTTCCTGCTGCAAGGACTTGAGCAGGTTGACGATCTGCGCCTGGATCGAAACGTCAAGGGCCGACACCGGTTCGTCGCAGACAATCAGCTTCGGCTCCACGATCAACGCACGCGCAATCCCGATACGCTGGCACTGGCCGCCCGAAAATTCGTGCGCATAGCGGTTGATCATCTGCTCGCGCAAACCGACCTTCGCCATCATTGCGCGCACCCGCTGGTTCATTTCGTCCTTCGACATACCCGGCCGATGTTCACGCAACGGTTCTGCAATGATCTGCCCGACGGTCATGCGTGGATCGAGCGAAGCCAGCGGATCCTGGAAAATCATCTGGATGTCGCGTCGCACGCCGTGCCACTGCTTCGCCGTGGCGCCGCTGAGATCCTTGCCCATCCACACGATTTCACCATGCGTAGCGGGAATGAGATTGAGGATGGCACGCGACAAGGTGGACTTGCCGCAGCCCGATTCGCCCACCACGCCGAGCGTCTCGCCGGCCTTCAGGTCGAAGCTAACGCCGTCCACGGCCTTCAGCGTGCGCGACGGCGCCCACGGCAACTTGCTCTTCGCCTTGACGTTGAAATGAACCTGGACGTTGCGTACCGACAGGATGGTTTGCTCAGACATGGGCCACCTCATGCAACGACTTCATTTGCTCGACCGGACGATTGCAGGCTCGCAGCCAAGTGGTGTCCCCGCCAAACGCTTCGAGCGGCGGCACTGACTCGGCGCAACGCTGGCTTGCGTCTATGCAGCGCTCCTGGAACGGACAGCCCGACGGCGGATGCGCCATGTTCGGCGGATTGCCGGGAATGCCGACGAGCGGCACGTCGCTTTGATCGAGCCGCGGCAACGCGCGCAGCAAACCGATGGTATAGGGATGCGAAGGACGAGCGAACAGGTTGTCCGCGTTGCATTGTTCCATCACGCGGCCGCCATACATCACCATCACTTGCTCACACAGACCAGCGACTACGCCGAGGTCATGCGTGATCAGCACGATCGCCGTGCCGAAGTCGTGTTGCAGGTTGCGCAGGAGTTGAAGAATTTGAGCCTGGACTGTGACGTCGAGCGCGGTGGTTGGTTCGTCGGCGAACAGCACTTGCGGCTCGCACAGCAACGCCATGGCGATCATCACGCGCTGGCGCATGCCACCGGACAGTTCGTGCGGGTATTGATCGATACGATGTGCGGCTTCGGGAATCCGCACCGCTTCCAGCATCTCGATCGAACGCTTCTTCGCGGCGCGGCGCGTCATGTTCTTGTGCAGTTCGAGCACTTCCGTCATCTGGCGCTCGATCGTCAGATACGGATTCAGCGACGTCATGGGGTCCTGGAAGATCATGGAAAGCCGATTACCGCGAATGCGGTTCAGCTTCTTTGCCGGCATGGTCAGCAGGTTCTCACCCTGGTAGATCGCGCTGCCCTTCGCGCGCCCGTTGGTCGCGAGCAGCCCGAGCATGGCAAGCACGCTCTGGCTCTTGCCCGATCCCGATTCCCCGACAATGCCCAGCGTGCTGCCTTCTTCCAGGTCGAAACTCACGCCGTTGACTGCGCGGACCACGGCATCGGGCGAGTCGAACGCGACTTCCAGATTATTTACCTTGAGCAGTGACATGGTGCTTACCGATCCTTCGGGTCAAGCGCGTCGCGCAGACCGTCGCCAACAAAGTTGATGCAATACAGCGTCACCGACAACAACGCCGCCGGGAACAGGAGAATCCAGGGCGCTGTTTCCATCACGCCAACGCCGTCCTGAATCAGCACACCCCAACTGGTCATGGGCTCTTGCACGCCGAGTCCAAGAAACGATAACACGGACTCCGTAAGAATAACGCCAGGAACCGTAACCGTTGTGTAAATTGCCACAATGCCGAGCAGGTTCGGAACGATGTGACGCAAGATGATGCCGCTCGTAGAGACGCCAATAGCACGCGCCGCCTCAATGTATTCCTTCGAACGGATTGCCAAGGTCTGGCCACGAACCACACGTGCCATGTCCATCCACGAGAACACCGTGATGGTGAGCACCACGAGGTAAAACTCGCGGCCGAGCAGCGTGACCATCAGAATGGCGATCAGCAGGTACGGGATCGCGTACATCATGTCGACAATACGCATCATTGCGTTGTCCACGCGCCCGCCTACGAAACCGGCAATAGCGCCCCACACAATGCCGAGCGTGACCGACGTCAGCGTGGCGAGGCCGCCGATCATCAGCGAGACACGGCCGCCGACCAGGCAGCGCACGAGCAGGTCGCGGCCAGTGTCGTCCGTGCCGAACAGATGCCAGTTTGCAAACGTTGGCGTGGAACTCATCATGTTCCAGTCGGTGGAATCGAAGGCGTTCGGCAGCAGCATGGGGCCGATCGCGCAGGCCAGCGTGATCAGCAGCAGGATCACGAGACTGGCCACGGCGGCCTTGTTGCGCGCGAAGCGCATACGGGCGTCCTGCCAGGGGCTGCGGCCTGCCACCGGCACGGCCAGCACGCTCTCGAGCGCGGGGACGAGCGTTCCTTGTTTCATTGCGGACCTCATGCTGGTTGACTCATCAAGTTCAGTAGCGGATTTTCGGATCGAGCCACGCATACGCGAGATCGACCAGCAGATTGAGCAGTACCGCGACCACCGTCACCAGCACGACCAGTCCCAGCACGAGCGTGTAATCGCGGTTGGCCGCGCCGTTCACGATCAGCTTGCCGATTCCCGGCAACGAGAACACGGACTCGGTAACGACCGCTGCCGTGATCGAGCCGATCGCGAGCGGACCAATGACCGATACAACGGGAATCATGGTGGGCCGCAGTGCGTGACGCAGCACAACGGTCCAGCGCGACAGACCCTTGGCATAGGCCGTCCTGATGTAGTTGGTGTTCATCACTTCGATTAGGCTGCCGCGTGTCACGCGACCCACGGTCGCCACGTTGATGATGGTCAGCAGCGCAACCGGCAGGACCATGTAACGCACATGAAAGCCGTTCCAGCCGCCGGCCGGCAGCCACTTCAGCAGGATCGCGAACACGAGGATCAGCACGGGTCCGATCACGAACGATGGGAATGCACTCCCCGCATTGCCGATGATCATCAGCAGATAATCCGCCGGGCTGTTGCGATAGAGCGCCGCGAAAATGCCGAGCACGACGCCGAGCACAATGGCGAGCACCATGGATACACCGCCGATAGTCAACGACACCGGCAACGCACGCAGCACGAGGTCGTTGACGCTCCAGTCGGCGTACCTGAACGATGCCCCCAGGTCGCCGTGCAACAGGCTGTTGAGATACAGCAAATACTGCTTCCACAGCGGCTCGCCGAGATGGTATTTCGCCTGCAGGTTGGCGAGCACTTCCGCGGAGACTTTACGCTCGCCGTCGAACGGACCGCCCGGGGTAGCGTGCAGCAGCAGATAGCAGACGGTGATGACTATCAGCAGGGTAGGCACCGTCAACAGCACGCGCCTCAACGTATAAGACCACATGGGACATCTCTCCTGGGGGCGCCGCGACAAAGCGCGTCACGGCAACCGCCTCTTGCTGTTTGCTGGATGATATTGCGGGGGCGTTTGCGTCGCGCTCAGTGCGCCACGATATACATGTCCTTGCTGCGGTAACGGTCCATCGGGTTCTTCAGCGAATATCCGCCCACGTAGCTTTTCACCAGCCGGACCGTGGTGTACTGCAGCAGCGGCAGGATTGGATAGTCGTCCATCACGAGCTTCGCGGCCTGGGTCTGCAACTGCGTGCGTTTAGCCTGGTCCGTGCTTTCGTTAGCTTGTCGGATCAGCGCGTCGGCCTTTGGATTGCAATTGCCGCTGTCGTTCTGGTCCGAACCACATTGCACAAGCTGCAGGAACGTGGTCGCGTCGTTATAGTCCGCGACCCAGCCATTGCGTGCAATCTGGTAGTCGCCGGCATGCCGCTTCTTCAGCAAGACCTTGAACTCCATTGCGTCGATCTGCGTGTCCAGGCCGAGCTTCGTTTTCCACTCGGAGGCCGCAAAAATAGCCATTTTCTTGTGATAGTCGCTCGTGTTCAGCGCGAAATGCAGCGTCGTGCCCGGCTTCACGCCCGCTTGTGCGAGCAGCTTCTTCGCCTCTTCCACGCGCTTCGCCATAGGCCACGTCGACCAGTCGTAAGCCGTCACGTCCGCGCCCTTCACACCCTTCACAATGACGCCGTATGCGGGGATCTGCCCGTCAGCGGTCACGCGTTGCGCGAGGATATCGCGATCGATCACCATGGAGAGCGCCTGGCGAACGCGCACGTCCTTGAGCAACGGGTCCTTGTTATTGAACGAGTAATAGCGCAGTCCGAGCATGGGAGAAAGCTTCATGTCGGCAGCAAATTCCTGCTTGTATTTGGGGTACATGCCAGACGGCAGCTGATACACCCAGTCGTTGTCGCCGGACTGGAACAGCTTGATGTCGGTGGTCTCGCTCTCAACCGGAAGGTACGTCACTTGCGACAGCTGCACATGAGCGGCGTCCCAGTATTGCGGATTGCGCGCCAGCACGAGCTTGTTGTTCACTTGCCAGTCCTTCAGCATGAACGCACCGTTGCTTACCAGCTTGCCGGGTTTGGTCCAGTCCTTGCCGTACTTATCAACCGCGGCCTTGTTCAGCGGACCGAGATTCGTATTCGACATCAGTTCAGGGATGAACGACACCGGATACGGTGTCTTGATTTCGACCGTGTACGGGTCGATTGCGCGAACGCCCAGCGTGTCCGGTGATTTTTTTCCCGCCACGATTTCAGCACCGTTCAACAAAAAGATGCCGAACGTACTGGCATACGGCGAAGCAATCTTCGGGTCGACCAGGCGCTGGCAGCCGTACACGAAATCGCTCGCGACCACCGGCTCGCCGTTGGACCACTTGGCATTCTTTCGCAGATGGAAGATCCACGTGGTTGCATCCTTCTGCTCCCATTTTTCCGCCACACCCGGCACAACGGTCCCGTCGGCATCGGTCGCGGTCAGCCCCTCGAACAGATCACGCGTGACGTTATTGGAGGGCACGCTCTCGGCCAGGTTCGGGTCCAGGGTCTCTACCTCGGACGCGTTGTTGCGCACCAGTTCCTGCTTGGCTGCGAGCTGCACGCCGGGCGGCACGATAGCCGCATGGGCCAGATGAACGTTGCTTGCGGCCGCAACGCAGACACTCGCTGCAAGGGCCGGAAGCCACTTGCCGGAAACGCGGCGATGAACAGCATCGTCCGAACGAAAAAACGCGTCAACGCGGGTGCTACGAGCAACAAGAACTGCAAACAACGTCATGGGAATCCTTATTATTTATGTGTTCATCAAGCACTGAGCGCCGGATCATTAGGGCTTTTGACCCTGTGCAACACGGCGATGCAGGCCGTTAAGTGGGCTACATGCTGCTATATGAAGTGCTTCGCGCGCCGAAGCAGACGGACGGCGGCCAGCATCTTAGCCCAACTAACATTCAGCTTTCGAATTCACAGATCAAGGGTTGGCATTGTGTACCTGCCCTTGTCGCCTATTCGTCTCGTTCTCCGACACATCGCTTTAGAATTTTTTACACATGCCCTACGAACTGACGACATAAACGAGTTTCGCCGGGAGTATTTCAGAGCAATAAAGTGGAATCCACTCACATGTGCTTATAGACCATGTGTTTTAGGTATAGGCCGGAGGTTACGGGTTTCACTTGCGCTTTATCTACGCGCGCGCGGCCGTAAGTCTGCAGGCGCGCGTGGTTCGCGCTACCATCGGCGTCCTTGAGGTTCGTGGACGTAGGTTCAAGACAATGATTCGTTTTCGCCAGATAGAAGCTTTCCGCTCGTTGATCATGATGGGTACCAGCGTCGGGGCCGCGCGCGCGCTGCACGTCACCCAGCCCGCTATCAGCCGCCTTATCGCGGATTTAGAGGCTGACCTCGGATTCAGCCTGTTCAGCCGGGTGGGCGGCCGCTTGAATCCGACTAACGCCGGGCTGCGCTTTTATAAGTCGGTCGAAGAAAATTTCCTGGGGCTGGAACGCCTGAAACAGGTCGCCGAGATCATTCGCGACGAGGCGTCCGAAGGGCTGACCGTCGCGTGTATGCCGGTGCTCGCCAGCACCCTGCTCCCTCCCATCCTGGCCGACTTCGTCGAGCGCCATCCAGGCGTGCCCATTCGTGTCGATTCGGTAAAAGTCCCCGAGGTGCTCACGATCCTGCAAAACCACAAGGCGGACGTCGCCATCAGCCAGGCGTTCGCAGCGGTTGCGGGGATCGAGGTGGAGAAATTGGTGGCCGCGCGGGCGCAGTGCGCGATGCCGGCGTCGCATCGGCTCGCGAAGAAAAAAACCGTGCGGGCACAGGATCTGCGCGGCGAACGCATCATTGGCTGGTTGCCGAATTCGCGTCAGCCTTACGCGGCCGAGCAGTCGTTGTTCGCAGGCGGAGAAGACCGGGCGAACTACACGGTGTTGACTGACACTGCGCACACGCGTTATGCCATGGTCGCGGGCGGCTTGGGTGTGTCGATCGTCGAACCGTTTGCAGCCAAGGTGTGGCGCGCGCACGGCGTGGTCGTGCGGCCGTTCGATGCGGCGATCGAATACGAATACGTGCTCTCGTATCCGAGCAGCGGCATACGCTCGGATCTGGTTGCTTCGTTTCGCGAGTCCGTGCTGCGTGTTGTGGCAACGTACTCCTTCGACGAAACGTCGTCGCCCGCAGACGCAGAGGTTTGACGCAAGCGTCCGGCTCGCGACAAGCGGGCCGCGCGAGCGTTTATGTAGCCATCCCGGCAGACGAGACACTGCCCATGCAGGTCCCAATCAAGCTTCCATACCCGAACGACCCGAACAGATCGCGCAACTTGACTTCCCCGCACTCTGGCGCATCACGCCCGGCCGCACGTCAAGCACGGGGCTTCCACCCTTTCGGAATCAATTACGCCCGTGGTATAAGCCCCGGAGCGTCTCCGCCTGAGCGCTGCGCCGGTAAAGGCGACGGGGCAAGACGATTACCCCAGGCGGACACCCATTTTCAGGAGGAGCAAGATGTCCATGAAGAAGTCCGTGAATTCGCTGCATCGCGCACGTCCGTTCGCGCTTGGAACGCTCGTTGCCGCGTCGTTTTCGCTCTCGTTCGGGTTTGTCGAAAGCACACCCGCTTACGCGAAAGTCGCGCCGCAACCCGCTGTCCTCACGGCTTCGGCGGTGGCGGTTGCCGACAAGTTCGCAGCTGACGCCGCCGAACAGGTCCTCAAGGAAGGCGGCAACGCCGTTGATGCGGCCGTCGCGATCGCCTTCACGCTGGCGGTGACGTACCCGGAAGCGGGCAACCTGGGGGGCGGCGGTTTCATGACGCTCTACGTGGATCATCGTCCCTATTTCCTGGACTATCGTGAGCGCGCCCCCATTGCGGCCACGAAGAACATGTATCTCGACGACAAAGGCGAAGTCATCAAGGGCATGAGCCTGTACGGGTATCGCGCGGTCGGGGTGCCGGGCACGGTGTCGGGCATGTGGGAAGCGCAAAAGCGCTTCGGCAAGCTGAAGTGGAAACAGGTCGTCGCACCTGCAATCAAGTACGCGCAGGACGGCTTTGAAGTCAGCGACCAGTTGCAGGAACGCAAGGACGCCGCGTCGAAGGACTTCGCAGGCAAGACCAATTTCGACAGTTACTTCGGAACCCTGAATAAAGGCGTGAACTTCAAGCAGCCGGAACTGGCGGCCACGCTTCAGCGCATCTCGGATAAGGGTGCGAAGGGCTTCTATGAAGGCCAGACAGCGGACCTGATCGCCACGGCCATGACTGGTCACGGCCTGATCACCGCACAGGACCTGAAGGAATACAAGGCGGTCTGGCGGCAGCCGGTTGTCGCGAGCTGGAACGGCTATCGCATCATCACCGCGCCGCCGCCGAGTTCCGGCGGTATCGGTCTCGTTCAGTTGCTGAAGATGAAGGCCGATCTCAAGGATAAATACGCCAATGTGCCGCTCAACTCCGCTCAGTACATTCACCTGACCGCGGAAATTGAAAAGCGCGTGTTCGCGGATCGCGCCCAGTATCTCGGTGACCCTGATTTCTACAAGGTGCCGGTTGCGCAACTCATCGATGACAACTACATCTTGAAGCGAGCATCCGAGGTCAATCCGGACAAGCCGTCGGATACCAAGAGCGTCCTTCCGGGCCTGGGCACCACAATGCCGGAAAAGGCTGAAACCACGCACTTCTCGGTAGTCGACAAGTGGGGCAACGCGGTATCGAATACGTACACCATCAACGGCTATTTTGGCTCCGGCGTGGTGGTGGACGGCACGGGTGTCGTGCTGAACGACGAGATGGACGACTTCTCCTCGAAGCCGGGTGTGGCGAACATGTTTGGCGTAGTAGGCAGCGATGCCAACGCAATTGCACCGCGCAAGCGCCCGCTTTCCTCAATGACACCGACCATCCTCACGAAGGACGATCAGGTTGCCATGGTGATCGGGACACCGGGCGGCTCGCGGATCTTTACGTCGATCTTTCAGGTGATCACCAACGTCTACGACTTCTCCATGCCGCTGCCCGAAGCAGTCGCGGCCATGCGCTTTCATCATCAGTTGCTGCCGCCGAACACGATTTTCTGGGAGCCGTACAAGCCCATTGATGGTGATCTCGCGAAGGAACTGGAAGCGAAAGGATATACGCTCTCGAAACAGAGTTTCAACGGCGACATTCAGGTCATCAAGATTGATGGCACGACGCCGGAACCGGTTGCCGATCCGCGTGGCCGCGGCGTGACGCGCGTGATCCAGTAAGCGGCCGCGTAGCTCTGGATTGACTGCAGACAGACAAAAGGGCCAGGTCATTCAAGACCTGGCCCTTTTGCTTTTATACCGTACGCGCGCTCCCTCAAAGCCGTATTGAATTGGACGTTAAGCCGACCTTATAAGGATCGCGGCATGACTGGAATCCCATTTTTGAGATTGGAGACGGCTTAATGATGCCCTAGTCTCTGTTCTGGCCCAGTCCAGTGCGTTGGCTTCCGCCAACACTATAAATAAACCTATCGAGACGACCCTGAAGACGGCGTGCCCGATCTACCAAGATCGCCCGGCCCGCTTGTTTCAGCCTGCTGATAAAGGAGAACAGCTCATGATGGAACCCCACATCCAGCCGCTTGGCGGCATCGACATCCAGGATGACGCACCCGCGTCCCAATCAGGCGGATTGATCGACCGATACTTTCAAATCAGTGCGCGTGGCAGTACGCAAAGGCGCGAAGTGATTGCCGGGATCACTACCTTCCTGGCGATGGTGTATTCCGTGTTCGTCGTCCCGGCCATGCTCGGCAAGGCCGGGTTCGACACCCGCGCCGTCTTCGTGGCGGTCTGCCTGACGACTGCGTTCGGCTCGCTCCTCATGGGCATCTGGGCTCGCTTGCCGATTGCGATCGGCTGTGCAATCTCGCTGACCGCATTCACCGCGTTCGGGTTGGTGCTGGGCAAGGGGCTCTCGCCCTCCGTTGCGCTCGGCGCTGTGTTCCTGATGGGCGTCACCTTCACCGCGATCTCCGTCACCGGCGTGCGCTCGTGGATCCTGCGCAACCTGCCTGCAGGCGTGGCGCACGGCACGGGGATTGGCATCGGCTTGTTTTTGTTGCTGATCGCGTCGAACGATGTCGGTCTGATCGTCAAGAATCCGGGCGCGGGCTTGCCCGTCTCGCTCGGCCATATCACGGCGTTTCCCGTGCTGATGTCGATCTTCGGGCTCGCTGCGATTATCGGGCTGGAACGCCGGCGCGTGCCGGGCGGGATCTTGCTGGTGGTGGTCGGATTGTCGGCGCTGGGACTGGCCTTTGATCCCGCCGTCCGCTTCACCGGCGTATTTGCGCTGCCCTCGCTGAGCGCACCCGGCCATGCATCACTGATCGGCGCCATGGACATTCGCGGCGCGCTTTCGCTGGCTGTGCTGCCTAGTGTGTTTGCGCTGGTGATGACCGCCGTCTTCGATGCCACCGGCACGATCCGCGCCGTGGCAGGCCAGGCAGGTCAGATAGACGAGAACGGCCGGATTGTGAACGGCGGCCGGGCGTTGACGGCGGACTCGGTCAGCTCGATTGTGGCTGCGTGTCTCGGCGGTGCGCCGGCTGCGGCCTACATTGAATCGACGGTGGGCGTAGCGGCAGGCGCGAAGTCGGGCCTGGCGGCCGCTACGGTTGGCGTGATGTTCCTGCTGGTGATGTTCTTCTCGCCGCTCGCCGGACTTGTGCCTTCGTACGCGACAGCTCCGGCGCTGATGTATGTCGGCCTGCTGATGCTCGCAAGCGTAAGCAAACTTCACATGGACGATCTTGTCGACACTATGTCCGGTCTTGTTTGCGCCGTGTTCATTGTGCTGTCCGCGAACATTGTGACCGGCATCATGCTCGGCTTCTGTACGCTTGTGATCGGCCGGGTAGTTGCCGGCGAATACAAGAAGCTCAACGTTGGCACAGTGGTGATCGCAGCCGTGCTCGCTGTGTTTTATCTCGGCGGATGGGCAATCTGACCTGACGGGCTAGTGAACATTTAGCGCTATCAACACGGTCAGGATCTGTAACCCCGGTTGCCGGCAACTTCCCCGGCAACCGCCCTAGCTCAGGCAGCGCACGCTAAGTCAAGCTAATCGACGTTCGAGAGCAATGAAATGCTCGATCGGGACGTCGATTCAGCCGTTGGCCAAGATCCAGCAGATTTACTTCCGGCGATACGCTTCAGCCAGCACTGCGCAATTTTGCAGATGCAGGTTCAGCGCATGTACGGCTTCGCGGCGAACGACAGCCTTCGCCTTGCGGAACCAGGAACCGAACGAAACGAGAAGCGAACTTTGAGCGGTGGTTTTCATGAGAGCACCTCAGCACGAATAAGGGATTACCCGTTAGGGAATACCCTTATTATACGCATACGATGCTGCAATGCAAAAGATTTTGAAATCGACGAGACATCTGAAGCGTCTGCGCAACAGCGCGCGGGCTCTTGCCCGGATTGGTCGGCCTTTGTTTTGAAAGCGTTTTCAAAACCGCCACCAGGCCCCAAGGACGCACCGCCTGCCCGTCTGTAGTGCTCAAGGCACGACGGAAAGAAACAGGAAGGTCGCGAAAATAACCAGGTGAACCACGCCTTGAAGCACCGTCGAGCGCCCGGTGCCAAGCGTCAGGACGCTCACTATCAAGGTTAGTGCAAGCAGTACGATTTCCTTTGAACCGAGGCCGAGTGCAATCGGCTGGCTGATCGCGAGCGACACCACCGCTACGGCCGGAATGGTCAGCCCGATACTCGCCAGCGCTGACCCAAGCGCCAGGTTCAAGCTTGTCTGCAACCGGTTCAGTCGCGCAGCGCGCAGTGCGGCCACGCCTTCCGGCAGCAGCACCAGCGCAGCGATCACCACACCGACCACCGCTTCAGGCGCTCCGGCGCTAGCAACGCCCGCCTCCACCGCTGGCGACAGCAACTTCGCCAGCCCAACTACTGCAATCAGCGAAAGCAGCAGCAAACCGCCTGCGGCCCACGCGTAGCCATTGGTCGGCAGCGGCGCGTGAACGTCGTCGGATTCAGCGCGATTCGGATCGAGCGCCGGCACTGGCGGCAGGAAATAGTCGCGATGCCGCACCGTCTGCACGAACACAAACACCACGTAAAGCACGAGCGACGTCACGCCCACAAACACCAGTTGCGACGTCGACAATCCCGGCCCGATCACCGTGCTGGTGAAGTTGGGCAAAACCATTGTCAGTACCGATAGAGCACACAGGATCGCGAGTGTCGCGCTTGCGCCCTGCAACTGGAAATTCTGCTCGTGATGCCGCATCCCGCCCACAAGCAGACACAGCCCGACCACACCGTTGCACACGATCATGATCGTGGCGAACACCGTGTCGCGCGGCAATGCTGCTTTTTCCGGGCCGCCCGACACCATGACGGAAACAATCAGCGCCACTTCGATCACCGTGACCGCGATCGCGAGCACCAGCGTGCCGAACGGCTCGCCAACACGATGCGCCACCACTTCGGCGTGATGGATCGCGGCAAATACGGCTGCCGCGAGTGCGATGGCGGCGAGTACGAGCAGGAAGCCGTTCGGCATGGCGAACGTCAGTCCCAGGATGACAAGCGCGGCAAATGGCGCAATGCACGTCCAGTCCAGCTTGAATTTCATCGATGCTCCAGGGCGGTGCTGCGTGTGGATGGAAGTGTCAGAAAGACTGACTGGGCGCAGGGTTTAGTCCGGCCCGATTATTAGAAAGTGTCGTCAGATTACAGCTTCTTGGCTCATACGGCGGGTTGCAGGGCTTGCAACAACCGCCCGAAGATGCATTGCCGGCTGTGTACAGCGTTCCTGCCTGCGAAACGTTGGGGAACCGTAAACCGTTACGCATCAGTGAGTTGGCGGCGGCTCACGCAGGTTGTCCACATGGCTATCCACAAAAAATGTGGATAAGTCGCGCTCCGATTTTAATCGGTGATTTGTGTCAGATGACGTATCTATTGAAAGGTCGCGGCGTTCGATCTGCTGGGCCGCGCGATGGCTGCGGACGGCTCACTCGGCCAATCCGCAAATCTGCAAAAAAAGACGCGGCCAGTTTCGCGGCCGCGTCCTTGAGTCCATCAGTCAAACGAAACTCAGGAAACGAATTCCGTATTCAGCGTGATCTTCGCGTTTCCAGCGAACAGCTTGGACACCGGGCAGCCCTCTTTCGCTGCATTCGCAAGCTTCTCGAAAGTCGCTTTATCCGTGCCTGGCACCTTCGCTTTCACATCGAGATGGCAGGCGGTAATCGAGAACCCGTCGCCGTCCTTGTCCAGCGTCACGGTAGACTTCGTTTCGATGCTTTCTGCCGTGAGGCCCGCCTGCGTAAGTTGCAGGGACAGCGCCATCGTGAAGCAACCCGAATGCGCGGCGCCGATCAGCTCTTCCGGATTCGTTCCCGGACCGCCTTCGAAACGGGCTGCAAAACCGTAGGGGGCATCTTTCAGCACACCGGTTTGCGTCGAAATGTAACCTTTACCATCCTTGATGCCACCACTCCATTTTGCCGATGCTGTCTTTTGCACGAGTGTTCTCCAGAAAGTCAGGGTGGGTATGCCGCGCGATACCGCCGCAGCAAGGAATCGACCGTCAGGCCGGTTACTCAAGCGCCGGCTTTGACGCGCCATCGGGTTGAGCGAAGCACACAGGATGCCCGAAAGCACAGCGGGCACGTTGCCGGACCCGTTTTCCGGAGCCGACCCTGTTCAAGGAGGATAGATGGGTCCACAAGTGGTTCAAGTTGTTGAAGATCGTGATTTACCCGAGCACGTCGATGTTGTTGTTATCGGCGGCGGCATTATTGGCGTGAGCACGGCCCTTTTTCTCGCCGGGAAGGGCATTTCGGTGGCCGTCTGTGAGAAGGGCCATATTGCTGGCGAGCAATCCAGCCGCAACTGGGGCTGGTGTCGCGCGACGCATCGCGACCTGCGCGAACTGGAACTCAGTCTTGAAAGCCTCAAGCTGTGGCGCGAACTGGATCGGACGTTCGGCATTGACACGGGTTTCCGGCAATGCGGCATCCTCTACGCCGCCGACGACCCCAAGGCCCTCGCCGATCACGAAAGCTGGCTGGCACGTGCCGTCGCCCTGGTGGGCCGCGAGGGTATTGATTCACGCATGACATCGAGCGATGAAACGGACGCGCTGATGCCGGGCGTCGCGTGCAAGTTCCCCGGCGGCATCTACACACCCTCCGACGGTCGGGCGGAACCGCAGCGTGCGGCACCGGTCATTGCCCAGGCACTGCGTGCCAAGGGGGTGAAGGTTTTAACGCCGTGCGCGGTGCGCGGCATCGAAACGAGCGCTGGTGCGATCAGTGGCGTCGTGACCGAATACGGGCCGATCCGCTGCTCGAGCGTGGTGGTGGCAGGTGGTGCATGGACACGCTTGTTCGCTGGCAGCGTAGGCGTTGAACTGCCGCAGCTGAGCGTGAGGTCGTCGGTACTGCGCACGGAACCGGTCGACGGTGGACCTGAAGTCAGCGCTTGCAACCACACAGTGGGATACCGCAAGCGGCTGGATGGCGGCTACACGATCGCGAATGCGTTCCGCAGCCTGGCTGAGATCACCCCCGACAGTTTCCGGCTATTCAGCCAATATCTCCCTGCGCTAAAAAGTCAGTTCAGGTCGATGGACTTCGCTTTCGGCGAGAGATTTTTCGAGGCATTGCGCCAGCCTCGGACATGGCGACTCGACCAGCCGACTGTCTTCGAAACAATACGTACCCTCGATCCGGAGCCCACCCAAAAATACAACGATGTCGCCATCGACGCGTTCCGTGCGCTTTTCCCTGCGCTCGGGCATGTAAAAGTGGCGCAGGCATGGGCGGGTTATATCGACGTCACGCCGGATGCGGTGCCGGTGATCTCGGCCGCGCAGCAGGTTCCAGGCATGTTTATCGCCACGGGATTTTCGGGTCACGGCTTCGGGATCGGCCCAGGTGCAGGGAAGCTGATGGCCGATATGGTCGCGAACGACAAACCGCTCGTGGACCCGCGAGCGTTCCGGCTGAGCCGGTTCAGCGATGGCACGAAGATCGAACTGGACGGCGGGTTTTAACCGCGCAAAGCACAGGAATGCAGAATTTTACAGAGGGTGTTGATGGCATGCGCCGGCGCGAAGGCTTTTGCAGCAACGATGCGGGGGAGTTTTTTTGCGGACCGCACTTACGTTCTGCGTTGATAGCCGAGAGGCAGTCGCCAGTTGAGGCGCCACGATGCATATCGGTCCACGCGTGCCAGTAGAGGACCTCTGGCATGACGGTACAACACCTCTACAAGCGTGCCGCCGCCGGCCAGCTCCGAGCGATCGCCCAGAGCGGCTTTACAGCATTACTTGCCGATTACCCGGCGTGCTTCGATTTCAGCAAGTTCGAGCGCAGCCTGCTCGGTTTTCATCGGACGTCCGCATCCGCGTCCAATTGTTTGCCCAATGGACTCGTTTCCGTGCTGGGTAACAACGCGGATATAGCCCTTGAACATTGCGCCCGGTGCGGGCATTGCCAACGCCTCGACGGTCTTGTTGCCCTTCGTTTCTTTGAATGCCATTGCGGCCCCCTGTTTAATAGTGGGCGGATCCTATCACGAACGAGCGTTCTACCCCTTCAGCGCCACCCTATTTCGCGCTGCTCGACGGCAATACAACTTATGCGAGCCGCATGACGAACTGTCATTCCGATGCGGTGAACGCGTGCAGCCGGAGCAAAGCGTGAACGGAGGTAAAGTCCAATGTCGGGTAGAATTTTGAACGGATTTTGAACGAATTTTGAACGAGCCTTATATGACAAGCCCCAAGCTGTACCTAGATGTCTGGTCGGATTTCGTGTGCCCGTTCTGCTATCTGGAAGTGCCGGTCATCGACCAGTTCAAGAGTACGTATGGCGACGCGGTCGAAGTGCGCTGGCACGCGTTCGAACTACGTCCAGAGCCCATGCCGACGCTCGACCCGGATAGCGACTTGCTGCACGAGACCTGGGAGAACTCCGTCTACCCGGTAGCCAACGAACGCGGTTTGCTGTTGCGCCTTCCGCCGGTTCAACCCCGTAGCCGCAAGGCGTTCGAAACCGCATTTTTCGCGCGCGAGTCGGGCCGGTTCGACGTTGTGCATCGTGCGATCTTCAAGGCGTATTTCGAGGATGGCATCGATATCGGCGACACGGATGCGCTGCTGGATATTGCCGCCACCTGCGGCATCGATCCGGAATCGCTGGAAGAAGCATTGCTCGGCGATGAACTCACCGACGCGGTGATCGAAGACGAAGAGTTCGCGAAGAAGCTCGGCGTGACGGGCGTGCCGTTCGTCGTGTTGTCGCGTGATGGCGTGGGCAATCAGGAACCGCCGCCGCCCATCGCATTGCGCGGCGCGGCGCCAATCGAGCATTTCGAAGCAGCGATCGGACGCTTGTTTCCAGATGGATTTTCAGCCGCCTAGGCGAACTTCGCGTACTTCAGTACATCGGTACTTCGGCACGCTTTCGAAGCTCGAATCAGGACACGATCCCCGTCGCGACATCATGTGCGACGGGTGCCACCGTTCCCGTCAACACGCCCTCTATTGCTTCCAGCACCGACGCCACATTCGGCGGAGCATGCTGGTCGCCGACAGAAACCGAATGGTCCGACGAGCCAATGCCGAAATGCTCGCGCGACGTTGCGGTGAAAATCATCACCGTGGGCCGGCCCAGCGCATAGGCCAAGTGGACCAGCCCTGTATCCATGCCCACGACCAGCGCCGACGCCTCAATGCAATGCGCGCACTCGGTCACAGTCAGCTTCGGCAAAACGATTGCACCCGGTACGAGCGCCGCAATCTGCTCGCCCTCCCGGCGCTCGCCTTCGGTACCCCACGGCAGCGCAATCCGATAACCCCGCGCGGTCAGCGAACGCCCTGTCTCAGCCCACCGGTCGATCGGCCATTTCTTTTCATCGGCTGATGTAGCGTGGAACAGCATTGCGATGGGCGCGCCCTGGGGAAGCTGCAGCGGCGTAGCCAGCGGCGGCAGATGAAGATTGAAGTCGGGGGTTTCGTCGAACGTATAACCCAGCGCGTCCGCCACGCTCACACGCATGCCGCGCCAGGCATCCGTTTTCGGCCGCGGCCCGAAGCGTTTGTTGTACGCAAACGCCGCACCGAGCTCGCCCAGATCCTTGTTCTTATAGCCATACCGCCGGCTCCCGCGAGCCAGGAACGCAATGATCGCGCTCTTGTACACGCCATGGATATCGAGGATAGCGTCGTACTTCTCAGCCCGCAGATCTCCGATAGATGCGCCGATGTCTTTCAAATCCGCCCAGCTGCGGGCTTTTTTGAACTTGCGCAGCGGCGCGCTCAACACGCGGTCCACGGCTGGATTCCAGCGAATGATGTCGGCAAAGGCCGCGTCTGCCGCCCAGTCGATCTTGGCGGACGGAAATGCACGGCGAAGATCGGAGACGACAGGTTGCGTCTCTACGATATCGCCCAATGATGTCACCTTGACAATCAGGATTCGCTTCATGGGGATGCTATGGGACCTTTAATTCGCCGGCGCACGGGTTCAGGCGGGAACGCATGAACCCGTGCCGCCGGACGGCTGGCTCGCTTGACCGGTAGCGCTTTCGGCAGATCGAAAGCCGTTCGGATCATGATCGATTTGAAAGCCGGAATTCTATGAATGGGCGTAAAGCCGCGCTGTCAGCATTTGTAAGTTTCTGCTCTGCGCGTTCTGCCCGAATTATCCGTCGAAATAGCGGTTTTCACTACTATTTCACAGTCTTTCCCGAACAAAAGCGCCTAACTTGAAGGCGCCTCGGCATTGAAAATTGCGCCGTGCGGTGGCCTGAAAGAGGACATGCTCAGAGCGTTTTGGCGCCAAAGGTGTCGCATTGCCCCAGATCGCCCGTCGCCAGTCCGCGATTCAACCAGCGCTGCCGCTGCGCGCTCGTGCCGTGCGTAAACGCTTCCGGAACCACGCGTCCCTGCGTCTCCTTCTGCAGCCGGTCGTCGCCTATTGCTCCCGCCGCGTTCAGCCCTTCCTGGAAGTCGCCAGGCTCGATCAGTTTCGCGTTGTTCTTCTGAGCCACGTTGGCCCAGACACCCGCGAAACAGTCCGCCTGCAACTCGACACGCACCGACAACTGGTTGGCCTGTTCCCGCGACATCCGTTGCCGGGCGGCATCGACTTTATTCATGATGCCCAGCACGTTCTGCACATGGTGGCCAACTTCGTGCGCAATCACGTACGCCTGCGCAAAATCTCCGCCCGCGCCGAAACGGTCACGCAACTCCCGATAGAACGACAAATCGATATACACCGTCCGGTCGCTCGGGCAGTAGAACGGCCCCATGGCCGACTGGCCGGTTCCGCATGCGGTTGCGGTGCCGCCGGTGAAGAGGACAAGCTTGGGCGCCGGATAATCCTGGTTGTAGCGGGTCCGGAAAATCTGCTGCCACGTGCGCTCGGTGTTGCCGAGGACACGGCGCACAAACACTGCGTCTTGATCGTTCGCACTTGGTCGCGGCTGAGCGCGCGAGTCCACCTGGCGTTGCTGCATCTGCGGCTGGCTGTATGAACCACTCTGCCCGGTCGAACCGCCACTCAGGATCAACATGGGATCGATACCGAAAAAATAGGCGGCCGCCAACGCCACGACGATCGTGCCGATACCGATCGAGCGCCCTCCGCCGATGCGAAATCCTCCTCCCCCGCCGCCGCCGCCGGCCCCACGCCGGTCCTCCACATTACGGCTCTCTGCTTCGTCATCAAGACGCATGATTTTTCTCCCGTCGCGATGTTTGATTGGCTTTGCTGCAGGCGTGTTATCCCGACCAGGAAAACGCCTGCAATGCTGTTCCGTCATGGTACCCGGCGCATGCCGGTACACCACCGGAGAATCGTGCCGACAACTTCGCGACACGCGACGCGTGCCTTCCTGATCCGCTCGCGGCGGACTGTATTTGACGCAGTGCGGTCGATTGTCGCGGAATTGGCGAATCGATAATTTCGAGCGTTAATGCAATCGCTCAAAAAATTTCCTTGTAAACAGCGAGTTATGAAGCAGTCATCTTGAAAATTGCGACATTTCCGCACATTCCTGTCCCCTGCCGCGTCGCAGCATTCATCTCAAAAACTGGCTTAGAGTCACTTCCGTCGTACTCAGTCCAACCAACCAGCGCCCGCCCGCGAGCTCGTTTCGAGTGCGCCCGCGATGGCTGCACAACCTGCCATGCATGCCACTCAACAAGCGCTCGATCTGGCGCGTATCCAGTTCGCTTTTACGGTTTCTTTCCACATTGTTTTCCCGGCGCTGAGCATCGGGCTGGCGAGTTTTATCGCGGTGCTCGAAGGCATGTGGCTCAAGACCGGTAAGCCGGTCTACAAGGAGTTATGCCTTTTCTGGTCGAAGGTGTTCGCCGTCGCGTTCGGCATGGGCGTGGTGTCCGGCGTCGTGATGAGCTACGAATTCGGCACCAACTGGGGCGGCTTTTCAAGCTTTGCCGGCCCGATCACCGGCCCGCTGCTCGCCTATGAAGTGATGACCGCGTTTTTCCTCGAAGCAGGATTCCTCGGCATCATGCTGTTCGGCTGGAACAAGGTCGGACCGAAAGCGCACTTCGGCGCCACGCTGATGGTCGCCATCGGCACGCTGATCTCGACCTTCTGGATCCTTGCATCGAATAGCTGGATGCAGACGCCGCAGGGGTTTCGTATCGAAGGTGATCATGTCGTGCCGGTGAGCTGGTTCAAGATCATTTTCAACCCGTCGTTTCCGTACCGGCTTTCGCATATGGCGATTGCTGCGTTTATTGTCGCGGCGCTCGTCGTGGCGGCTTCGGCGGCGTACCACTTGCTGAAGGGTCGCAAGGATCCAGCCATCAAGAAAATGTTTTCGATGTCGCTCTGGCTGCTGCTGGTGCTCACCCCGCTTCAGGCTGTAGTCGGCGACCAGCACGGCCTCAACACGCGCGAATATCAACCGGCCAAGATCGCGGCCATTGAAGGTCTGTGGGACACGGAGAAAGGCGGCACTGCGCTGAACCTCTTCGGCATCCCGGACATGGAAGCCGAAACCACGAAATACGCCGTGTCCATTCCGCACTTGGGCAGCCTGATCCTGACGCATAGCTGGGACGGTGAAATCCGTGGCCTCAAATCGTTTCCGAAAGAGGATCGGCCGAACTCGACCGTCGTGTTCTGGAGCTTCCGGATCATGGCCGGGCTTGGCGTGCTGATGATCCTGATGAGCGTGGCCGGCTTCGTACTACGGCGGAAAAACAAGCTGTTCGAATCGAAGATGTTCCAGCGCTTCGTGCTGGTGATGGGACCGTCCGGCTTCATCTCGCTGCTCGCCGGCTGGGTGACGACCGAAGCGGGGCGTCAACCGTGGGTTGTCTACGGCGTGATGCGCACGGCGCAAGCCGTGTCGCCGGTTACCGCGCAGCAAGTGGGCGTAACGCTGCTGATCTTCGTGATTGTTTATACGCTCGTGTTCGGCACCGGCATCTACTACCTGCTCAAGCTGCTTAAAACAGGTCCTGCATTGCCCGGCACGATCACGCGCGCCCCCCGCATGGACGATGACAACCATACCGCGCGCCGGCCGCTGTCCGTCGCAACGCATTCAATAGAAGGAGCCTGAGATGGACTTGTCCCTAACGTGGGCCGCGATCATCGCGCTGGGCGTGCTGATGTATGTCGTGCTGGATGGCTTCGATCTCGGCATCGGCATCCTGTTTCCGTTCTTCCCCGAGGAGCGTGATCGCGACGTCATGATGAACACCGTCGCGCCAGTCTGGGACGGTAACGAAACCTGGCTCGTACTGGGCGGCGCCGGGCTCTTCGCCGCATTCCCCATGATCTATTCAACCGTGCTGTCAGGGCTTTATCTGCCGTTGATGTTCATGCTGGTCTGCCTGATCTTTCGCGGCGTCACGTTCGAAATCAGATCGAAGGCGACTCGCACGAAACACATGTGGGACCTTGCTTTCATCGGCGGATCAGCGGGCGCGACGTTTTTCCAGGGCGTGACGCTTGGCGCATTTCTCAATGGCATTCCGGTCGCGGACGGCCGCTTCTCCGGCGATGCCTTCACCTGGTTCACACCCTTCAGCATGTTCACCGGACTCGCCCTGGTGGTCACCTATGCGCTGCTGGGCTGCTGCTGGCTGATTGCGAAAACGGAAGGCGATCTGCAACGCCGCTTTTACAGAATCGTGTGGCCGCTGACGCTGCTGCAACTGGGGACCATTGTGGTCGTCAGTATCTGGACGCCGCTGCAGGACGCGGGCATTGCGACACGTTGGTTCGATACCCCCTGGTTCTATCGATTCCTGCCAGTGCCTGTGCTTGTGGTCGCCTGCGCGTGGCTGATGCGCCGGTCCATTCATTCACGGCACGAAACGCGGCCGTTCATGATGGCGCTGGCGTTCGTGCTGCTCGGTTATAGCGGCCTGGTGGCGAGCATTTCGCCCCATGCCATCTTCCCCGGCGTGTCGCTCTGGGAACTCGCGGCTCCGCACTCGAGCCAGAAGTTCACGCTCATTGGCGCGGCGGTGATCTTGCCCGTGATCATCGCGTACACAACGCTGGGTTATTGGGTTTTTCGCGGCAAGGTGCGCCATGGCGAACATCACTATCACTAAGACCGATATCACCCGCCGCAAGGGTTCGCGGCTCAAGAGCACGTTGTGGTTCGTCGCGCTCTGGTGTGTGGGCGTTGGCGGCGCAATGCTGCTGGCGCTGCCGTTCAAGCTGCTGATTCAGGCGGCTGCGCATTAGAACGTGGCCGGTGCATTCAGGCATGCGTACCCACGGCAATGAGCAATCGACGTTTACGAAAAAGAGGCCGTTTTCAATGCGAGTTGAAAACGGCCTCTCCTGTTTTTTAACGCAACATCAGGTACTGCTGCATCACCGGTGTTTGTCAGAAGCCCAGCGCCACCGCAAGCAGTCCCGCGACAATCCCGAACCCGACCACCGCGACGGCCACGAACGTCAGTACGCGCGGCGGGAAAGAACGGCCGAGCATGGCGACCGACGGCAAGCTGACCGGCGGCAGCGTCATCAGCAGCGCGCCCGCGGGGCCGACTGACATGCCAAGCGACAGCATTGCCTGGATGATCGGCACTTCGCCTGCTGTCGGGATCACAAACAACGTGCCGGCAATAGCGAGACCGACAATCCACAGCACGCTGTTGTCGATATTCGGACCAATATGCGGAAACAACCACGCCCGCGCTGCGCCGAGCACCAGCACGAGCACGATGTATTCCGGCACAAGCCGGATCGTCATGCGTCCGAGAATGCGAATCCAGCGCGTGAACGCCGTACCCGGATCTTCCGCAGTCACCAGCTTCGCCATCTCGCCGCGCGACGCTTCGGCTTCCTTAGGCGTTACCATCTGGTTCACGGCGTAACCCAGGCCGAACACCATAAGAATTCCCAGCGCGAGCCGCAGTCCCATCCATTGCCAGCCGAGCACGAAGCCCATGAAAATCAGCGTGGCCGGGTTCAGCACGGTGTTACCGAGCCAGAACGCGATAGCCGCTCCCGGCGCCGCCTGACGCGCCCGCAGGCCGGCCACGACCGGCGCTGCGCAGCAGGTGCACATCATGCCCGGCAGCGACATCAGGCCACCGTTCACCACACTGCCAAAACCGCTCTTGCCAAGCGCGCGCGCCACCCATTGCGGCGGAATCAGCGCCTGCACTGCCGAGCCGAGCAGAAGCCCGAGGACCATTGCCTGCCAGATCGCCTTGCCATAAGCGATCGCATAGTCGATAGCGGCCTGCCACGACGGCGCAGGCGCGCTCGCGGCGGTGCCCATCAGGATTGATTTACCGATGGAATGCTGACTAGCTGCCACGAACGCACGGTTGTAGTAAGGAAACCATTTGACGTAAAACAGGCCCACGACCGCGATCATCAGGAACGTGATCCAGCCGAGCGCGACGCGTGGTTGTCGAAGAGTGGATTGCATGGTCTTGAGGTAGTTTGTTTGTGTTGGAATGAATTGGCGTCAGGCCGACGCGACGGGCGGCTTTTCGGTCTGGGCCTGCTGCGCGGCGTCGAGTTCTGCCAGAAGCGCCCTTGCCTGTTCGATCACATCGGCGTCGTTCGGCCGGAACAGCATGTGCGTGGCGTGCGGCAATTCGCTGAAATTCTGGTGGCTGCTGCGTGAATAGGCCGGGTCGTAGTGCAGGTCGATCAGTTCGCGGGCCAGCTCCGCCTCCCGGCCTTCGTCGACTAACGCATGCCAGCCGCTCACCCGCTCGCGGCTATGCAGCCCGATCAGCCGCGACAGTTGCTGCTTGAACGATTCCGGATGCTGGAAAAGATGCGCGTAATCGTGCAGCAGGAACGCGGCGCGATCCTCACGGCTTGCCTCGACCTCGACACACGCGCCGCGGTGAAACGACTCCAGCAGCGCGAGGGGCAAAGAGATCGCGCCGATCCGCCGGCTTTCCGCCTCGACGAACACCGGCCGGGCCGGATCGAAGCTGCGTAGCGCACAGACTAGCAGCGTCTCGAACCATTTCTGCGATGGTTGCGGCTCACCCGGCAACGCGCCAAGCAAGGAGCCGCGATGCGCCGCCAGTTGTTCCAGATCCAGCGTCTGCGCACCGGCCTCGTGCAATGCGTGCAGCAGACGCGTTTTGCCGCTGCCAGTGGGGCCTGTCAGCACGATATACCGGAACGCGGTGGGCAGATGATCGAGCGTATCGAGCGTCGAGCGACGGTAGGTTTTATACCCGCCTTCCAGTTGCCGCGCGTGCCAGCCGATCATGCTGAACACCGTGGTGACAGAACCGGACCGGGTACCACCGCGCCAGCAATAGATCAGCGGGCGCCAGTTGCGCGGCCGGCCGGCAAAGGTCGTCTCAAGGTGTTGCGCGATATTGCGCGCGACCAGCGCAGCGCCCACGCGGGCCGCTTCGAACGGCGACACCTGCTTGTACATCGTACCGACCAGCACCCGCTCCTCATTGCTCAGTACGGGCGCGTTGAGCGCGCCGGGGATGTGGTCTTCCGCGAATTCGAGCGGCGTGCGGACGTCGACTATCTCGTCGAAATCGGCCAGGCGATCGATGGAAACAAGCAGGTTTTTCAAGGTGCGCGCGCAATAGTACCCGGAAGGGGAGAGCCAGATTATCGCACGCGGAAAATCGGGTTGTTGCTCGGCCGGCGCGCCATCCAGTCGGCGGAACTGGCCTGGCACCTTGCCGCTTCATTCGAATTTCCGTTTCAGCATTTTTGGCTCTTCACCGTTTCGCCGCATACTTCGAGGGCGACGCCTGGATCGACCATCGGCGCCGGTCATGCGTGAAGGATGCGGTTCGACCCGCGCAAGACGCCTGCCGGATGCGTTACCCGATGCGTTACCCGATGCGTTACCCGATGCACTACCCGATGCACTACCCGGCAACGGAGCGCAGAATAAGTGTCTGGAGAAGCCTTGGAACAAGGATCACGCGATGAGCTATAACGAGACCATCGGTCTTCGGACATACCGTTTCGACGACCTGAAGACGCTGCTGGCGAAAGCCAGCCCACCCCGTTCTGGCGACCAGTTGGCAGGCGTGACAGCCGACACGGAAGAAGAACGTGTGGCGGCGAAGATGGCGCTGGCGCAAGTGCCGTTGCGCACCTTTCTCAACGAAGCGTTGATTCCCTACGAGATTGACGAGGTCACGCGCCTGATCATCGATGATCACTGCCCCCAAGCTTTCGCTGAAATCTCGCATCTCAACGTGGGCGATTTCCGCAACTGGCTGCTCACCGATACCACGGATTCCGCCGCGCTGGGCCGCGTGAGCGCAGGGCTGACACCGGAGATGGTCGCGGCCGTATCGAAGCTCATGCGCAACCAGGATCTGATTCTCGTCGCGAAAAAACGGCCGGTTATCACCCGCTTTCGCAATACGATCGGCTTGCCAGGACATATGTCGGTGCGCCTGCAACCGAACCATCCGACCGACGACGTCAAGGGCATTGCCGCATCAATGCTCGACGGCCTCATGTACGGCTGCGGCGACGCTGTCATCGGTATCAATCCTGCATCGGATTCGTTGAGCGCGATCACGACGCTGCTCGTGATGATCGACGACTTCCGGCAACGCTATGAAGTCCCGACGCAATCATGCGTGCTCACGCATGTGACCAACACGATTGCTGCAATCGAGAAAGGCGCGCCGGTCGATCTCGTGTTCCAGTCGATTGCTGGCACCGAGAAAGCGAACAGCAGTTTTGGCGTCTCGCTGGCGCTGCTTCAGGAAGCGCATGAAGCGGGGTTATCGATGAAACGTGGCACCGTTGGCAACGACCTGATGTATTTCGAAACTGGCCAGGGCAGTGCGTTGTCCGCCAACGCGCATCACGGCGTTGATCAGCAAACCTGCGAAGTGCGGGCTTACGCCGTCGCGCGCAAGTTCAGCCCGTTGCTGGTCAACACGGTGGTCGGTTTCATCGGCCCCGAATATTTATATGACGGCCGCCAGATCATTCGCGCCGGACTGGAAGATCACTTCTGCGGCAAGTTGCTCGGCGTCCCCATGGGTTGCGACATCTGCTACACGAATCACGCTGAAGCCGACCAGGACGACATGGACAACCTGCTCACGCTGCTGGGTGTCGCCAATGTCAATTTCATCATGGGCATTCCCGGCGCCGATGACATCATGCTCAATTATCAAAGCACGTCATTCCACGACGCGCTCTATGTACGCAATGTGCTCGGCTTGCGGCGCGCGCCGGAGTTCGAGGCATGGCTTGAATCGATGCGAATCACCGATCCACGCGGCATGTTAGTGAACCAGTCCGCATCACAACCGCTGCTTGAATGGATGAGCGCGTGATGGCCGAATTCGACGATCCCCCTTCTTCCGCCAACACCAATCCATTGGACGCCTTGCGCCGTTTTACCAACGCGCGCATTGCGTTAGGACGGGCGGGCAGCAGCCTGCCGACAGCGCCATTGCTTGCGTTCAATCTCTCGCACGCGCAAGCGCGCGACGCCGTGCATCAACCGCTCGATGTGGCCGCGCTGCACGCGTCCCTGTGTGCATCCGGCTTCGATACGCTCGATGTGCAAAGCGCTGCCCCCGATCGCGAGCATTATTTGCGACGCCCCGATCTGGGCAGAAAGCTGAACGATGAAAGTGAAGCGCGACTGCGCGACTACGCGGCCGCAGCGCCCGCTGCGTTCGACGCGGTGTTCGTGGTCGCCGATGGTTTGTCCGCCTACGCGGCGGCACGCCATGCCGTGCCGTTGCTCGAGCGGATGCGTTCGATGCTGACAGGTGTCAGCATCGGTCCGATTGTCGTCGCAAGACAGGCTCGGGTCGCGCTGGGCGATGGTATTGGTGAGCTTTTACGGGCGCGGATCGTGGTGATGCTGATCGGAGAACGGCCCGGCCTGAGTTCCCCCGATAGTCTCGGCATCTACCTGACGTATGAGCCACGCATTGGTAAAAGCGATGCTGAACGCAACTGTATTTCGAACGTACGGCCCGAAGGTCTTGCCTACGATCCCGCCGCGTTCAAGCTGCATTACCTGCTGACTGAAGCAACGCGTTTGAAGCTGACGGGGGTCAATCTTAAAGACAATAGCGATGCGTTGCTGCCAGGGGCAGGCTCGTCGGGCCCGGTGTTGGAAGCCTAGATCGGACGCCACGAGGTGATCGACGGGCAGTCTCGGCGCTGGTGGCCCTGGGCCGTGCCATCCTATTCCGTCCGCGTTGACGGCGAACGTTGTGTCGTTCGTATCAGCTTTACCGTGCAACAGTCGCCGGCATTGCTGCGTTGTTCTCACCCGCCGCCCCACTCGCCTGCATTTCACTCCCCGGCACGCAATGCGATTGCAGCGACAAATACCCGGGGTTATAAGCCTTCGCATCTTTCTTGGGCAACGTATAAGCAATCCGGCATTGCTCGACCGGACCGCTGCCCCACTTTACCGTCAGCGCACCCTGGTCCTCAAGACCCCGTGCAAATATTCTGCTGTCCTGACCGACCACACCCACGCTCTTGCCTTGTTCGTCTTCCACACTCGCTCCAAATGGCAACGCACCACCACCCAGTTTCGGCGCCTGAATCAATGCAGCCCGTCCACTCACCGTCTCGTACTTCATCATCACTATAGAGCCTGCACGCGGCGCCACTTGCGCGGAGGTCGATTTAAATTCGACATCGGTGGACGTGCCTTTCGGGTCGATATCCACCACGTTCATGCTGTACGGCGACAAGTACGGTATCACCGCAAACCCGCGCGAATCAACCTTCGTTCCCGGTGAACTCGTCACCATTGCACCGGCCGCAGCAGGCGCCTCCACAATGCCGATCGTGTCACCAACAGTCTGCGAGAACGTCACGCCACCCGGGTGCGCCACCACCGAACCCTGCACCCCCGCCGACACCTGCCGCGTTCCAGCGCCACCACTCGCCGATGCATTCAACGTCGCATAAGGCGCACGATACGTCGCGCTCGCGCCCGCATTCGCATTGTTCTTCGCCGCGCTGCCGCCCGCGTTATACGTGCCATAGCCGTTGTACGAGATCTGGTTCATTTCGCCCAGCGAACCACTCACGTTCGCCTGCGTGTTCGTCGCGCCATCGGAGGTGTGCGAGGCGTTCGTGGTCAGCATCGGCGCATGCGCCTTGTGGCCGAGAGGAATGGTCGTGCTCAGCATGAAGTCATTCGATAACTGTCCGTCCATCGAGCGCGTGCGACCCGCTGTCAAACTGTACGTGCCGTACTTGAACGAGTTCGTGTAGCCGGCCTGGAACAGCGTGTCGTTACCGCCGCGATTCCAGTAGTTCTGCGTCGAGCCCGTCACGAACATCGTGCCGTGGTCCCCCAGCTTCTGGTTCACCGACACCTGCATGCGGTTACGCTGCCTGTAAATCGAGTTGATATCGCCACCGTGGTCCGCGATATCCCTCACGGTCGCCGCATCGTTCAGGTTCATGTAACCCGCCGTCGAGAAGCGATACGCGGCCACCGACACGTTCGTATCGGTGGCCGCGATGAACTTGCTATAGCCCACGCGCAAGCTCGTGCCGTGCATCGACTGTGCGTTCGGGATGCTGGTGAACGCGCCCGTGACGTCCATCGAGAACGCGCCAATGCCCGTGTTCAACGCCCCGCCCACGTTCATCGCGCCATAACCGGACGATGCCACCACGCCGCCGTAAGCGGTGACTGTGTTGGTCAGCCCGCGCTGGATCGTGAACTGGCCGAAGACGGGTTTTGTATCGAGCGAATCGTTGCGCAATTGGCCGGCGGTTGCGCTAAAACGCGTGACGCCGGGGCGCAGCAATTGCGCCACCGAGGCAAACGGCACCGTGAATTCCTTGCTGCGGCCATCGGCTTCGGTCACGGTCACCACCAGATCGCCGCCGTAACCGGTCGAGTAGAGATCGGTGATTTCAAACGGGCCGGGCGCGACATTCGTTTCCTGCAGCACCTGGCCGTTCTGACGGATCGTCACGCGCGCGTTCGTTTCTGCCGTGCCGCGCACGACCGGCGCGTAACCGCGCATCGATTCAGGCAGCATGCGGTCATCGGTCGCGAGTTGCACGCCGCGAAACGACACGCCATCGAAGATCTCACCGGTCGTGTTGGCATCGCCCACGGTGAGTTGCGAGCCGAGCCTGGTGATATCGCGCTGCGCGTAGGTCGCGATGTTGTCGAACTGGGTCTTCTGGCCGGTGCCGGCCGACACTGACGATTGATGCCGCAAATGCCACGCGCCAATGTTCACGCCCGCGCTCAGGCCAAGGTAGCTCTGGCTCGAACCCACGCCAGAACCCGCCGTGTGATACGTGTTCGCGTTGTAGCTGATGAAACCACCATTGACGCCCTGGTCCCACTGCTCGGGCGGCACATAACCACGCGCCGAATTCTTCATGAACGCTTGCGGCACGCTCAGTTCAAGCGTCTGTTGCGTGAAGTCGAAATCAACCGTTGCGCCGGGTACGACGGTGCCAATTTCATCGCAGGTGTCTGCGTTCGCAGCCGTTGCAGCAGCGGTTGCAGCGCTACGTCCCGCGGCTGCATCGGCCTTGGCCAGATCCACGCCCGCGCGCTGCAACAGCGCCCGGCTGAAACAGGGCTTTGAGCCCAGCTTGCCGTCAGTTGAAACAAAGCGAATATCTTCACGCGCCAGACGCGTGCCATTCACGATCAGGTCCACCGAATACGTTCCCGGCGTCACCGCGTTGCCGCGCGTGAAACGGCTGGTATCGACTGCGCTGCCCGCGTCCCCGCGCAGGTACATGTTGTCGAAGCTGACTTCATCGACGGCGCCGGTCTGGGTTTGCGGCGTTATCGCGGCATCGGCCACGGCTTGAGGAATCGCACCGCACGCCATCATCGAGAAAACGATCGCAGCAAGCGGCTTCAGGCGCAGCCGGAATGCGACCGGGGACTGAGCATTGAATGCGGTTTGAGCAGAGAGTTTCATGATTCAGCCTGCGTTTGATTGGGTCCATTCAGACGCGACTTGACCCATCGGGCTGTTCGGAACAGTCCGCTCGGTAAAACGCGTGTTGAGTGTTGGGGAAGGCGTCGGCCGGGTACCGCCCGCGACACCTTCAATCCGCCCCGATGCGGGGCGAAGCCTTACGGCGGGTCTTTAAAACGGGGACTTATGGAGCAATAGGCGTGTCGAACGGCAAGGAGCCACCGAAATCGCTGATACCGACAGACTTGACGTGCGCGTTAGCCGGCACTGCCTTGAGGTTCTTCACCGGAAACTGCGCGCTGCCGCGTGGCTCGACCATGCCGCCTACGTCGTTCGCATAGGTCTGGCCCGCACCCACTACTTCGATCTTGCTGAACGACACGTAATAAGCCGTCGGGTTCGTCGCCTTCACGTCGTAGCCCTTGTTATCGGCTGAGGGCACCAGCTTCCAGGTCACTTTTGAGGGGGCGTCATCCGCCGTGCCGGCCAAGCCCTTCGGACGCGCAAACACCTTGATGCGCGTGCGAAACGCAAACTGCAGCGAATTGGTGTCCGAGGTCTTCGCGGTCTTGGGCGGCACGTCGAGCACGTTCAGCCAGAACACCGACTCGCGGTCCTGCGGCAGCGCATCGCCCGTGTACATCATGCGCAGCGTCTGCGACTTGTTGGCCTCCATGCGAAAGATCGGCGGCGTCAGCACGAACGGCGCGCTCGCTTCACCCGGCTTCGCATCGGCGTTGCCCTTGTCCATCCAGACCTGCACCAGCGACGGCTCGGCGCGATCGTTAGTGAGCTTGACCGTCATCTCACGATTTTCAAGGGGATACACCACCCGCGTGCCGCCCACAGTCACGCTTGCGCCCGCGCTGCCGCACAAGAGCGCCGCGACCAGACCCAAACCACAGGCAATTCGATTAAGGGACTTCATGATTGATGTATCTCCGTAAAAAACGTATCTCGATATTTCGGTAAAAAAACAGGCATCTGCACCCGCAGACACCTGTCGATACGGCTTACTGGTAGTCGACCGTGTACTGCACCGAGGTGTTGACAGGACCCGCGGTGGCCTTGCCCGTGGCGTAGTACTCAGCGAAATACTTCAGGTCCGCAGCGCCTGAAACAATCGCCGCGCCGTTGCCTGCCATGTCGTTGTTTTCGCCGGTGACCACGTTGATGGGCAAGTGCGATGCGTTGAGCAAGCGAACCTGGACGTTCTGCGCGCCGGCCGGGGCCTGGTTCGTCAGATAACCGGTGGTCTGGTCAATCGTCGGGCCGTTTTCGAAACGCGCGACGGCCTTGGTTTCGGTCGAGCAGCCGCTCAGCGCGAAGGTCATGTCAGTGGCAGCGGTCGTGCCGGCGGTTGCGCCCTTGGCCCCCAGGGTGCTGTCCGTCACGGTCGGCAGCGTGACATTCTTGTCAGCGGCACCCGCCGTTTTTGCATCGATCGAGCACGTTGTATCGGTCACGGCCCCCGTGAAGGTGATCGTGCCGTCAGCCGCGGCGGCGCCGGTTGAAGCCAAAGCCATAGTGGCCAGGGTTGCAGCAGCAGCGAGGGTGGAGATGAATGATTTCATGAACGTTTCCAATAGAGAAATGAATGATGTCGTGTAGACGCTTTCGGCGCTTAGGACTACTAGCCCAGTTAATGCCGAGCGCATGCGAGCCACTGTCTTTTCATCGTCTGGATTCGTGTGGGAGGCGATGAACCGGTTCGTCTGCGAGTGAATGAATATTAAGACGGGGCACCTCGGATGCCTCTCGGAACTCTCCGAAAGAATTAGGACGAAATTGAGAATTATTAGGAGTGAAACGGTGCGGGCGGGGGGGTGAGGCGAGCGCGTTCGGGAACGCCAAAAGGCGTCCGCGAATGCGGACGCCTTTTGGGGGTTTAGCTTTTAGATAGGCTCAGGCGGGTGAGGAGTTTCGGGAGCGGTGGGGCGTACCGACGGGGCCTTATGAAGAACTTGTCCGATCTGCTGACGCGCGGCGCAGCAAGGAGATGCTCAAAATGCAGACCGTTAGTCGCATTTTCTTGTTTGACGAACGACGAAGCTGAAGCATCCCGCCGTTCATCGAACGACGGGATGCTCCCCTTCTCTCTTCGCGACCGGCGCCGGTCTTAAACCGATCACATCAAGGACACGCTGGCGATGCGGAATCGCCAGCAACAGACCTAGCGCAACCGCGTCGGCGGCGAGACCGAGCGGGACGTCAATCAGGCCGCCAGTAAGCGTGAACAACACCGAATCCACGCACAACGAAATCACCGCGCCCGCTACGAAGCACACCAATCCATCGCGGCCGACCGCGCCGACCCACGTCAAGCGCCGCGCAATCTGCTTCACCACTCCGTGACGTGCCAGATCGCTCGCAATCCATGCAATACCCAAGAAGTTGACAATCCGCGCCCCGGCCAGATTGCGCTTGAAATCGCCATCGAAGGAAACCGGGAGCACAAGCAACTTGTAGTACGCCATGCCTGCAACAATCGCGAGGGCCGCAACGCTCGCCATCCAGCCGAACCGGTGCGAACTCACTCGCTGATAGACGGGGTGGCAACATGCAAGCACAGCTATCACGAACATCAACTGCCATGCGGCCGGATTGAAATCCCACAGCAAGTCATTCGCCGACGGCAAATACTCGGCAACGGGCGTCGCTGCTGCCCACAACGCGATGCTGGCGCCCAGCAACAGCCACGGCTTGGTGCGCGCCAACGGCAACACGAGCGGCACGGTCAGCGCAAAAAAGGCGTACATGGGCAGGACGGAAGACAGATACGGCTGACGGCGCAAAAGCAGCACGTCGGCCAACGCAGTGAAGGGCGCTGCCAGAACGGCATCCAGATCGGCAGTGGCCAGATTCGGTGCGCTGCCGAAAAACGGCCGCAACAGGAAACTTGTCAGCAGCATCAAGGCCGCGGTGATGAGAAACGCGCGATAGATTTCGAATGCACGCCGGAAAAACCGTGCCCGTGCGACCGATTCCGAGCGGCGCGCCGACATTGACTCATAGGCGGTCGCAGTGGCAAATCCGCCAAGGAACACGAAGACTTCGGCGGCGTCGTTGAGCGCGAACGAGTGAAGCGTCACACGCGATATCATGCTGCCGCCAATATGATCGACCAGGATCACCAGCAGTACGAGCCCACGAAAAAAGTCCAGTTCGACCAGGCGTTGCGATTTTCCCTGCATTCGAAACCCGAAAGGAACTGCCGGAATCGGGCAGCAAAGATTGAAGACGCCAGAACCGTAGGCCGAGGAAGCCGCTCCGGTTAAGTAAGGGTGAGCAAAGTCAGAGTTTACCCGTATTTGCGCAATGCACCATTTTGATGCGCATGTTGGCGTCAATATGGAGTCCGGCGAACTTTTTGACGCCACACCGCTCTCAATTATTTCATTAAGCTTACGTTTTTGCTTGGCGCGTCACGTATCATCGCGAACGGCCGCTGCGTAGGCGCCTTCCCGTTTCCTCCTACTTCCCCAAGACCCTCGGATCTCATGGACTATTTAGTTGCATTGGCAAGCGACCCCGGCGCGTGGGCTGCACTAGCGACGCTGCTTGTCATGGAAGTCGTGCTCGGCATCGACAACCTGATCTTCATCTCCATTCTTACGAACAAACTGCCCGAAGCGCACCGCGCACGCACGCAGCGGCTCGGCATTGGGCTGGCGTTGATCATGCGTCTCGGCCTGCTCGGCACGGTCGCGCTGATCGTGCGCCTGACCGCCCCGATCTTCACCGCGTTCGGACACGACTTCTCGTGGCGCGACCTGATCCTCATTGCCGGCGGCGCGTTCCTTGTGTGGAAAGCGACCACCGAGATCCATCATCATGTCTCGGGTGAAGGCGCCAACGGCGACGGTGTTGTGAAGACGTCCACGCTCACGCCGTGGTCGGCGATCGGTCAGATCCTGGTGCTCGATCTCGTGTTTTCCATCGACAGCATCGTGACCGCTGTGGGCATGACCGAGCACATTCCCATCATGTTCGTTGCGGTGGTCGGCGCCGTTTCGGTGATGATGTTCGCGGCCGGACCGCTATCGCGTTTCATCGAAAGGAACCCGACTGTCGTGATGCTCGCACTCGGCTTCCTGCTCGTGATCGGTATGACGCTGGTCGCCGAAGGGTTTGGATCGCACGTGCCGAAAGGCTACATCTACGCAGCGATGGCGTTCTCGGCGTTGGTCGAGGGGCTGAATATGTTGTCGCGAAGGGCGAAGAAAAAACGCGCTTTGGAATGATCGCGTGATAAGTCGAAAACGCCGCGTGGCTCAAAACCGCGCGGCGTTTTTTTTGTTAGAACGGCAGGTCCGGCTGACGCGGCGGCTTGTCGGCGCCGGCCACTTTTTGCGCCTTCAACCAGCGTTCGATAGCCTGCACGACGTGATCCCGCTCGTCATCGTCCAGTAGTTTTCCCGCCTCAATGCCATGCCATTTCGCAAGGCAACCTCGGCAGCACGTTGCCGTGGCGTGCTGCGCGACAAACACCGGATGACCGCGAAACGGCGTCTGCTTGCCGTCGTTCGGCAGATATGCCGGCGCAAGCCGGCGCGTAATCAGTTCACGGGCATGGCTGACCACTTCGGTCATGCCATGTTCACGCAAATAAGCCTCTTCACGCGCACGCAGGCGGAAGCGCATGCGGAAATTCGAATGCGACAAGGCACTGAAAACGGTATCGAGATCGCGCATGGCACGTGGCTCAGAATGGCTTGCGATACAGCGACGAATCCGTAAAGCCCTCTGCATTCAGCACATATCCAACCACGATCAACGCTGTCCTTTCAATGCCTTTTTCAAGCACTTTTCCTGCGATATCAGCGAGTGTGCCTAGCACTTTCTCTTCGTCAGGCCAGCTTGCCCGGAAGATCACGGCTACAGGACATTGCGCGCCGTAATGCGGAATCAGGTCGGCAACGATCCGTTCAATATGCCGTACCCCGAGGTGGATTGCCATGGTCGCGCGATGGCGTGCGAGATCGGCAAGTTGCTCGCCTTCGGGCATTGACGTCTTCGTGGCGAAGCGCGTAAGGATCACCGTTTGCGAAATGCCGGGCAACGTGAATTCGCAACCAAGGGATGCCGCCGATGCAGCCGCCGCCGTGACTCCCGGTACAATTTCATAAGGAATGGAAAGCATATTCAAGCGCCGTATCTGCTCGCCTATTGCGCCATATAGCGACGGATCACCGGAATGGACACGCGCAACGTCTTTCCCTTTAAGGTGAGCAGCTTCGAGCAACGCGACAATTTCGTCGAGATGAAGATCGGCCGTATTCACGACGCTTTCCGCAGAATGTCCGCTCAGCACCGCTTCCGGCACAAGCGATCCGGCGTACAAAATAACCGGACAGGTACGAATGAGGCGCTGACCTTTCACCGTGATGAGTTCGGGATCTCCGGGTCCGGCACCAATGAAATAGACCGTCATTTAAGGGGTTTTATCAAAAAGTGAATGCGGATGGAACAATGCTTCAAGTGCGTCCAGAAGCGAGCTTGTATTGGAGAATTCGCGCTCGGCCGGTGGAAGGCGTGGCCGTTTCAGCATGACCACAGGCAAACCTCGTTCCCGCGCCACCGCAAGTTTCGCCTCCGTTGCCGCGCCGCCGCTATTCTTGCTGACGAGGACATCGGTTTGCTGCGCGTCGAAGAGCATGCGCTCACCTTCCAGCGAGAACGGTCCGCGCGCGCCAATGATTGTCGCGTGTGCGTTGCCGGGGTACGGGTCGAGGCAGCGAATGGTCCAGTGTTGCCAAGAGGGAATCTCACGGAGATGCGCGAGCGGTTCGCGGCCCAGCGTCCAGAACGGGTTTTTGTAAGGCGCAAGGGTATGGACGATGTCCGGAAAATCCACTGCCTCCCGCCAATCGTCTCCAGTTTGCGGTTGCCAGGGTGCGCGGCGAAGCGCCCAGCATTGGATGTTCGTGAGCGCACTGGCCGCGCTCGCGTGACGGCTCATTTGCGCGGCGTAGGGATGCGTGGCATCGACTATCAGGCCGATGGATTCGGCTTCAATGAACGCCTTTAACCCTTCAACGCCTCCGAAGCCGCCCGCGCGCACGCTGCAGACCAGATCGGCTGGCATACGGCCCAAGCCGGCGAGGCTATAGACATGGCTAGGGCCGAGACGGCGCGCGATTGTCAATGCGTCACCAGTGCCTCCTAACAGCAAGATCCGTTTCATTGCGCCGCCCCCTGTCTCGTCACGCATGGTGGTAACCAAAAAACATTATGGTTTGACAGCATGCAGTAGCGTGATGGGAAGCGCTTGGCGCCAGGTATCGAAGGTGCCTAGCGGCTGTGCATAAGCAACGCCAATACGCGTCATCTCGCCGCCGTGAAGCGCGCGCCACGCGATCAGCGTTGCTTCGCTCTGGATGGTGACGGCGTTGACGATCATCCGCCCGCCTTTCTTCAGATGAGACCAGCAGGTGTCGAGCATCTCGGGCGCGGTCACGCCACCACCGATAAAAATCGCATCGGGCGCAGGCAACCCGGCTAACGCACCCGGCGCCTCACCCTCGACCAGTTGAAGTCCAGGCACGCCAAGCGCATCGCGATTGTGTTCGATCAGGCGTTGACGCTCACCGTTCGCTTCGATCGCGATAGCACGGCAACTCGGGTGCGTGCGCATCCATTCGATACCAATGGAACCGCATCCCGCACCCACGTCCCACAGCAGTTCACCGGGTTCAGGCGCGAGCCGCGACAGCGTAATCGCACGGACATCGCGTTTGGTGAGCTGTCCGTCGTGCTGGTATGCGTCGTCTGGAAGGCCGGGCGTCAGCGGCAAGCGCAGCACATGGTTTTCCGCGATGCACTCGATCGCCACCAGATTCAGCGCGGCCACGTCACTTGACGTCCACGCGCTGGCCACGCTATTGATACGCCGCTCCTGCTCGCCTCCCAGATGCTCGAACACGCTCAGACGGCTCGCGCCAAAACCACGTTTCGTCAGCAATGCCGCGACCAAGCCTGGACTTGAAGCGTCGCTGCTTAGAACAAACAGGCGCGCGCCGGGATGAAGCTGCGTTTCGAGCGCCGCAATCGGCCGCCCGACCAGCGACACCGCCGTCACATCCTGCAGCGCCCAGTGCAAACGCGCGGCGGCAAGCGACAGCGAAGACGGCGCGGGTAACACGCAGAACTCATCTGCTGCCAGTTCGCGGGCGAATGTTGTGCCGACGCCGAACATCATCGGGTCGCCGCTCGCGAGCACACACACCCGGCTGCGTTCGTGACGATATTCAAGTACCGGCGCAATCGTGAACGGCGTAGGCCATGCACGACGTTCGCCGCCAATCCGGGCCGGCAATAACGCGAGATGACGCGCGCCGCCGAAAATCGTATCGGCGCTCAGCAACGCCTGGCGCGCGTGCCGGCTAAGTCCGCCCCAGCCATCTTCCCCGATCCCCACCACGGTCAACCACGGTGACATCCGCCGATCCTCACTTGATTCATTCGCTGGCTCATTCACTCATTACGCCGCGTCTGCAACGTGGCCGAGACAATGCGGCTAAAGCAGGTCCGGCCTGACGCCGATGCGCTTTATCCGCCGCAAAAACGGGCATAATACCGCGTTAGTCGGTGCCCTTACGGGCCTAACAGGGAACACAGCAGAACTGTGGCTGCCCCCGCAATTGTACGCAGCGAGTCCGCGCTCCACTGCCACTGGTTTCGACTGGGAAGGCCGGCACGGACGTCGACCTGCAAGCCAAGAGACCTGCCGACCTGAATTCTTCGTGCAAGCCAACATCGGGCGGGGTGTACCGATACCGCGAACGTGTCATCCCCTCAAAGGGTCCGACATGCTCAAGGCGCCGCGCGAGACCGAACGGGTCACGCTTTGAACGAACCACTCACTACTGTGCACGCATCAACGCAAGCATCACGGCCATCGGCTTGTCCGGGCCTGATGCGAATCGCGCCTGCGCGCGATGGCGGCCTGTGCCGCATTCGCCTCGCAAGCGGTGAACTGACTGCGGCGCAGGCGCGTGCTGTAGCGCAGGCGTCGCTCGAATTCGGTTCCGGTTTCATCGATGCAACCAATCGCGCGAATCTGCAGATCCGAGGCGTAAGGGAAGACTCGCAGGAAGCGCTCGTCTCGCAGCTCGTCGACGCGGGACTTGGGCCCGTCACGCCGGGTTCCGACGACCAGCGTAACGTCATGTCCAGTCCGCTGGCTGGCCTCGATTCGCACGCCTTGCTCGATGTCGCACCGCTCGTTTCCACGTTAATCGGGCAGATGCAGCGCGACGCGCGTTTGCATCAGCTGTCGCCGAAATTTGCGTTGATGGTGGACGGCGGCGAGCGCCTCGCCATGCTCGATCATCCTCACGATGTGTGGCTTTCAGCGGTATCGGCGGAACGGCTTGTGTTCGGGCTCGCGGGCCGTCCACCGCGGTTCGAAAACAATGCGCCGGCGTTGGCTGCGGTGAAAACCGGGCACGTCCCGGCACTGGTCGACGCACTGCTGCAAACCTTCCTCGATCTCGCGCAGCCCTGGCAGACCAGAATGCGCGATCTGCTGACGACGTGTCCTATCGAAGAAATTCTTGGCCGCGTTCAGGAGAAGCTTGGCTTTCTTTTAGATCGTGACGTTGAACACTGGCGTCGTCCGGCATCCGATGCAAGGCTGCGTTTCGGCGTGCATCGTCAAGGGACGGGCGACAGCGTGTGCGTTGGTGCGCAAGTCCCGCTTGGGCGCCTGGATGCCGCGACACTTTCCGCGCTCGCCGATCTCGCGCCACGAATACGCATGACGCCATGGCAAAGCGTCATGCTGCTAGACGTGCCCCCTGCTGATGCACGACCTCTAGTTGAACAACTCGCCGCGCTGGGTCTCGCAACATCGCCCGACGAACCATTCGCGCGCCTGATTGCGTGTACAGGTTCGCCGGGCTGCGCAAAAAGTTTCGCCGATACCAAAGCTGACGCACAACTTCTCGCGCGATCCATGCCGCCCGCAGGCGATGTCCATCTTAGCGGCTGCGCGCGCTCATGCGCGGCGGCGCACCGCGTTGAAACCACCTTGATGGCCGTCGCTCCCGGTCGCTACGATCTTTATGGCGATGCGCCTGAAGCCGTTGCCCGCCATCTCACCATTGAACAGGCAGCCCGCTGGCTAGCCCGGAGCACCCCTGATGCTTGATTACATTCGCGACGGTCAAGCGATTTATCGCGCGTCGTTTGCGACCATTCGTGCCGAGGCCAACCTCTCGGCCGTTCCCGCCGATCTCGAGAAACTTGCCGTGCGCGTGATCCATGCGTGCGGCATGACGGACGTAGTCGATGACCTCGTGTTCTCTCCCGGCGCAGGCATGGCAGGCCGCTCGGCGCTTGGCCAAGGCGCACCCATTCTCTGCGATGCCCGCATGGTCGCCGAAGGCATCACGCGCGCGCGGTTGCCGGCGAACAACCGTGTGATCTGCACGCTCAACGATTCCTCTGTACCTGAACGCGCTCGCGCACTCGGCAATACGCGCTCGGCCGCCGCGCTCGAATTGTGGCGCCCGGATCTTGAAGGCAGCGTGGTGGTGATCGGCAATGCGCCCACCGCGCTCTTCCATCTGCTCGACATGCTCGACGCCGGTGCGCCCAAACCTGCGCTGATCCTGGGCTTCCCGGTGGGGTTTATCGGCGCGGCGGAATCGAAGGCGCTGCTTGCCGCGAATAGCCGCGGCGTGCCGTTCGTCGCATTGCGCGGGCGGCGCGGCGGCAGCGCAATGGCGGCGGCGGCCGTGAACGCGCTGGCAACGGAGACCGAATGATGAGCGGACGCCTCTATGGCCTCGGTGTCGGTCCTGGTGACCCCGAGCTGATAACAGTCAAGGCATTGCGTTTGCTGACCTCCGCGCCGGTGGTCGCTTACTTCGTGGCGAAGGGCAAGAAAGGCAATGCGTTCGGGATCATTGAAGCGCATCTCAACGAAACGCAAACGCGCATGCCGCTGGTTTATCCGGTTACGACCGAAGCGCTTGAGCCGCCGCTTTGCTATGAAACGATCATTGGCGACTTCTACGATGAATCCGCCATCCGTATCGCAGATCATCTGGAAGCGGGACGCGATGTAGCCGTGATCTGCGAGGGCGATCCATTCTTCTACGGCTCCTACATGTATCTGCATGACCGGCTGGCCTTGCGCTTCGAAGCGCACGTGGTCCCGGGCGTGTGTTCCATGCTTGGTGGCGTGGCCGTGCTTGGGGTGCCGCTCGTGTACCGGAACCAGAGTTTGTCGGTGTTATCGGGCGTGCTGCCGGAAGCAGATCTAAAGCAACGTCTCGCCACCGCCGATGCCGCCGTGATCATGAAACTAGGCCGCAACTTCGAAAAGGTCCGGCGCGTGCTCACCGAACTCGGACTCGACAAACGTGCGCTTTACGTCGAGCGCGCGACCATGGCGAACCAGCGCATTGTGCCGCTGGAAGAAGTCGATCCCATGGCATCGCCCTACTTCTCGCTGCTCGTCGTGCCGGGGGAAAAATGGCAGGCGTGACGGCGTTGAGCGAGCAGGTCCCTGTGGCAATCGTGGTTCTGGGGATGGGCGCTTTGGGTACCGCGCGCCACATTCAGGCGCTGTATCCCGGTTCGCTGGTTCACGGTCTATCGAGCCGCGTGCAAGCCGATGTCGCATTCACTGAACTCGGCCCTCATCTGCGCGAACTCTATGCAAGCAACACGCCGATCGTCGCGTTGTGCGCAGCGGGCATCGTGATTCGATGCCTCGCATCCGCGCTCGCCGACAAGACCCATGAACCGCCCGTTCTAGCCGTGGCTGAGGACGCTAGCGCAGTCGTGCCTTTGCTTGGCGGTCTGGGCGGCGTGAACGTAATGGCGCGCGAAATCGCGGCGGCGCTGGACGTCGCACCAGCGATAACGACCAGCGGAGAACTACGTTTTGGCACCTGCCTGCTGAACCCGCCAGCGGGTTATGTGCTTGCCGATATCGAGCACGGGAAACGTTTTGTGTCGGACCTGCTCGCGGGAGCCACGACGCGCGTTGAAGGTCACGCGCCATGGCTCGACGCAGCAGACCTGCCACGCGCGACGGATGCCAGCCTCGCGATCCGGATCACACCGCACACGAGCGATACAGCTGACGAATTGATGATTCATCCGCGCTGTGCGGTTGTATGCGTGACGGCCTTATCTTCGGAGGGCTCGATCGTCGAACGCGTGCGCGGGATCTTGCGTGAACAGCGCATTGCACCATTGGCGCTGGCAGCAGTGCTTGCACCGTTGAGCATGATGACGTCTGCACCGCTTGTTCAAGCCGCTCGGACGCTGAACTTGTCGCTGCGCTTCGGAACGCTTCCTGCTAGCTTCGACACATTCGAGTCTCGTGACGACGGCATCACAATTGCCCTCGCGCCACATCCGCTCGATCCCTCAACGCTCGGGCAAGCACGCGGCACGCTCACCGTGATTGGTCTCGGTCCCGGCAGTGCGGATCTGATGGTGCCCGCAGCAAGACAGGCGTTATCGCAAGCAGACGATGTACTCGGCTACGAGACCTATGTGCGCATGGCCGGTCCGTTCGCGCCGCATCAGGTGCTTCATTGCAGCGACAACCGTGAAGAGATGCAGCGCGCGCGCCATGCGTTCGAACTGGCAAGTACGGGACGCAGCGTGGTGGTCGTATCGTCGGGGGACCCCGGGGTCTTTGCAATGGCTGCCGCCGTGCTCGAAGCGCTCGACGAGGCCCGGGACAACCCGCTATGGAATGCAGTGGACTTGCAGGTCGTGCCCGGTGTATCCGCCGCTCTGGCCACGGCCGCTCGTGCCGGCGCGCCGCTCGGACACGACTTCTGCATGCTGTCGCTTTCGGACAACCTCAAGCCGTGGGCCGTGATAGAAACGCGCTTGCGACATGCGGCTCAAGCCGATCTCGTGATGGCGTTTTACAACCCTGTCTCGCGCGCGCGGCCGTGGCAACTTGATCGCGCGCTGGATATCGTGCGTGAGCATCGGAGTGGCGCGACCCTGATCGTGCTGGGTCGAAACATCGGCAGGCCGGGTGAAACACTGACCACCACGACGCTGGATAAAATGCATGCCAGTCAGGTCGATATGCGTACGATGGTGATTGTTGGTTCGTCCACCACGCGCAGTTTTCCCCGTAACCGACGTGATGGCGATTGGGTATACACGCCGCGCTGGTACGAATGAACTAAGCGGACGTCATGGCAGCAGCCGTACGGTAGTCGGCCTGCCAAGACTCGGCGAGCGTCACGCAACGCCTTAAACGTATCGCCTCACTCTCGAAATCGACAATAACAATCTGATCCGCTGCATCGGGACGTGGTGGCGTTTCCGGACTGCGGCCATCGGTCAGCAACCACAGGAAGCGCCGCTGCGAAGGTCGGCGGTGCGCAGCCTTAAGCAGCACATTCGCGCCTGTGCGCACGCCCAGCGCGAGCGGCGTTCCTCCGCCTCCACCTATGGGTGCAAGCCAGCGATCGTTCCACCAATGCGCGGCCCCGGGTTCACGACGTACTTGCGCCGTCGCACCGCCAAAGCAGACCAGCGCAACCTCTGCACGCTCGCGGTACGCCCGGTCGAACAATGCCACGACCAGTCCTTTAGCCAGCGCAAGCCGTTTCCCGCCAAGCATGGAACCAGAACAATCGAGCACGAAGCAATGCAACGCGCTGCTGTCGCCCTGCTCGCGATGAAATCTCAGATGAGTTTCATCCAGAGGCTGATTGCGTTTTTCCAGCAGCGTTCGCAACCAGTCGATGCGCGTGCCCGGTTCGCCCCCGCGCGATCGCGTTCTACCTGATGCGGAGGGTTCTAGCCATCGAAGGCGGCCGGGATCGGCCTCTGGATCCAGCCTTCGATGGCTCAGGATTTTTTTGCGGCAAGCGGCCTGACGTTCTTGACTGCTGTGATGTCGACGGGTTCGGGAGGTATGTAGCCGAAGCTGGCTTCGTCCGTGTCTTTCCCGCCCTCTTGCGGGCGGGAGTCGGCAGCGCCCTGATCGCCAGGCGCACTGCCTTGCTTGCGCCGATGCAGCAACACTGACTCCGCTACGCGTTCAACGTGTTCCACGTTCACCGCTGAAGCTTCTTCAAATGCCGCCAGCGCGCGCGCCGCGCGTAGCATGACGAGATCGGCGCGCACGCCGTCCACGTGCGCCTCGATGCATAACTCGCTGACACTCGCGTGAACTGCATCGTCGAGTTCGAGGGTCGGAAGGATTAGCCTGGCTTGGTGAAGCCTTAGCGCCAAGGCTTCTTGTTGACCGGCAAATTGCGAGCGGAAAGCCTCAGGATTCCTATCGAACGCGAGACGCGCCTTGACGATCTCCCGACGTTTTTCAGCATCGAAGCAATTCTGCAATTCCACGGCCAGACCGAAGCGATCCAGCAATTGCAGCCTGAGTTCGCCCTCCTCCGGATTCATGGTCCCAATCAGCACGAAGCGCGTCTCATGCCGATGCGAAATGCCGTCCCGTTCGATTACGTTCGTTCCACTCGCCGCTACATCGAGTAACTGATCCACGAGTTGATTGGGCAACAGATTGACTTCATCGACGTACAACACCCCCTGATGCGCCTTCGCGAGCAAGCCCGGCGAAAAACGCACGCTGCCGTCGCGCAATACAGCTTCAATGTCCAGCGAACCGATCAACTGTTCTTCACTTGCCCCCAGCGGCAAGGTCACAAACTGGCCTTCGGGTAGTAGTTCAGCAAGCGCGCGCGCAGTCGTGGATTTCGCGGTGCCACGCGGACCGCTGACCAGCACGCCGCCCAGTGCAGGATCGATGGCCGCCAATAAAAGCGCTTGCTGCAAGGGTTCCTGTGCGACCAATGCGGCAAACGGGAAGATGAATTCGTTCACGTTCGTTGCCCTTCAAGTTGCTGTTCGGCGTCCAGCAGATGGCCTTCGATCTGATCCTGATACGCACCCGGACTTTGCCATAGGCCACGCTGCATTGCTTCAATCAAACGCTCGCAAATTGAATGCAGGGCGTGCGGATTATGCCGTTGCATGAACTCACGCGTGTCTGCGTCGTTCACATAGGCATCGGCGACCAGTGCGTACTGATGATCCGATACGACCCTTGCGGTGGCGTCGTAACCGAACAGATAGTCTACTGTTGCCGCGAGTTCCGACGCGCCCTTGTAACCATGCCGCTTCACGCCGTCGATCCATTTCGGATTGACCACGCGCGAGCGGATCACGCGGGAGATTTCTTCCTGCAATGTCCGGATGCGCGGCGCGGCGGGATTGCTGTGATCAGGGTTATACGCATGCGGCTGGGTACCGGAAAGATGCCGCACGGCCGCAACCATGCCGCCCTGGAACTGGTGATAGTCGTTCGAATCCAGCAGGTCGTGCTCGCGGTTGTCCTGGTTCTGCACCACCACGTCAATGGTCGACAAACGCGCGCCGAAGGTGTCGCGAGCCTCCACGCCATCACCCTTCTGCGAGTAAGCATACCCGCCTGAGCTTTGGAAACCGCGCGCGAGATCGGCGTCGTTTTGCCATTGCTTCGCGTCGATCATTTCCTGCAAGCCGGCGCCGTATGCGCCCGGCTTCGTGCTGAACACGCGCCATCCCGCACGCAGGCGCGCTTCCTTCTCGTCAAGGCCGCGCGCCATGTGTTCGTCGCGTTCACGCATGATGCGCGCACGGATCGGATTGAGGTCTTCGGCTTCGTCGTCAAGTTCGGCCACGGCTTGCACGGCGGCATCGAAGAGATGCATCAGGTTGGCGAACGCGTCGCGGAAAAATCCAGACACACGCAGCGTCACGTCAATGCGCGGACGATTGAAAATGGTGATAGGCAGGACTTCGAAATCAGTCACGCGATTGCTGCCCGCCGCCCACTTCGGCCGCACGCCGATCAGCGCCATGGCTTGGGCAATATCGTCACCGCCGGTGCGCATGGTGGCCGTGCCCCACACGGACAAACCAATCGCGCGCGGATAGTCGCCGTGCTCCTGAAGGTGCCGCTCAATCAGCAGGTTGGCTGACTTCAGGCCAAGCGTCCACGCTGCACGCGTTGGCACGGCGCGGGTATCGACGGAGTAGAAATTGCGGCCAGTAGGTAGGACGTCCGGCCTTCCACGCGATGGCGATCCACTTGGGCCCGGCGGCACAAACCGTCCGTCGAGACCGCGTTGAAGCTGCTTCAGCTCTTGCGGTCCGCACGCGTCGAGCCGTGCGAGCAAGTCGCCGTTCAGGCGTGTCAGTACCTGCGATGTATTTGGCCCCGTCGCGTCGGATGGCCGCTCAAGCAACGACGTTGCGAGCAACTCGAGACGCTCGCGGGTGTCGCCATGATGACGCCACGGCGCATCAATCACAGTTTCGAGTTCTGCAGGGCGGGGACCTGTCCACGGCGCGCTCCAGTCAGCATCGAGGGGATCGAATGCCTCGCCCAGGTTCAAGTCGCGGGCCAACGCAGTAAGCACGCTCGCGTTCGCGCCTTGTGCATCGCCGATTGGATAACGGCCCAGTGCAAGCAAGGTATCGCGGCGTTGCACGCCTTGCGGCGACGCGCCGAACACATGCAGGCCATCGCGGATCTGCGCCTCTTTGAGCTCGCATAAATACGCGTCGGCGCGTGTCAGTAATGCGTCTTCGGTATCGGAATCGCGAGGTTTATCCAGTCCGAGTTCCTCATGCAGCCGATGTTCCACAATGCTCGCCAGAATCGTCTTGCGCAGGAGTTTCGCGCGGCGTGGATCGACCATCAGCGCTTCATAATATTCGTCGACCTGACGCTCAAGGTCCTGCAACGGACCGTAGTTTTCAGCGCGCGTGAGCGGCGGCATCAAATGGTCGATGATGACCGCCTGCGCCCGCCGTTTCGCCTGGCTGCCCTCTCCTGGATCGTTGACAATGAACGGGTACAGATGCGGCATGGCGCCCAGCGTCAGGTCAGGCCAGCACGACGCGCTTAATGCAACGCTCTTGCCCGGCAGCCATTCGAGGTTGCCGTGCTTGCCGACGTGAACGATCGCATCCACGTTGAATCGCAGCCGCAGCCAGAAATAGAACGCGAGATACGCGTGCGGCGGCACAAGTTCAGCGTCGTGATAACTCGCGTAGTCGCCGCGCTCACGCGAGCGCGCCGGCTGGATGCCGATGAACACATGCCCGCAGCGCCAGCCCGCGATCATGAAGCGGCCACGACGGATCGTGGGATCGTTTTCGGGCGGACCCCAGCGTGCATTCAACTCCTGCTGGACGTTGTCCGGCAGCTTGGAAAAAGCGTCGAGGTAGTCGTCAAGCGCCAGGCTTTGTAACGCAGGACGCAGGTCGCGGACCACAGGATCATTCGTCACGCCCAAGGTCAGGGCCTGCATCAACGCGTCACCATCGGCGGGAATTTCATCTACCCGATACCCTTCCTTAGCGAGCATTGCAAGGATATTGATAACGGACGCCGGGGTATCAAGACCCACGCCATTGCCAATGCGGCCCTCGCTCAATGGATAGTTCGCGAGCACGAGCGCGATGCGTTTGTCTGCGTTAGCGAGTTGCCGTAAGCGACACCAGCGTTGGCTCAACTCGGCCACGAAATGCACCCGTTCAAGATCGGGCTGATAACGCACGACGTCGACTTGCGTGATCTCGCATCGATACGCAAGTCCCTTGAAGCTGATCGCGCGCGTGATGATGCGGCCATCCACTTCGGGCAGAGCGACATGCATGGCGACATCGCGCGAATTCAACCCGTGATTGTCCTTGAGCCAGTCTTCGCGATTTCCTCCACTGAGGATGACTTGCAGCACTGGCGCGTCGCCCGCGAGTTCGAAAGGCACGGGGTCGTCTATGACGCCCGCGGCGAATGAGGTCGTGTTCAGCACCAGCGACGCGCCATGATCCGCGCAGAGCTGCTGCACGACTTCGCGACTCAAGGGGTCTTTGAGCGACGCCATCGCTATTGGCAGCGGGTTGAGTCCATGCGCTTCCAGAGCCTCGATCAAAGCATCGAACACATCGGTATTGCCGGACTGCAAATGGGCTCGATAAAACAACACGGCAACGACGGGCGCACCCTGAACCCAGCGGTTTTTCCAATCGTCAACGGTCGCAATCAGCCGCGCCGGATGATAGATTGCCACTGCCGGCAACGGGCTCGGCGCATGCGCTTTACGCCCATACCCCAACGCCCTGAACGCGATGCAACGAAGAAACTCTTCGGCATTTTTCGCGCCGCCCTCACGCAGATAACGCCAGAGCTGATCGCATAACGCTGGCTCGGCCGTACTCTTCGCAACGAGGTTTGGATCTTCCTGCAGATCGCCGGAGAACATCACGAGCATCTGGTTATTGCGGCGCGCGAGCGTGGTGATGCTCTCGATTCCGTAAGGCCAGTACGCTTCACCGCCAAGGTGATCAATAACGATCACGCGTGCGTGCTTCAGCACGTCGTCGACGTAAAAATCCACCGATGCCGGTTGCCGCAAGAACGCCTGATTGGCGAGCCGCAGCGCGGGAAAATCCGCTTCCAGATGCGGCACGACACTGGCTAGAAGCGAGAGCGTGGTGTCGGCAGAGCTGAGCACGACGATCGGCGCAGGCGTCTGATCAATACGCATGACGCCGGCTGCGTCGTCGACAAAACCGCCGGGCGTCGTGCGTAGCAGATGCATGGATCAGGCCTGCACGGGCGCGTTGGCGAGCGCGGCGACAAGCGCTTGTTGCAAACGCGGCTGATCGAGATCCTCACCAATCAGCACGAACCGGCTGGTCTCGCTAGCCGCTTCGGCAGCGGTCCAGCGGCGGTCGAAATAGGTATCGAAACGCTGACCTACACCTTGCACGACAAGCCGCATGGGCGTGCCCGGCAACGCCGCAAAACCCTTCACGCGATAGATCGTGTTGGTATCGACCAGTGAGCGCAATGCGGCGACCACGGCCTCGCGCGACTCGACCCGCGCTTCCACCACGACTGAATCGAAATCGTCGTGATGATGATCCGCGTGGCCTTCGTCGTCGGCAGAGCCATGATGATCGACACGCAGATGAATAGTCGTTTCCGACGCCGCCTCGAGACCGAGCAGCGCATGCAGATCAAGCTGACCCATTTGCGCCGGCACGATCTTGACGCCGGCTGGGATCTCGCCGCGAATCAACGTTTCCACCGCGCGTTGCTGCGTTTCATCGATCAAATCGGTCTTGTTGAGAATCACCAGATCCGCTGAAGCGAGCTGATCTTCGAACAACTCATGCAGCGGCGATTCGTGATCGAGGTTCGGATCGGCGCGGCGTTGTGCGTCGACAGCTTGCGGATTCGCCGCGAACTGGCCACTTGCCGCAGCGGGGCCGTCGACCACGGTCACCACAGCGTCCACGGTGAACGCATTCTTGATGGACGGCCAGTTGAAAGCCTGCACGAGCGGCTTGGGCAATGCGAGGCCGGAGGTCTCGATCAGCACGTGATCGATCTGATCACGCCGCTCGACGAGTTGCTCCATCACCGGATAAAACTCTTCCTGCACGGTGCAGCAGAGACAGCCGTTCGACAGCTCATACAGATTCGGTTGATCGGTGACGCTTTCATCCTCGCAACCGATATTGCATCCCTTCAGGATTTCGCCGTCGATACCCAGTTCGCCGAACTCGTTCACGATCACGGCGATCCGCAGCCCTTTCGCGTTTTGCAGGATGTGCCGCATCAATGTGGTCTTGCCGCTGCCGAGGAAACCCGTTACGACCGTGACCGGGATTTTGCGCATTTGCATCCGTTGCTCCGTAGTATCGATTGGCTGCTTGCTACCAGAATGCGTCGCCCTTGGCTTACTCACGCGAGCAAAAAATCCGCTCGCAAGCGTCGCGGCGGGTGCGCAATGCGGGATGGCAATCCGGAAAAGCATGGTGAAAAGTGTCGACCGTCTGCCGCATCCCCGCGACATCGTCCGCTTCAGGTGTTGACTCGTTCCGGCCGGTATCCGGGCTGGCGAAAATGCCGCTTCACCTTCCCGCATGAGATTGCCATGCAGTGGTTTTTCGAAGCCGGCTTTACCGTGCGAAGTGGCGTGAATCAGGGTGAAACCACATTGCGCGATTTTCGCTTACCGTTGCGGGGGCAGCGCAGGTTGGCACGCCAGAGTTCAGGCAGCGCTCCCTGCTTCCCGTTTAACTGCGCGCAGCAGAGACCGCGCGCGAGCACCAGAAAACTACCGCGAAGTCTAGGCTGATGGGGGACTAGCGTCAAGGTTTGGGCGGAGTGCGCGAGGGGGTTTAAGCCCCGCCTCCTGACGTGATATCTCGCCGGCGCGAACGCAACAAACCTGCACTTCCGCCCATGTCCAGCCCGTAAAAGCCCAGCGCAACCAACACCCGCTGTGCTATCTTTGGCCCGCGTCTGGTGCTCACGCGCGCTTTTCCCGCGCGCGTAGTTAAACGGGAAACAGGATGCACACGCGCGTATTCTCAAGGCTCAAGGCTTACGCTTCGGGCCTCTCGCGCCGTGTCGACAAGACCTGTGCTGTCCCCGCAACGGTACGCGACCCGCGCTAGTTTCGACTGACTTTCGTTCGTGACTTTCATTCGGACCGAGCGCCCATTTCCTCCACAGCCACTGCTCCGACGAGCGGGAAGGCGAGCGAAATGCGGTCGCCAAGCCCGGATACCGGCCAGTCGCCGAGTGGCGCGCTTTGGCTCTAAAAGCGCGTCGAACGCCACATCCGCGAGGGACGGATGAAGGACGTAATGCTTATATCGTCTTACATGAATCCATTTTTGCAACGCCTGCGCCTACCCTCGCGCCGACCGTTCTGTTCGCTATCCAGCGTGATTCCAGGTCGCGCGTATGAGGCGCAATCATGAGCACATGGGTCATCGGCATAGGCTGCCGGCGCGGGGTAAGCGTCGAACAGATTCATGCCGCCGTGTCCGCGGCGCTGGGAACACGGCCGCTGGCAAGCACTCGAGCGCTGGCATCGATCGATAGCAAGAAAGACGAAACCGCATTGCTTGAATTCGCCGCTCGCCACGGTTTGCCCCTGCAATTTTTCTCGAAGCAACGCATCGCGCAGGTGGAAACTAATGTGTCGGAACGGGTTCAGGCGCTGCTTGGCATCGACGGCGTCTGCGAACCCTGTGCGCTACTGGCGTCGCGCAACGGGCGAATAATAGTGCCGAAAAGAGTGACCGATGGCGTAACCGTTGCTATAGCTGAAGACGACCTTAGGTAACAAATCAGGCACCCGACTGACAACGAGAGAACATGATGAAAACGGACGAAGAATCGCATCTGCGCATGACGCAGCGACGCAAGGAAGGTCACGAGAAAAAGCAGGCCACCGCCGTGCGCGAGAAGGGCCTCTTGATCGTCAATACGGGCACGGGAAAGGGTAAGACCACTGCGGCGTTCGGCATGGCCGTACGCGTGCTCGGACACGGCATGCGGCTCGGCGTGGTGCAGTTCATCAAGGGTGCGCTGCATACGTCCGAACGCGATTTCCTCGGCGCAATTTCGACCTGCGATTTCATCACCATGGGCGACGGCTATACGTGGGACACGCAGAATCGTGATGCCGATATCGCGACGGCTCGCAAAGGCTGGGACGCCGCGCGCAAGATGATTGAAAGCGGCGAGTATCAGATGGTCGTGCTCGACGAGCTGTGCACGGTGCTCAAGTACGAGTACCTGCCGCTTGACGAAGTGCTCGCGGTGCTCACCGCGCGGCCCGAGATGCTTCATGTGGTCGTGACGGGCCGCCATGCACCCGAGGCGCTAATCGAAGCGGCCGATCTCGTGACGGAAATGCGGTCCGTCAAGCATCCGTATCGCGAGCAAGGCGTGAAGGCGCAACGCGGCGTCGAGTTCTGACGTGCGCGCCTGCCCCGCTTTATTCATCAGCGCGCCCGCGTCGAACCAGGGTAAAACCACCGTCACCGCCGGGCTCGCGCGCTATCACGCACGTCTTGGCCTCCGAGTGCGGGTCTTCAAGACCGGCCCCGATTTTCTCGATCCGATGATCCTGGAACGCGCGTCCGGCGCGCCGGTGTATTCGCTGCATTTGTGGATGGTCGGCGAAAGCGGCTGCCGCGCGCTGCTCGCACAAGCGGCGCAAGAAGCTGACTTGATCCTGATCGAAGGCGTGATGGGTCTTTTCGACGGCACGCCCAGCAGCGCCGATCTCGCCACCACGTTCGGCGTGCCGGTGCTCGCCGTGATTGGCGCGCACGGTATGGCGCAGACCTTCGGTGCAATGGCGTTCGGTCTCGCGCGCTATCGGGCGGATCTGCCCTTCCATGGTGTGCTCGCCAATCGCGTGGCGTCTGCACGGCATGCGCAAATGCTGCGCGAAGCCATTCCCGAAGGCATCCGATATTGCGGGCATCTGTCAAGCACCGACGACATCACGCTACCCGGACGGCATCTGGGTCTCACGCAAGCAGCGGAGGTAGCCGACATCGATGCGCGGCTGGATCGCGCAGCGGATGCCATCGGCGAAACGACGTTGCGCGAGTTGCCGCCCGCGATCATGTTTGATCACGAAGCCCTCGACCCGCCGCCGCGTTTGCTGGAGGGCATGCGCATAGCCATTGCTCGCGATGCCGCGTTTTCGTTCATCTACCCGGCGAATCTCGATCTGCTGGAAGCGATGGGCGCAACGCTCGCGTTTTTTTCACCCCTCGCCGATGAACCCGTTCCCGCGCATGCCGACGCGCTTTATCTGCCGGGCGGTTATCCGGAACTGCACGCCGCCCAGCTTGCAGCAAACGCAGTGAGTGCCACCTCGATCCGCGCGCATGTTGAAGCGGGCAAAGCGATAGTCGCGGAATGCGGAGGCATGCTGTATCTGCTCGATTCACTGACGGATATCGAAGGCGTGCAGCATTCAATGCTCGCCCTTTTGCCCGGACACGCGAAGATGCAGAAACGCCTGGCCCGGCTCGCCATGCAGCGCGTTGAAAGCCGCCACGGCACCCACACCGGCCACACCTTCCACTACTCGTCCATGACGACCGGCATGTCGCCGGTGCTCACCGCGACGCACGCCACCACGGGCGTGGAAGGCGAAGCGATCTATCGTCATGGCCCGATCACCGCTACCTACATGCACACATACTGGCCGAAGAATCCGGCGGCGACAGCCGCGCTCTTTCGCGGCGAAACGCTATGACAACAACGCCTACGGAATTGCCGATGGAAATGGAAGTACCCATGGAAGTCCCGCTCGAACTCACGTTCACTATCGAGCGAGCCAAACAGCTTCAACCTGTGGGCTCGCCGTGCACGGACGTATGCCGGCTCGACAAGACCACGGGGCATTGCGAAGGCTGCTTCAGGAGCCGCGAAGAAATCAAGGCATGGAAAACGATGGCCGACGCCGACAAGCTCGCGCTGTTCAATAACCTGCTTGCACGCAAGGCTGCGCTATGAAAAAGGGGCGGCCTGCAAGCCGCCCCTCCAAGGATTCACACTAACTAAACGCTCAGGCCGAAGCAATCCGCCGCGAGGGCGCCCTTTCCAATTCACGTTGCGCGAGCACGCCGAAGAGCAAACCGAGCGTGGCCCAGATCACCGCCTGGATACCGATTGCCGCCACGCGAAAATTCCATAGCAGTGTCGCTGAGAACAGCTTCGGCACTTCGTCAATCGGCGGCAGCGCAAGATACGCCAGTGCCATCAGCACGATGTACACGGCAACCGAGATCAGCACCGCGTTCCAATCGCCGTGGCGTGCCTTCAGGCGACGCTGCAGCCGTACAGCAAACACGGCCACGATCAGCGAGATAGCGACCATGCCGAAAAACAGCGCGGTGCGTGCGCCGATAGTGTCCGGATTGCCCACGGATGGCGGATTAGGCGGGTACTTGAGGAACGGCACGATCGCAACGGCCACGAAGCCGAACAGACCGAGCAACGCTGATGTCCCGCGTGCGCGCAAAGCACCAAGACGCGCGTACGACAATGCGAACACTAGCGAGAACAGGCCGCCCAACGCCGTCCCGAACACGCAGACACCGGTCAGCAAACCCAGTCCCGCTTGTGTCGCACGACTGACGAGTTCAACGTCGTCCGCTGGGTCGTGCTGATGCCCAGCCGCGGCTTCCGCTTGGCTCTGCAGCTTATCCTGCTGCGTTTCGAACGCAATCGCGCGATCGACTGACGGCTCACCAAAGGTTTTAGCAACGCAAAAGCCCAGTAGGCCCGCAACGAGTCCCGCGATCATGCCGCGTATCAAAAGGTTTCGGATCATGGTCGGTCTCAGTGGCAAGGAAAGCCGAGCAGATGCCGACCGTCGTGGACAAACTCGTGGATAACCATGCTCTGGAAGATCGATGTCGCGCCCTGTTCGGCGCCGACAAAATAAATCGCGATCAGCAAAAGCAGGCCGATAAAGACAGCCCAGGGCAACACTTCACGCACCGGAATGGGTACGGGTGCATCAAATGCGGGATTGTTGCCGGTCAAACTGGCGGACAAGGCAGGATGGTTCATGAATGACTCCAAGGGAATGCGCGTCCCGTAAGACAAAAGAAAGGCTGCAGCGGGGGTCTGACTTGCAGATGCTGAAAGAAGGCTGAAGCGCTATCGGTTCGGCGCTATCAATCCCATTCGACATCCGCTCACAGTGGCGCGACCGTGCCGGGTTTTCACCGACTTCCTCGCGCTGCAGGCTTGCCATTCTAAAATGAGTTAGCCGAATGTAAAGCAATCCGTTCGCAACCCCTTAATCGAGCGCCATGAAAACCGAACTTATCTTGCTGTGCCACGCGACTACGCAGGCGATGAAAACCGGCTCGTTTCCGAGTACCGGCGACGCCATTGACGAGCCTGAGTTATCCCGGCTCCCGCGACTTGCTTCGGCGTTTCAACCGGATCGGGTCATCACAAGTCCGGCACTCGCAGCTATGCAAACCGGAGCAGCGTTTGAAATCGAAACGAGTGTCGAGGCGTCATGGAGAGACCTGGACTACGGCCGTTGGCAAGGTCGTCCGATCCGCGATATCCATGATGAAGACGCAGCTGGATTGGGCGCATGGCTTTCCGAACCGGGAAGCGCGGCGCATGGCGGCGAGAGCCTGGAGGCCCTGCAAAGAAGGGTGCGAGCCGCGCTGGAGAGCAATCGAGAGGCTGGAGTCACGCTGGTCGTGACGCATGCAATCGTGGTCAAGACCGTGCTGGCGACGGTCCTGGACGCACCGCTTACGGCAATCTACTGCATGGACCTGGAGCCGCTTTCGGCAGTCACACTGACCCGCTCAGGCGACGCATGGCGCCTTCGATGCAGATCTTCCGTATGACAAAACTGCGTCGTTTTTACCTGATGCCGGAAAAACGAAGTAGCGCTCCAAACGCGCAAGCAGTCAGCCCTAAGTCGCCCCTAAGTCAGCCCTTAGCGCCGCGTGCCATGCGCTGGAGGGTCGCAGAATCGATCGCGCCCGCGCAGATCCTGATCGCTTCTTTCAGCGTGCGGGGACGGCCCGCCGCGAAATGCGCTTCAAGAATCGCGATGGCGCGAAGCCGTTCGTCGTTGCCTAGCTTCTCGCCGGTCGCCAACTCGAGCACCGATATAAAGTAGGTCGCTGGCGGTGTAGCGCGGGAAGGCGCCGTTGGCGTGGCGGCGGGAATTGCATTCGACCACGCCTGTTTTGCAATGGTCGCTACATCGGACTGGGCGCGCCAATCCGTTGCTCTCAGTTCAAATTCGTTTCGACTGGTCATCAATCAAGCCCTGAAATAATCCTCGGATCACTATAAGAACAGTGAGCAAGGACTATTCCAGCTTTAATATGCAGGCGCTTTTCTTAGCCCGTTCCGAGCATCGCCCGGACGACCCTGCACGCGGCCAGATCCCACGCTGCACATCCAACACTCTTGAACATGACTGGCCGCTTGATCCCTGTATCAGCGGCCTGAGCGCGCAACGCGCTCGCAAGCGGCCGAACCTCGTCCCAGTCGATACCCGCCTGAATCAGATCCCCCGCCTCATGCCGCGCGCCGGCCAGATCGTCCACAAACACCTCGCTCGCAAGCACGGTAGATGCCTCTATTTCAGCAGCATCGGCTGTGAATGCGCCCACTCCGATCAAGAGCCGGCCCTCGATGGGCGGCAACGTATAGACCGGCGTTCTACTCGTAGTGGTCGCGATAACTACGTCAATAGACGCAGGAATATCGGCGTCCTCCAACGCACTCAATCTCGCCGATAACCCCGCATGGTCCGCACAAAACGCCTCGGCCCGTTCGACCCGCGAGCCCTGCACGATGATCTTCGTGGCCGGATAAAGCGCGCTTAGCGCCTCGATGTGATGCGCGGCCTGCTTGCCCGTGCCGATGATCAACACAGCTGCGGGCTCACGTCCGAGCAGCGCCTGGATGCCGATCATGGTGACCGCGGCCGTGCGGCGGCCGGTCACCGTGGGACCGTCAAGCATGAAGAGTGGAACGCCGGTGGAAGCATCGAATGCCGTGACCTGGCCGTGAATGGTCGGCAGCCCGAGCGCGCCGTTCTTCGGGCACACATTGACGAGCTTGTGCATGGCGAGGTCAGCGGCTGCAGCGGGCATCGAAAGCATCACAGCGCCGTCTTGAAGCGGTACCACCATGCGCTCGGGGCTCGTAATGAGGCCATCGGCGTAATCGAGCATGGTTAGCTTAAGGGAATCGACGAGGCGATCGAAGGGCAGCAATCGCGCGGTCTCCACGTCATCGAAACGGGCAAGCGAAGATGAAAGCGAAGCGGTATGGGTCATGGCGGTCGCAAGGAGAAATGCCGTTGGCAACGGCAACGGGGCATTCTAAAGGCAAATAAATATGCGCCGGCCTGGACTGCCCTCTTGCCTATATCAGTGCACCCCGCGGTGCACCCCGTCCCACCGCCGCGACAGCAGGATCAGCACCGGCATCAGGATCGCCCAGCCGATAGCCAGCACGATCGTCGCGGGCAATGGAAGTGCCAAGCGCACTGCGCCGAGCGCTGCGCCGGCGCGAAACGATATCGGCCCGGCAATGGCGCCGAGTGCCGAAGCAAGCAGCATGCGTTGCTTGAGCCAGCCGAACGCGGTGTTGAACTGGGCCGCGAACAGCGCCCACAATGCAAGGATCCAGTAAGGTGCGGCGCCTGGCAACACGGTGCCGTTCGGGTAGACGAGCAACCCTTTGGCAACCAGCACGCTCTCCCAAATCGCGCCTATCATCACTACACCGACCAGCAGCTTGAACTCCTGCAAGGGCCGCTCAACGCGCGCCAGATGCACGGCGACGAGCACAATGCTTGTTGCCACGCCCATCCATGGCACGTCGCGCGCGGCGCTCAGTACGCAAGCAAACCAGCCGAGCTGCCCGATCACGAAATAGACGAACGGCGCCCAGCGTTCGACCGTTGATGAGCGCTGTCTGCCAATGGATGAGTCGTGCATGCGGTTTCCGGTTTCCGGACAAGGTGCCAAGGTTCAATAACGCTACCGCATATCGCGAGCCGCCGTTCACTCATGCCGTTCGCAGGAAAGCGGATTATTCGTCTAACCGTTGACTCGCTTTTGACGCTCCTGTCGTAACATTCCTGAAATTATCGGGCCGGATAATCGATAATTTGCAGAATTGCCGGATTTTGTATTGCCTGCCGGGATAATTCAACGCGGTCAACACGCCCAACCAAACGGAGCTTCCCATGATTTCGCAGGATAAACAGCGCCGCTTCGAAGAAGACCTGATCGACAGCTACGACGAAGAACTCGAGATGGAAGTCGACGACCGCATCCTCGACGGCGACGGCGCGTTTTCCGCCGAAGCACGTGAGCAGCGCAAGATCTACTTTCGCGAACTGTTCCGCCTGCAAGGCGAACTCGTCAAGCTGCAAGACTGGGTTGTCGCCAGTGGCCACCGGCTGGTGGTGATCTTTGAAGGACGCGACGCCGCCGGCAAGGGCGGTGCCATCAAGCGCATCACGCAGCGGCTGAATCCACGCGTTTGCCGGGTCGCCGCATTGCCCGCACCGAACAATCGCGAACGTACCCAATGGTATTTTCAGCGCTACGTTTCGCATCTGCCGGCCGGTGGCGAGATCGTGCTGTTCGACCGCAGCTGGTACAACCGGGCGGGCGTGGAACACGTGATGAATTTCTGTACTGACGCCGAGTATGAAGAGTTCTTTCGCTCAGTGCCGGAATTCGAAAAGATGCTGGTGCGCAGCGGCGTGCAGATTTTGAAGTATTGGTTTTCGATCACCGACGACGAACAGGAAGTCCGCTTTCAGGCGCGTATTCAAGATCCGTTGAAACAGTGGAAACTGAGTCCGATGGACCTGGAAAGCCGTCGTCGCTGGGAAGCCTATACGCACGCGAAGGAAGTGATGCTGGCGCGCTCGCATATTCCTGAAGCGCCGTGGTGGGTCGTACAGGCAGTGGACAAAAAACGCGCGCGGCTCAACTGCATTCACCATCTGCTGAGCCAGGTGCCGTATCACGAGATTGACCACCCCACGATCGAATTGCCTGACCGCGTTTATAACGATGATTATCTGCGGCAGCCCGTGCCCGAGAGCATTATCGTGCCGGAAGTGTATTGATTTTATTGATTGCTCAAGGGGCTAGCAGTGGCAGGTCTTGTCATGCAGGGCATGGACCTGCGGCTGACGGACATCGCTATGATCGGCTTGATCGTGGCGATGCCTGAAGACAGCGTGAAACATGTATTGCGAACCCTTCATGACCACGACGAACGTCACTTGCATCAGGTTGAAATCGAGCGTCACCATCAGGCGCATCAACACCAACAGCGGTAGTACGACGGCGGGTCGGTAGAGTTGTCGTTCGATTAAGGCTTTCATGACGGCTCCCGTATCCATGTTTTAATTCTACGGACCGGGAGCCTCCGGATAAACCCGCTGTAATCGAAGACACTTGTCGCGCGTTTTGAACAATCGCGCGTCCAGCGCTGCGTTTAATACCTACCGCGACGCTACGCTCGCGCCTGAAGCCGGCATGGCGGGTGCGGCGGGCATATCTCCCCAACCACCGCCGAGTGCGCGGATCAGGTTCACCGTCGAGGTAGCCTGCACGCCCGCCAGTTGAACCGCTGCGCGCTGCGATTGCAGCACGGTACGCTCGGCATCAATCACGTCAAGATAATTGACCGCGCCCTCGGTGTACTGCGACCGGGAAAGCTGCGCTGCGCGGCTTGACGCGCTCACCGCCTCGGCTTGCGTGCGGGTCTGATCCTGAAGGATGCGCAAGTCTGAGAGGTTGTCCTCTACTTCCTGGAACGCCACCAACACCTGCTGCCGATAGTTCGCCACGTCCTCTTCGTAAATCGCGCGTGCGTTCGCGAGATTGCCCTTGCGACGCCCGCCATCGAAGATTGGCAATGACAACGCCGTGCCCGCGAACGGTCCAAGCAGGAACGTACGGCTCGACCAGTTAAACAGATCTCCCAGCGTGGCGGATTCGAATCCACCTGAGCCCGTTATGTTGAGCGAGGGGAAAAACGCCGACTTTGCCACGCCAATACGCGAGTTCGCTGCCGCCATGGCACGCTCGGCCGCCGCGATATCCGGGCGGCGTTCGAGTAACGACGATGGCAAGCCCGGCGGAATCTTGATGTCGACAGGCTGCAACGGGTTCGCCGCCATCGAGAACTGCGACGCTGACTTACCGAGCAGCACCGCGAGGCTGTGCTCGGACGCGGCACGCAAGCGCTGCACCGTCATGGCGTCGGACTTGGCCGTGGCAAGTTCCGACCTGGCCTGCGCCACATCCAGCTCGCTGATCTCGCCTTCGTTAAAGCGATTCTGCACAAGCTTCAGCGCCTGCTCGCGCAACGTGACGGTACGCGTATAAACATCGTTTTCCGAATCGAGCTCACGCAGGTTGAAGTAGTTCTGCGCCACGTCTGCCTGCAACGCAAGTTGCACGGAGCGGAACAGTGCTTCGCTTTGCTCGGTGTCGGCGTTCGCGGCCTTCACCGAATCCGACACGCGACCGAACAGGTCCACTTCGTACGACGCACTCCCCTCTGCGCGCCACAGGGTCTGTGACGGTACGTTCGCGTTGGCGGGAAGAAACTGCGACGCCGGCGAGAGCTTCTCGCGCGTTGGACCAAAGCCCGCATCCAGAGTCGGGAACAAGCCCGCCCGCGCGGTCTGGTTGATCGCGCGCGATTCCTTCACGCGCGCGGCCGCTGCCTTCAGGTTCTGGTTCGCCTCCAGCGCCTGATGTTCCAGATCGTTGAGCGTGGGGTCGTTGAAGACCGTCCACCATTCGCCGCGCAGCGCCTGCTCCGACGGTTGCGCAGTCTTCCACGTGCCCTGTTCTGAAGGCGCCAATGCCGTTTCCTGCGGTGTTTCCTTGAAGGCTGCCGGTGCGCTCACATCGGGCTTCGTGTAGGTCGGTGCCAGCGAACAGCCAGCGACGACCAGCAACGATCCGAGTAACGCCGACAATCCCAGCCATCGCTTTGCATTCAACGTTTTCATTTCAATCTCTCTCATGCTTCGAGCGTTGCATTGACACCGCTTATGTGCGGATTGTGGCCATGCTTGTCGACGAGATGTTCGCCGCCAGCCAGCTTTCTCAACAGCACATAAAACACTGGCGTGAGCATCAGGCCGAACAGCGTCACGCCGAGCATGCCGAAGAACACCGCCACGCCCATTGCATGGCGCATTTCCGAACCCGCGCCCGACGAGAGCACGAGCGGCACCACGCCCATGATGAAAGCGATGGAGGTCATCAGGATTGGCCGCAGACGCAGACGGCTGGCCTCAATAGCCGCTTGCACAATCGAACGTCCCTGCATTTCCAGCTCTCGCGCAAATTCCACGATCAGGATGGCGTTCTTCGCCGACAAGCCCACCAGCACCATCAAGCCGATCTGCGTGAAGATGTTGTTGTCGCCCTTCGTGAGCCATACACCGACCAGCGCAGAAAGAATGCTCATCGGCACGATCAGGATCACGGCGAGCGGCAGCGTCAGGCTTTCGTACAGCGCAGCCAGCACGAGGAACACGAGCAGCACGCTGATCGGGAACACCCACATGGCCGCATTGCCCGCGAGGATCTGCTGATACGTCAGGTCGGTCCATTCGAACTTGATGCCACGCGGCAGCGTTTCAGCCGCAATGCGTTCCACCGCAGCCTGCGCCTGGCCCGACGAATAACCCGGAGCCGGACCGCCGTTGATGTCGGCAGCGGTATAGCCGTTGTAGCGCACCACCATCTCGGGACCATAGGTCGGCGTCACCTTGACGAGCGACGACAGCGGCACCATCTCGCCATTCGCGTTGCGCGTCTTGAGCAAGCCGATGTCATCCGAGCTCGACCGGAACGGCGCATCCGCCTGCACCCGAACCTGGTACACACGGCCGAAGCGGTTGAAGTCGTTCACATACAGCGAACCCAGATACACCTGCATCGTGCTGAATACATCGGTGACGGAGACACCCAGTTGCTTCGCTTTCACGCGGTCCAGATCCACGTTCAGTTGCGGCACGTTGATCTGATAGCTGGAGAACGTCGGGCCCAGCTCAGGCGCCTGCGATGCACGCTTGATGAAGGCCTGCGTAGCGTCGTTCAGTGCGGCGTAACCCAGCGCGCCGCGGTCCTCCAGTTGTAGCTTGAAACCGCCCAGCGTCCCCAGCCCGAGCACCGGCGGCGGCGGGAACACGGCAATGAACGAACCCTTGATCGCCGCGTATTTCTGATTCAACGAGCCCGCAATGGCACCCGCCGAGAGTGCTGCGCCCTTGCGCTCGCTGAACGGCTTCAGCGTCACGAACACAATGCCCGCACTCGACGAATTCGTGAAACCGTTCACCGACAAGCCCGGAAACTCCACCGCGCTTTGAACGCCCGGCGTCTTTCTCGCAATGTCCGTCATCTGGCGAATCACCGCCTCGGTGCGATCGAGCGACGCGCCATTGGGCAACTGCGCAAAGCTGATCAGATACTCCTTGTCCTGCGCCGGCACGAATCCACCGGGCACGACCTTGCTCATCAGCACAGCGCCGCACAACAGCACGACATACACGCCCATCATCAGCGCCTTGCGGTTGATGACGCCCGTCACGCCTTTCCCGTAGTTCTCCGAACCACGTTTGAAGACCTTGTTGAACTGGCGGAAGAAGCCCCCGAACACACGATCCATGCCGCGCGTCAGCCAGTCCTTTGGTTCGTTATGGCCCTTCAGCAACAAAGCTGCCAAAGCCGGCGACAAGGTCAGCGAGTTAAACGCCGAGATCACCGTCGAGATGGCGATGGTCATCGCGAACTGCTTGTAGAACTGACCCGTGAGACCCGACATGAACGCGAGCGGCACGAACACGGCGGTCAGCGTCAGTGCAATGGCAATAATCGGCCCGCTCACTTCGCGCATGGCCTGATAAGTCGCCTCTCGCGCGGACAACCCCGCCTCGATATTCCGTTCGACGTTCTCCACCACCACGATCGCATCGTCCACCACGATCCCGATTGCCAGCACCATGCCGAACAATGACAGCGCGTTGATCGAGAAACCGAACGCCAGCAACAGCGAGAACGTACCGATGATCGACACCGGCACGGCCAGCAACGGAATGATCGACGCGCGCCAGGTTTGCAAGAACACGATCACCACCAGCACGACCAGCGCAATCGCTTCGATCAGCGTATGGATCACCGCTTCAATACTGGAGCGTACGAACTGCGTCGGGTCATAGACAATTTGATAGTCGACGCCCGCCGGCATGTCCGCCTTCAATTCCTTCATGGTCTGGCGGACCTGATCGGAGATCTGCAGCGAATTTGCACCCGGTTGCTGGTTGATCGCCATGGCGACCGCCGACTTGTTGTCGAGCAGCGAACGCAAGCCATATTCCGATGCCGCGAGTTCGACCCGCGCCACGTCGCGCAGATACGTGACCGCACCGTCAGGCGAGGTCTTGAGCACGATGTCCCGGAACTCCGCTTCAGTCTGCAAGCGGCCTTGTGCGTTCACGTTGAGTTGCAACGGCACGTTTGATGAAGTCGGCGATGCACCGATCACCCCCGCTGCCACCTGCACGTTCTGCTCGCGGATAGCGTTAACTACATCAGTTGCCGTCATGCCGCGTTGCGCGACCTTTTGCGGGTCGAGCCAGATGCGCATGGAGTAATCGCCTGAACCCCACAACTGAACCTCGCCCACGCCCTGGATCCGCTCGAGCCGGTCCTTCACGTTGATCAGCGCATAGTTGCGCAGATACGTCATGTCGTAGCGGTTATTCGGCGAGTTCAGGTGAACCACCATGGTGAGCGTCGGCGACGACTTGATGGTCGTCACGCCTAGCCGCGTCACATCTTCCGGCAGGCGCGGCAGCGCTTGCGACACGCGGTTTTGCACCAGCTCCTGCGCCTTGTCCGGGTCCGTGCCGAGTTTGAACGTCACCGTGATGGTCAGGTTGCCGTCGCTGTTGGCTTGCGACTGCATGTACAGCATGTCTTCCACGCCGTTGATCTGCTCTTCCAGTGGCGACGCCACCGTTTCGGCGATCACTTTCGGATTTGCGCCCGGATACTGCGCATGCACGACCACGGACGGCGGCACGACTTCCGGATATTCGGAGATCGGCAGCTTGAACATGGCGATGATGCCGGCGAGCAGGAGGAGCACCGATAGCACACCCGCGAAGATCGGGCGGTCGATGAAAAACTTGGAAATGTTCATGACGTTTTCTTTATCTGCATGAGAGGCTGCGCGTGCGTAACCACCGGCCGGTCCGTCCCGCGAGGAACGAACCGGTCACGTACTACGCACACGAGGAGCCGCCGTTAAGCGTCTTATAGAGCGCGTCTTATGAAGCGTCTTTGCTGGCCGGCGACGCACTCGCCATTGCTACGGAATTCGCCTTCACCACATCGTTCGGACGCACGCGCTGCAGCCCGTTCACCACGATCCGCTCGCCCGGCTGCAAGCCCTTGGTGATCACGCGCAGCCCATCGCTGAGCGTGCCGAGCGTGACTTCGCGGTATTGCACCCGGTTGTCCGGGTCGACCACCATCACGAACTTCTTGTCCTGGTCGGTCCCAATAGCGGCATCGTCAATCAACACAGCCGGATGAGGCGTGCCGCCGCCTACCTTGATGCGCGCATAGAGACCCGGCACCAGCGAACCATCGGCGTTATCGAAACGTGCCCGCACGCGGATCGTGCCGGAGCCCGTATCGAGCTGGTTATCGACAGACGCAACCTTGCCTTCGCGCGAGAAACCCTCTTCATTCGCGAGGCCGAGCGAGACCGGCACGCTTGCGCGCGAGTCGCGGCTGAGATAACGCAGGTAGGTTTGTTCATCGACGTCAAACGATGCGTAGATCGGCGACACGGACACCAGCGTGGTGAGCAGCGGCGCGCTGGAACCCGTAGACACAATGTTGCCCACCGTCATTTCCGCACGCGACACCCGGCCCGACACCGGCGCCACTATCTGCGTGTACGTCAGGTTGATCTTCGCCGTCTCAAGCGCCGCTTGCGCCGCCTTCAGGTTCGCCGCGGCTTCATGCGAAGCGTTCTGCTTCTCGTCGTAGTCACGCTTGGCGATGGCGTTATCCGCCAGCAAACGCTCCGCACGCGCGGCATCGGTCGATGTATAACCGTTGCGAGCCTGTGCCGCCGCGAGTTGCGCCGCGGCTTGATCGACTTGCGCCACGTACGGCCGCGGGTCGATGGTAAAGAGCGGATCTCCCTTCTTCACCAGCGCGCCATCGGCAAAATGCACCGCAACGATAGTCCCCGGTACGAGCGGCCGGATCTCGACCTTGTCGACCGCTTCCAGGCGGCCCGAATAGTTCTGGTAGTCGGTGATGGTTTTCGAGACCACCGTGGCGACATCCACTTCCATGGCGGGCGCCGACGGCTTGATCGCGGCTTCAGCACCGTTCACCGGCAGATCGCCGCGGCCGAAACCATGCATGGCAGTGAATGTTCCGATGCCTGCGACGACCAGCGCGGCGCCTAGCGCGACGGTAAGACGTTTGCGAGTGATGGACATGCGTTGCTCCGATTAAGTCGTTGAGATTGTTTGAATTTTTAGAGTGTCGCCAAGCGGCGCAAGCGTCCGCGCACGAAGCCGTTTCTTGAAGAACGCCACCACGTCGGCGAGTGCGGCCGGGTCCGCTGCAAGCGCGTTATGCGATGCATTGACGTGCCGCGTGACTTCCGTCGGCACGCCCGCGGCGATCAGTTCGCCCGCATATTTCTCTGCCTCGATATGCAACAGGTCATGCTGGGCACTAGCGATCAGCGCAGGCGGCAGACCGGCAAGACGCCGCGATTCCAACGGCGCCGCATACGGGTGAAGCCGTTGTGAAGCGTTCGGCAAGTACGCGCGATAACACTGCGCGCACTCCGTCACGCCGATGTCCGGCGAGCGCACCTTGTTCTCGTCGGCCATGCGCGTCATGCTTGGGTCGAGCAACGGCGCGAGCAGCGCTTGCGCCAGGATCACGATGTCGCCGCGATCCCGCGCGATGGCCGCGAGACACGTGGCCAGGTTGCCGCCCGCATCGTGGCCGGCGACCCCGATGCGGTTTGCATCCGCCCTTTGCGCACGAGCGTTCGCAACCGCCCATTGCGCCGCCCGATAAGCATCCTCGGGAGCCGCAGGAAACGGGAAAGCCGGTGCCAGTGAGTAGCCCACCGAGATGACCCACGCTGCCGTATCCCGGGCGATGGTGCTGGCCGTAACGTCGGCGTCATCCAGCGAGCCGCGCACAAAACCGCCGCCATGAAAATAGAGCACGACCGGCAGGACAGTGCCGTCCGAGGCGGGTCGATAACTGCGCAAGGTTATGGGTTGCGCATGTCCCGCGATTCGAACATCCTCTATGCAGAGGCCCAGATCCAGCGTCGATGCCATGGTTATTTTCAGCGCGTCCGCGCCATCCCACCCGAGTTGCGATGGAACGAATTCTGGGGGCAACGACATTTGAAATAAATGCCTATAATCCGGCAACACAATTCGGTCGCACCGAACAATCGCGATTGAAACTGCCCATTCCTGTCTGAGCGGCATCCTTATTCCGGACGCTGCAAAGCATTGACGGTGAGAGAAAAATGGACCGGCTACAAGCTATGCAGGTGTTTACAAGAGTCGTAGACACCAATAGTTTTTCACGCGCAGCAGACACGCTGGACATGCCGCGCGCCTCGGTAACAACGATCATTCAGAACCTCGAAGCGTTCCTCAACGTGCGTCTCCTGCAACGCACGACACGACGCCTGAACCTGACGCCCGACGGCGCCGCGTACTACGAGCGCTGCGTGCGGATTCTCGCGGACATTGAGGAGACCGAGAGTTCCTTCGCCAATACGGGCAAGGGTCCGCGCGGTAAATTGCGGATCGATATGCCGGGGTCGATCGGGCGCATGATCGTCATGCCCCAGCTTTGTGAATTTCATACGCGTTATCCGGACATCGAGTTGATGATCGGTTTCGGCGACAAACCGGTCGACCTGATTCAGGAAGGCGTCGATTGCGTTATTCGCGTGGGAACGCTGCAGGATTCCAGCCTTGTCGCACGGCGGATCGGCGTGTTTCAGGGCCTGACCGCAGCAAGTCCGGAATATCTTGAGCTTCATGGCGTGCCGCATGCCATCGAGGACTTGCAGCAGCACACGGCCGTGAATTATTTCTCCAGCCGCACCGGCCGCGTGATGGATATGGATTTTGTCGTCGATGGCAAATCCGTCGACGTGAAAATGCGCGGGAAGATTGCCGTAAATGACGCCGAGGCTTATATCGCGTGCGGCGTCAAAGGAGTCGGAATCGTCCAGATACCGCGCTTCATGGCGCTTCCGCATTTGCGCTCCGGTGAACTGGTCGAGGTTTTGCCGCAGTGGAAACCGTTGCCCATGCCTATTTCGGTGGTTTATCCGCACAACCGGCATTTGTCGCCCAAGGTGCGGGTTTTTGTCGACTGGGCGGCTGAGTTATTTGAACGGTGTCCTCTGCTTTCCGGACAGGAAGACGCCGAGCAACGCTGTCTGCCGACGGCCACGCCAGCGAAATCGATCGTCAAACACGGGACGCCGGATGTTGCCGGCACCGCTGAGGTAGTAGTTTAGTTTTGCTTGAGGCTCTGGTCTCTCTTAAGCCCCTTAAGCCCCTTAAGCCCTTTCCGACCCTCTCGCGGGTAAGGGCTTAAGTCCCTTGCGCTAATACTGGTTTCGTCGCAAAAGCCCTTTCTATAAGGGCCTTTGCGATTATTCGCCTGGTGCGATTAATCTTTTCGCTTAACAGTCATTTATCCGCGGCGCCTGCTTGACTACATTTTGTCCTGTCGCAGCGCGGCTCGTTGATTCGTCGATGTCATTCCCTTTCATTGGTTAGACCAACGCGCGCTGCCCCGCTATCAGTCCGATTGCATTGACTCCGTTCGATGCTTACCGGATGAACCGACAGGAGCCGTACGCATGAAAACCGCTATCGCAACACTCTCGCTTTCCGCTATCTCAGCCATTGTTTCCACCACCGCATTCGCTGACGGCGGCATTGGTCACGCAGGCACATATCAAACCGCGATGACCAGCCAAAGCACGATGACTCGCGCGCAAGTCCGCGCGGAGCTGGCCGCCTCCTATGCAAACGGCACGCTGCCCGCGCTGAACCGCAACACGTACCCTGAGCGCAGCATGGCGGGGATTGCCATTGCCGAGCAGCACGAACAACGTGCACGCGACGCGGCAGCGGCAGAACAACGCAACCGTTCGGTCGTGGAATTCGCGAACGGATCGGTGACACAAAGCGGCAACGCCAACGTCCAGTAAATCAAGGAGTCCATCATGAATGAATCAGTAATCCTTGAAGACTTCTCCGCGCTGGACGACTGGCTTCCCGAAGCACCGCAATGGCAACCGTACCGGCCGGAAGCAATGCGCGAACGTCAGGCGTCGGAGCGGGCAGATTCTGCGGCAGGTTGAACGATTCAGCGCTCGGACAGCGCGGACTATCAAGTCCGCGCCAGAGGCAATCAACAGGTTGAATGTGAGCGTGCGGAAGACCAGCTGAGTGCCTGATCGCAGGTGAAAGCGATCAGGTACGCATGCGTCAACCGCACGCGCCCACTTCGCCGCACGCCGTACAGAAGTCGCAACCGTCCCTGCGAATCATTGCGTTGGCACCGCAAGTCGGGCACTTGCGGCCGGGAATGGGCAGTAGCGCATGCGGGTTGGCCGCATCGGCGTTGTCCTCCACAACCGCAGTGATGTCGTCATCGCCGGAATCGAAATCAGATGATGCCGATACAAGCCCCGCCTGAGCGCTCTCATGCCGGCGCTGCGCAAGCAGCCGCGACGGCACTTGACCGCCCTCGATATCGAGGAAACCTCGCCGATGCAGGATCTGCTGGATCGCATAGGCCAGCGCCGCAACTTCCGAATCGTGCCAGCGCGGTGACTTGTGGCCACCCGGACGCTCGACGTCGCCTAGCCGCACCTGTCCCCGATCCCACGATACCTTGCGCATATCCTGCAGATTGCGCGCGACAAAACCACCTCGCGCCGCCAGTGACAACGACCGCATGGTCGCCGTGATCCACTGCTGCGATTCGTCGCGCTGCCCTGTTGGTATGAAGAACTCGATGGGCCGCTCGATAGTGACATCTTCACCGCCGAGCCGCCCGGTGATCTCCATGAACGACACCGCTACATACAGCGACTTCTTGCCGGCCTGCGTGAGGTACTCGACTTTCTCGATGATCGCCGGCAACTCGCCGCGCGGACGATGATCGATAGCAATGCGCAACGGGTCCAATTGAACCTCGGCGTCCGCCGCATCCGATGGATCGGACGCAACGATCACGGGTGTTTCGGGCGTCACCGATAGCACCGCGCCCAGCGTGTCGTTCGGCCGGTAGGTGGCCAGCCCCTTAAGGCCCCGGCGCCAGGCGTCGAAGTAGAGATCCTTGAACGCATCGAACGGATAATCGGCCGGTACGTTAACCGTCTTCGAGATCGATGTATCGACGAAAGGCTGCACCGCCGCCATCATTTCGAGGTGATCGTTCGCGGACATATCGAGTGCGCTCACGAAGTACTCCGGCAACGCCTTCACGTCGCCGCCCAGTTCGCGATACAAGCGGTACGCATGATCTTCCACCGCGAACGATTGCCGGCTGCCGTCCGCCATGCGCTTGGTGCGCTGATAAGTCCACGAGAACGCCGGCTCAATGCCGTTCGACGCATTGTCAGCGAACGCCAGGCTCACGGTGCCGGTTGGCGCAATGGAAAGCAGGTGACTGTTGCGAATGCCGTCGCGATGAATCTCCGCCTTGATGTCATCCGGCAGACGCGACGCAAAAGTGCCTGTTTCAAGGTACTTTTCTGCATCGAACAGCGGGAACGGACCTCGCTCGCGAGCCAGCTCCACCGAAGCGCGATACGCCTCGTCGCGCATGGTCCGCGCCACGCGTGTCGCGAAGTCGCGGCCTTCCTGCGAGTTGTAGCGCACGCCGAGCATGACAAGCGCGTCGCCGAGCCCGGTAAAACCCACGCCTATGCGCCGCTTCGCCTGCGCTTCCTGGTCTTGCTCGGGTAGCGGCCAGAGAGTTACGTCGAGCACATCGTCGAGAAAACGAACCTGCGTGCGGGTGCTTTTCGCCAAGCCATCCCAGTCGAATACAGGTGTGCCGCCATGACGCTGCGCGAACGGTTCACGCACGAAACGTGTCAGGTTCAACGGCCCGAGGTTGCAGCACCCGTAGGCGGGCAACGGCTGCTCGCCGCAGGGGTTGGTCGCGCGAATGGTCTCCACCGCACGCAGGTTGTTGTCGTCGTTCATGCGCGATACGAACACCACCCCCGGCTCCGCGACGTCATAGGTCGAGCGCATGATTGTGTCCCACACTTCCCGCGCCTGCACTTCACGATAAACCCACAGACCATCGTCACGCTGCCGGGCATCGGCCGATGCCTTGAATGAGGGTGACGGTTCGGCGCGATGCACGAGTTGCCACGGGATATCGTCAGCAACGGCTTGCATGAACTCGTCCGTCACCGCGACCGATACGTTGAAGTTATTCCAGCGCCCCTTCACATGCTTTGCCGCAATAAATTCAAGCAGGTCAGGATGCGAGCAATCCAGAATGCCCATCTGCGCGCCGCGTCGCGACCCGGCGCTTTCAACGGTCCTGCATGACGCGTCGAATACATCCATGTAACTACACGGCCCAGACGCCGAGGACCCCGTGGAATGCACGCGTGCACCCTTCGGACGAATCGCGGAAAAGTTGTAACCCACGCCGCCGCCGCGCCGCATGGTTTCGGCTGCCTGCAGCAACGCGACGTAGATGCCCGGCAAACCGTTCTCGTCCACGCCCTGGATGGCGTCGCCCACCGGCTGCACGAAGCAGTTGATGAGCGTTGCCTGGATACCCGTGCCGGCCGCGCTCATGATCCGGCCTGCGCCCAGTGCACCACGCTGGAAATTCTCGAAGAATTCGGTCTCGACCTGGCTGCGGCGCGCCTCGGGTTCGGCGAGCGCCACGCCTCGCGCGACCCGCCGGTAAATATCGTCAATGCGCGTTTCGTCACCCTTCGCATACTTTTCCAGCATGACATCGATGGAAAACTGCTGCGGTGAAACGGTGATCTTCAAGTCGTCTTCAGCCATGTTGGTCCTCGTAACCAAGCTATTCAAGCGGATTGCTGCATTGCATCGCAGTGGCGGGAACGCTTCCTGCCGGACGCGCCGCCCCCAAGTTTTACACCTTTCGGAGTAGTCCCGCCGGAGGAGCGACATGGAGTCGCGCCCTCCTAACGGCGAATGGGCGGCACAGCGCGTAGTCCCTAATCTTGCAGTCGATTCCCCACTAAACGCAAACTCAATCGACAGGCAAGCACCATGACTGCCGCACGCAAATCACAAGCCAGCCAAGCCGTCCACGACGCCTCGACCGCCGACCCGCGCGCCTGGCGCGTGCTGTGGTCGAGCACCTTCGCTTTCACCATCTGCTTCGCGATCTGGATGATGTTCGCGATTCTAGGTATTCCGCTCAAGACCCAACTGGGTCTCTCCGATACCGAATTTGGCCTGATTGCAGCCACCCCGGTTCTGTCGGGCTCGCTTGCCCGTGTCCCGCTCGGCATTTGCACTGACCGCTTCGGTGGACGCATCGTCTTTTTCCTGACGATGCTCGCTACGGTCATCCCGATCTGGATGATCACCTACGCCACGCAGCTCTGGCAATTCATCGCGCTCGGACTGCTCGTCGGCCTCGCTGGCGCCAGCTTTTCGGTGGGTACGCCGTATGTGGCACGCTGGTTCCCGAAGGAGCGCCAGGGCCTCGCGATGGGCATCTTCGGGGCCGGCAATTCGGGGGCTGCGCTCACCAAATTCGTCGCACCCGTGTTGATCGTGACAGCCGGCACCTGGATGATCGTGCCGAAGGTCTACGCCATCGCGATGCTCGTTACTGCCATTCTCTTCTGGATGACGTCGGCGACGAATCCCGCCCATCGTATTGCCAATCCGCCGAGCTTCGCCAGCCAGTTGAGCGTGATGAAAGACCGCCGGGCATGGCGCTATTCGCAGTACTACTCCGTCGTGTTTGGCGGTTATGTAGGACTGGCGTTGTGGCTGCCGCATTACTACGTCAATCACTATGGATTCCATATTGAACAAGCCGCTTTGCTGGCTGCGTGCTTCTCGCTGCCGGGCGGTGTCCTGCGTGCCGTTGGCGGATGGTTGTCCGATCGCTTCGGCGCGAAGAAAACAACGTGGGTCGTGATGTGGACCGTACTTACGTGCTTCTTCTTTTTAAGCTATCCCGACACCGGTTTCATTGTTCAGTCGAGCTACGGTCCGATCGGCTTCAACATCGCCCTCTCGTCCACCGTGTTCACGGTCTTGATGTTCACCGTAGGGATTGCAATGGCGATCGGTAAGGCGTCCGTATTCAAGTTCGTCTCCGATGAATATACCGGCAACATCGGCGCGGTATCCGGCGTGGTTGGCCTTGCCGGCGGCCTTGCCGGGTTCGCATTGCCCATCCTGTTCGGATTGCTCGCCGATGTGACGGGTGTGAGCAGTACTTGTTTCATGCTGCTTTTCGGCGCCACCGCCGTCAGCCTCATCTGGATGACCTTCTCTTTCCGCTCGCATGGCAATGCTGCCCTGCCGGGTGCCCCTGCCCAATCCAACCTATAAGAACATGTCCGACTATCTCCTCAAAAAATGGGAACCGGAAGATCCGGCTTTCTGGAAAACAAGTGGCTCAAGCATTGCCAACCGCAACCTGTGGATCTCGATTCCAGCGCTGATGCTCGCCTTCGCGGTGTGGTCGTTATGGAGCGTTGTTGTCGTCAACCTGGATAAAGGCGGCTTCCACTTCACGAAGAACCAGTTGTTCTGGTTGACCGCATTGCCCGCACTGTCGGGCGCCACGCTGCGCATCTTCTATTCGTTTCTCGTGCCGATCTTCGGTGGACGGCGCTTCACCGCATTCTCCACGGCCACGCTGCTGATTCCGGCTATCGGCATGGGCTTCGCATTGCGCGATCCATCAACGGGCTATTCCACGTTGCTCGTGCTCGCCTTGTTGTGCGGTTTCGGCGGCGCGAACTTCAGTTCATCGATGGCCAATATCAGCTTCTTCTTTCCCAAGGCGCAGAAAGGACTTGCCACAGGATTGAACGCCGGCATTGGCAACCTGGGTGTGTCGCTCGTGCAGTTCGTGACGCCTATCGTTATCGCCACGGCCGCGTTCGCTTCGTTTGCGGGCGATGGCCAGACGTTCACCGCGAATGGCGTTGAACGCGGTATCTGGCTGCAGAACGCGGGCTTCATCTGGGTGCCGTTTATTGTGGCCGCGTCGGTGGCCGCGTGGTTTGGCATGAACGATATTGCCGACGCCAAGGCCTCGTTCGCCGAGCAAGCCGTGATCTTCAAGCGCAAGCACAACTGGCTGATGTGCTGGCTTTATATTGGCACGTTCGGTTCGTTCATCGGCTTCTCCGCAGGTTTCGCACTGCTGACCAAGAGCCAGTTTCCTTCGATCAACCCCACCGCCTACGCCTTCCTCGGCCCGCTCGCAGGCGCGCTGACCCGTCCGATCGGCGGCTGGATCTCCGATCATCTCGGCGGCGCACGCGTCACGCTCTGGACCTTCCTCGGCATGATTGCAGCCGTGCTCGGCGTGATCTCGTTCATGCCCGCTGCTGGCGTGTCGGGCAGCTACGCCGGCAACTTCGGCGGCTTCCTCGCGATGTTCATCGTGCTGTTCATGCTGACGGGGATCGGCAATGGTTCGACCTTCCGCATGATTCCGGTGATCTTCATGACCGAGCATCAGCGCCTCGCCAAGGGTCTCGATGCTGCGGCCCAACGTCAGGCTCTGCATAACGCCGGCAAGGAATCCGCAGCCGTGCTCGGGTTCTCCGCTGCTATTGGCGCGTATGGCGGCTTCTTCATCCCGAAGACCTTCGGCACCGCACTCGACATGACGGGCTCCGCCATCCCCGCGCTGTACGTATTCATCGCCTTCTACGTGACGTGCGTCGCCATCACGTGGTTCTGCTACGCACGCCGCAACGCGAGCATGCCTTGCTGATCCGCCCTATTCGACACAGGACAAAACAATGAGTCATTTTCTGGATCGTCTGAAGTTCGTCAAGCGCACTCAGTCAACGTTTTCGAACGGCCACGGTGCGGTTGTCAATGAAGACCGCAAATGGGAAGACGGTTATAGAAACCGTTGGCAACACGACAAGATCGTGCGTTCCACGCATGGCGTGAACTGCACGGGTTCGTGTTCGTGGAAGGTGTACGTGAAGAACGGGCTGATCGTCTGGGAGACGCAGCAGACCGACTACCCGCGTACGCGCGCTGATTTGCCTAACCATGAACCGCGCGGCTGTCCGCGTGGCGCGTCGTATAGCTGGTACGTGTATTCCGCACAGCGCGTGAAGTACCCGATGATTCGTGGCCGCCTGATGGAGATGTGGCGTGAAGCGCGTAAGAGCCTCGATCCGGTCGCGGCATGGGCATCGATCAGTCAAGACCCCGTCAAGGCCAAACGCTACAAAAGCGTACGTGGTCTCGGCGGTTTCGTGCGCGCCGACTGGAACACGGCTAACGAAATGATCGCGGCCGCCAACGCGTTCACCATCGGCAAGTTCGGACCGGATCGCGTGATCGGCTTCTCGCCGATTCCCGCGATGTCGATGGTTTCGTATGCGGCCGGCTCGCGTTATCTAAGCTTGATCGGAGGCGTGTGCCTCTCGTTTTATGACTGGTACTGCGATCTGCCGCCCGCCTCGCCGCAAGTCTGGGGCGAGCAAACCGACGTGCCGGAATCCGCCGACTGGTACAACTCCACTTATTTGATGGTCTGGGGATCAAACATTCCTCAAACCCGCACGCCCGATGCCCACTTCTATACGGAAGTGCGCTACAAGGGCACGAAGACCGTCGCGGTATCGTCGGATTTCGGCGAGATGGTCAAGTTCGGTGACATCTGGCTGGCACCGAAGCAAGGTACCGACGCCGCGCTCGCGATGGCGATGGGCCACGTCGTGCTGAAGGAATTCCACGCGGCGAACGCGTCGAACAAGTCCGCATATTTCCGCGACTACATCAAGCAATACACCGACATGCCCATGCTCGTGCTCCTGCGCGACAACGACGGCATGCTCGTTCCCGACCACTTCCTGCGCGCCTCGCATCTCGCCGATAACCTCGACGAAGCCAACAACGCGCAGTGGAAGACGCTCGTGATCGATGCCGAAAGCGGCGAGATTGTTGCGCCCAACGGCACCGTCGGGTTCCGCTGGAATGAAGCCGCGCACAACGACGGCCAGAAGGTCGGCCGCTGGAATCTCGAAATGAAGGACGGCGGCAGCGGACGAGCGATCGACCCGCGCGTCTCGTTGATCGATGCAGGCGCGCACGATGAAGTCGTCGCTGTCGGCTTCCCCTACTTCGGCAGCGAACACAACGCGTTGCTTGAACGTCATGTCCCCGCACGACGCGTCACGCTCGCGGACGGCACACACGCGTTCGTCGCAACCGTGTTCGATTTGCAGATGGCGAACTACGGCGTGGACCAGGGACTCGGCGGCCCCAATGTAGCCACCAGTTACGACGATGACGTTCCCTACACGCCCGCATGGCAAGAAAAGCACACCACGGTCCCGCGCAATCTGGTGATTCAGGTGGCGCGCGAATTCGCGACCAACGCCCATCAGACGCAGGGCAAGAGCATGGTGATCGTGGGCGCTGCGCTCAATCACTGGTACCACAACGACATGATTTACCGCGGCATCATCAATTTGCTGATGATGTGCGGTTGCGTGGGGAAAAGCGGCGGCGGCTGGGCGCATTACGTGGGTCAGGAAAAGCTCCGGCCGCAATTCGGCTGGGCGCCGCTTGCATTCGCGCTCGACTGGTCAAAGCCGCCGCGCCAGATGAACGGCACGTCATTCTTCTACAACCACACGAGCCAGTGGCGTCACGAAAAGGTCGCGCTCGGCGAAGTCCTCGCGCCCACCGCCAACAAGAGGAACTATTCGAACCTCGCCATGCTCGACCTGAACGCGAAGTCCGAACGCATGGGCTGGCTTCCGAGCGCCCCGCAACTCGGCGCGAATCCGCTCGATCTCACCGACGACGCGGCGCGCGCCGGCATGAAACCTGTGGACTATGTGGTGGACCGGTTGAAGTCGGGCGCGTTGCAATTCTCCTGCGATGACCCGGATAACCCCGTCAACTTCCCGCGCAATATGTTCGTGTGGCGTTCGAATATTCTGGGTAGTTCAGGCAAGGGCCACGAGTACTTCCTGAAGTACTTGCTCGGCACGCAGAACGCCCTCTTCTCCGACGAAAACGACGCCATCATGCCTGGTCAGGTTCATGTGCGCGAAGCGGCGGAAGGCAAGCTCGACTTGCTGACCGTGCTCGACTTCCGCATGAGCACGACCTGCCTTTATGGCGATATCGTGCTGCCGACGGCGACGTGGTATGAGAAGGACGACTTGAATACGTCGGACATGCATCCGTTCATTCACCCGTTGTCGGAAGCGGTGCAACCGTTGTGGGAAAGCAAGAGCGACTGGGAAATCTACAAGGGCATTGCGGAGAAGTTCGCGGAGATCGGCGGCGCGCACCTTGGCACGCGCACCGACCTCGTCTGCACGCCGCTCATGCACGACACCCCCGGCGAACTTGGCCAGCCGTTTGAACCAAAGGACTGGCGCGCGGGCGAATGCGAATTGATCCCCGGCAAAACAGCACCGTCCATGACGGTGGTCGAGCGCAACTACAAGGATGTGTATCGCAAGTTCACGTCGGTGGGTCCCCTGCTCGATACGCAAGGCAATGGCGGCAAAGGCATCAACTGGAACAGCGCGCACGAAGTGGGCGAACTCGCGAACATCACGCACACAGTCACCGAACCGGGCATCAGTCATGGACGGCCGCGCCTCGACAGCGCTATCGACGCCGCTGAAATGATTCTCACGTTTGCACCCGAGACCAACGGCCACGTCGCAGTCAAGGCATGGGAAGCGTTGTCGAAGATCACGGGACGCGAACACGCGCACCTCGCCGCGGGCCGCGAGCACGACAAGATCCGTTTCCGCGATGTCCAGGCGCAGCCGCGCAAGATCATCTCCGCGCCTACATGGTCCGGGCTCGAGTCCGAAGAAGTCAGCTACAACGCGGGCTACACGAACGTGCATGAACTGATCCCATGGCGCACGCTGACAGGTCGCCAGCAGTTCTATCAGGACCATCGCTGGATGCTGGATTTCGGCGAGGGCTCGTGCGTATATCGCCCGGCTATCGATACGAAAACGGTGACCGCGATGCTCGGCGCGAAGCCGAATGGCGAGCACGAACTCGTGCTCAACTGGATCACGCCGCACCAGAAATGGGGCATTCACTCCACGTACACCGACAACCTGCGCATGCTGACGCTCTCGCGTGGCGGACCTCATGTCTGGGTCTCGGAAGCGGAGGCGAAGGAAGCCGGACTCGTCGATAACGACTGGGTGGAAGTGTTCAACGTGAACGGCACGCTGACTGCCCGCGTGGTGGTGAGCCAGCGCGTGCCGCGCGGCATGTGCCTGATGTATCACGCGCAGGAAAAAATCGTCAACGTGCCGGGCGCGGAAACGAGCGGCATGCGCGGCGGTATCCATAACTCGGTCACGCGCACGGTGCTCAAGCCGACGCACATGATTGGCGGTTATGCGCAGCAAGCCTATGGCTTCAACTACTACGGCACCGTGGGATCGAATCGCGACGAGTATGTGATCGTGCGCAAGATGAAAAAAGTAGTGTGGCTCGAAGGCCCGCTCAATGAAAGCGAAGGAGCAGCAGCATGAAAATCCGTGCGCAAGTCGCAATGGTGTTGAACCTGGACAAATGCATCGGTTGCCATACGTGCTCCGTGACGTGCAAGAACGTGTGGACCTCGCGCGACGGCGTGGAGTACGCGTGGTTCAACAACGTTGAGACTAAACCGGGTATTGGATATCCGAAGGAATGGCAGAACCAGAAGAAATGGCGAGGCGGCTGGACCCGCGACGCCAGTGGCAAGCTTCATCCTCGTCAGGGCGGCAAGCTGAAGGTTCTCGCGAACCTGTTTGCGAACCCGAACCTGCCGGCCATCGACGACTACTACGAGCCTTTCACGTTCGATTACGAGCATTTGCAGAAGGCGCGCCTGTCCGAGACGCCGCCGACCGCCAGGCCGGTGTCCGTCATCACGGGCAAGAAGATGGAGAAGATCGAATGGGGTCCTAACTGGGAGGATGACCTCGGCGGCGAGTTCTCGTCGCGCGGCCGCGATGCCCTGTTCGAGAACGTGCAGAAAGAGATGTACTCGACCTTCGAGAACACCTTCATGATGTATCTGCCGCGCCTGTGCGAGCACTGCCTGAACCCGGCATGCGTGGCGTCGTGCCCGTCGGGCTCGGTGTACAAGCGTGAGGACGACGGCATCGTGCTCGTCGACCAGGACAAGTGCCGCGGCTGGCGCATGTGCATCTCGGGTTGCCCGTACAAGAAGATCTACTTCAACTGGAAGAGCGGCAAGGCAGAGAAGTGCATCTTCTGTTATCCGCGTCTTGAAGCCGGTCAGCCGACCGTTTGTTCGGAAACGTGCGTCGGGCGTATTCGCTATCTTGGCGTGCTGTTGTACGACACGGACAAGATTGGCGACGCTGCGTCGGTCGAACATGAAAAGGACCTGTACCAGTCGCAATTGGACGTGTTCCTCGATCCGCACGATCCCGCTGTGCAGGCCGAAGCACTGGCGCAGGGTATTTCACAAAACTGGCTCGACGCTGCAATCAAGTCGCCCGTCTACAAGATGGCGGTGGAGTGGAAAGTGGCGTTCCCGTTGCATCCGGAGTACCGGACTTTGCCGATGGTGTGGTACATCCCGCCACTTTCTCCGATTCAATCCGCCGCTGACGCGGGCCATATTGGCATGGACGGCATTATTCCGGACGTGAAGAGCCTGCGCATTCCGGTGAAGTATCTGGCGAACCTGCTGACCGCCGGCGATGAAGCGCCGGTCACGTCCGCGCTGGAACGCATGCTCGCCATGCGTGCGTTCAAACGCGCCGAGGTCGTGCACGGCCGCGCGGAACCCGAGTTGCTCGACGGCCTGAACATCACGCCCGCGCAAGTGGAAGACATGTACCAGACGATGGCCATCGCCAACTATGAGGACCGGTTCGTGGTGCCGTCGTCGCATAAGGAGCAGGTCGAAGACAGCTTTAACGACAAAGGCAGTTGCGGATTCACCTTCGGCAATGGCTGCTCGGGCGGGGTATCGGAGGGATCGTTGTTCGGCAAGAAACCGCAAGGCAGCGTGGTGTTCGCCGACATGCCGAAGTCACGCAAGAAAACGGAGGCGGCATCGTGAGCGAAACATTAAAACCTTTGTCCATCTACACGCTGCTGGCGACTTTACTAGACTATCCGGAGTCCGAACTTCTTGACGCAATGACGGAGATTGGCCAGGAACTTGAGGCCTTCCCCGAGGCCGTACGAGGCGCGCTGCAACCGTTGCTCGCCCTGCTCAGCGAGCATCCGTTGATCGAGTTGCAGGAGAACTACGTCGCAACATTCGACCGCAATCCTGCGCACTCGCTGCATCTGTTCGAACACGTTCACGGCGAAAGCCGCGATCGTGGGCAGGCGATGGTCGATCTGATGGATGAATATCGCCGGCTGGGTCTTGAGATGGCGACCAATGAATTACCCGACCATGTACCGCTGTTTCTTGAGGTTCTGGGTAATGTCGATCCCGCGGAAGCGCGCGCGCTGCTTGACGAAGCCATCCATGTCCTGGCGGCGCTGGGCGATCGTCTTGCACGCGACGAAAGTCCGTATGCGGGCGTATTCACCGTGTTGCGATCAATGACGGATGTCGTGCCGGTCGCCGCCGAGGTGCCTCCGATCCGCGACATGGACGAAGCGCTCGAACGTTTCGGCCCCGGCGCCGACGGCGTCGAACCGCTGCTCGCGCCATCCATGCCCACGCCGCTCGCCCAGCCGATGCACTTCCATCCGCGACCGCCTGCTACGGCCAACTGAGTTCCAGGGACTACGTTCATGCTCAATCAATTTTTGTTCGGCATTTATCCGTATATCGCGGCGGCCGTTTTCCTGTTCGGCAGCTTCGCGCGCTTCGAGCGCGAACAATACACATGGAAAGCCGACAGTTCGCAGCTGCTTCATCGCGGCAATCTGCGGCTCGGCAGCATCCTGTTCCACGTCGGTATTCTCGGGCTTTTCTTCGGGCATCTTGCCGGCCTGCTCACGCCGGTGGCTGTTTGGGACTGGCTCGGAATCGAACACGGCACGAAACAAGCCGTCGCTATGATCGCGGGTGGCGTGATGGGTTCCCTGTGTCTCGTCGGTCTCGTCATCCTGATTCACCGGCGCATCAGCAACGCGCGGATCTCCGCCGTGACCCGCACCGGCGACAAGGTGCTGCTGTTGTGGATTCTCGTTACTCTACTGCTCGGCTTGTCGACAATCCGCGAATCAGCGGATCACATGGACGGCCACATGATGGTCCAGCTCATGACCTGGGCGCAGCACGTGGTCACCTTCCGCGGCGACGCAGCACAGTATGTGGCGGCCGCACCGTTTGTGTTCCGGATGCATCTGTTCATGGGCATGTCGCTGTTCGTCATCTTCCCTTTCACCCGGCTGGTGCACGTCTGGAGCGGCTTCGCTTCCGTCACGTACCTGAGCCGCGCATGGCAGCTCGTGCGGCCGCGCTAACCTGTTCATAGGAGAACATCATGGCGATCATCGTCAACGGCGTGGAGCTTGCCGACGCAGACCTGGAGCGCGAAATGCCTGCTCATGCAGACGCGCCTGATGCGCAGCAAGCGGCGCTGACCGCTGCAGTGCTGCGCCGCGTCTTGCTCGATGAAGCGGCTCAGTTGCACATCGTCGCCCCCGCTCAGGGCGACGAGGCGATGATCGAAGCGTTGCTCGATCATCAGCTCGCTGAGGCGGCGGCGCCCACCCATGAGGAGTGCGAGCGCCACTACCTCGCTGACCAGGAGCGCTGGCGAGTGAACGAGAGGGCACGGGTGAGCCATATCCTGTTCCAGGTGACGGAAAAAGTGGATCTGGTGGCGCTGCGTCAACGCGCTCAACAGACACTCGATGAACTGCTGCACGCCGACGACCTCGAACTTCGCTTCGTTCACTTGGCGCGTACCTTGTCGAATTGCCCATCGGGGGTCGATGGCGGCGCGCTAGGCGAGATAGGCCGCGGCGACACGGTGGAGGCATTCGAACGCGCGGTGTTTGCCGCGCCCGCTGGTACCCTCTGCCCTGTGCTGGTGGAAACGGAGTTCGGCTTCCATATCATCCGGGTTCACGAGAAATCGCCGGGCTCGGTTCTGCCCTTCGAGCAGGTCGAGCTGCGTATTCGCGTTGTCATGTCGCAGGCGCTGCGCGATCTTGCCGAGCGCCGTTATGTGATGGAAGCGGTGGGACGCGCTAATATCCAAGGATGGAAAGACGGGGTAGCGACATGACAGAAGCAGCGGAGAAGCTGCGCATCTTTGGTATTTGCGGGCGTTCGGGACAGGGCAAGACGACATTGATCGAGGCGCTCCTGCCCTGGTTCAGCGCGCGCGGCCTGGTGGTGAACGTGGTGAAGCACAGTCATCATTCAATCGAGCTCGAGCCGCCGGGCAAGGACAGCGCACGTTACCGCGCGGCCGGCGCGGGCGAGGTGCTGATTGCCTCGCCGTACAGATACGCCATCGTGCGCGAACTGCACGATGCACCAGAACCGCCGCTGGCGGATCTGGTCGCACGGCTCGCCCCCTCCGACCTGACACTGGTTGAAGGCTTCACGCGCGAAGTCCTGCCGCGCCTCGAGGTCGTTCGTCCCGAGGCGGGCCGGGACCCGCTGTATCTGACCGATACGGCAATTCTCGCGATCGCCACCAATGACGCCCCGCGTCTTCATGACGCACCCGCGATCCCGCTTCTGCCTCTGGCGGACGTTGACGGCATTGGTGAGTTCATATGTAAAACAGTCGGACTCTCCCTATTGGACGCCAACACGCCGGATAATTAGCGCCCTTTGCATTCCGGTCGCGCAAGCACGCAGTTCCATGTCCGATCATCCGCAGCATCCGGCCTCCCCCCCGGTCTCTCCAGCGGCCTTGCTCGCCACGCCGTTCCGTTACCGCTTATCCACGCGCATTGTCACGTTGTCCGGCGTTGCGCTGGCGTTAGTCCTTTCCATGATCGCGGGCACGCTCTGGCTCTCGTGGCAACTCGAAGGCGCTGGCGCGGCGATCAACGACGCCGGCAGCCTGCGCATGCGGGCGGGCAACGTCGCCATTCAACTCAACGAAGCACGGGCCGGCCGCCAGGCCAACGTGAATTCGCAACGCACCCTGCTCGATTCCACGCTGGCTAATCTGAAAAGCGGTGACCCCGCGCGGCCCTTGTTCCTTCCTGACACGCCCGCGATCCACGCTCAGCTGGACGCGGTCTCGGAGGCCTGGCATGGCTCGTTGAAGCAGGCAATCACGCACGACTCGTCAAGCTCCATCGATACCCCCTCGCTGTATCTCGCCCGGCTGCCCGCGTTCGTTGCCGAAGCCGATGTGCTGGTCCGCATGATCGAACGCGAAAACGCGCGCAAGACCGCGTGGCTGCGACGCTGGCAAATGGCCCTTGCGGCACTCGCGTGCGTGGGCACGATCGCAATCGTGTACCTGCTCTACGCGTGGTTCGTGACGCCCGTACGGCGTCTGGAGCGTGGGCTGTCCCGTATCGAGCAGCGCGAATTCAGCGCACGTTTGCCGGTCGAATCACGCGACGAATTCGGTCATCTTGCGCATGGGTTCAACCGGATGGCGAGCGAACTTCAGAGTTTGTACCGGGACCTCGCGTTGCGCGTGACCAACAAAACCGCACAACTTGCCACACGCAACGGCGAGCTGGTCGCGCTTTACGAAATGACCTCATTCCTGCATGGCGCGCATGACGTTGAAGTTCTCTGCCGCGGGTTCCTTGCTCGTGTCATGCGCCAGTTCAATGCCGACGCAGGCACCGTCCGAGTCTTGGCTCAAGAGGGGGACAACCTGCACGTAGTCGTGTCGGAAGGTTTGCCCGGACCACTTCTGAGCGCCGAGCGGTGCATGCCGGCCGGCACCTGCGCGTGCGGCGCAGCGGCCACCGGCGGGCTCGCGGTCGTGCGCGATCTACGCATGCGGCAAGCGGTTGACAGCGGTCCCGCGACCCAATGCGGCAAGGCAGGTTTCGATGCGGTCGCGGCCTTTGGTATCGTCTCGCATGACCTTACGCTGGGTTCGTTCTCGCTGCACTTTCGCGGCGACCGCCCGGTGCTGCCATCGGAAACGCGCCTGCTCGAAACGCTCGGCAAACATCTGGGCACGGCTTTGCAGAACCATCGTCTTGCCACGGCCGCGCGTCAGCTTGCAGTGGCGCAGGAACGTCATCTGGTCGCGCAGGGACTGCATGACAGCATTGCGCAGAGCCTGAATTTCCTGAAGCTGCAACTGCATTTACTCGATGACGCCGCAAGCCGCGACGACATGAACGAAGTGCGCGAGATCGCGCCGTTGTTGCGCGGAGGTCTTGAGGAAAGCTACGAGGACGTACGTGAACTGCTCGTCAATTTCCGCACCAAATTCGCGACAGGCAACCTTCGCGACGCGGTGGACGAAACGGTAATGCGCTTCGAACGGCAAACGGACACGCAGGTCAGGCTCGACTACGACGAAGCCGGCGGACTGCCCTTGCCGCCCGATCAGCAGCTACAGGTGCTGTTCATTCTTCAGGAAGCGTTGTCAAACATTCGCAAACATGCGTTGGCTACGCAGGTCTATATTACGCTCAAGAATGCCCGTGATTTCGAACTGACGATCCAAGATAACGGCGACGGTTATGATCCCGCCAATATCGCCAGTCGCGGCGAGGCCCACGTCGGCTTTCACATCATGCGTGAACGCGCAGCCCGGCTCGGTGCGCAATTAGAGCTGAACAGCGAACCTGGAAAGGGCGCACGCGTCCACCTTCTGCTGCCCGTCAGCGAACGGCAGGCAGCATGACCATCCGTATTCTTTTAATCGACGACCACACGCTGTTTCGCTCCGGCGTGCGCGCGTTATTGCAGCGTCAGCCCGACTTCGAAGTCGTGGACGACGCCGCCGATGGTATCGAAGGGTTCAAGCGCGCGAAGCAGCATCGCCCGGACGTGGTCCTGCTCGATTTGAACATGCCGGGGTTATCGGGTATCGAAACGTTGCAGTTGCTCCAGCAGGATTTGCCGGACACCGCGGTCATCATGCTGACCGTGTCGGAAGATGTGGATGAACTGACCCGCGCGCTGCGTGAAGGTGCGTGCGGCTATCTGTTGAAAAACATGGAAGCCGATGCACTCGCCGCCATGATCCGCCGCGCGGCCGAGGGCGAATCCGTGATCGCGGAGAGCATGACTCAGCGGCTGATCGCACAAATGAGAACGCCGGCGCGAGCAGAAGACACGGAGCCGCCCCCGTCGCTCGAACCACGCAGCTCGCCTGCATCGCCTGTGTTAACGCCAAGAGAACGCGATATTGTGCGGGTCCTGGCGCGCGGTGCGAGCAACAAGGATATCGCGCGTGAACTCGACCTGGCCGAAAGCACCGTGAAGATCCACGTGCGCAATGTGCTTCGCAAGCTCAATCTGTCGAGCCGCGTGCAGATCGCGATCCACCCGCTCGCACGCGACCTGGCCGAGTGACCGCGACCACCACTACAAACAATGACTAACGCGCACGCGTCCCGATCAGCTCGCGATACACCTCGACGTATCGCAGCGCGGACGCTTCCCAGCCGAAGTCCTGCTCCATCGCGCGACGCACGACGGCTTTCCATTCCGGCCGCCGCTGCTTCAATGCAAACGCGCGTCGGATAGCGGCAACAATCGAATGCCGGTCGAATTTCTCAAACACAAAACCCGTAGCCAGGTCGTCAGCGAGATTCTCCAGCGACGCATCCACCACGGTGTCGGCAAGACCGCCCACGCAGTGAACAAGCGGTAGTGAACCGTATGCCAACGCGTACAACTGCGTCAGGCCGCACGGCTCGAAGCGTGACGGGACCATGACGATATCGCTGCCCGCGATAATCGAATGGGAGAGCGTCTCGTCGAATCCAAGCTCCACGGCAACCGCATGCGGATGCGCCAGCGCGGCTTTCTTGAGGCCGTTTTCAAGCGCCGGGTCCCCAGTACCCAGCACGACGAGTTGCCCGCCGCGCTGGACAATCTCGGGAATGACCGAGAGCAAGAGATCAATCCCCTTCTGCTCGGTCAGCCGGCTCACCACACCGAACAACAAGGCATCCGGCTCGCGCGCGAGGCCTACCCGTTCCTGCAATGCGGCTTTGCACTTCGCTTTGCCGGTGAACTTTGCGATTGAGTATTGCGTGTCAATGGAGGCATCCGTCGCCGGATTCCACACGGTCTTATCGACGCCGTTGAGAATGCCGCTAATGTCGTGCGTGCGGGTGCGCAGCAAACCGTCGAGCCCGGCGCCCTGCGCATGGGTTTGAATCTCGCGTGCGTAGGTGGGGCTCACGGTCGTGATGCGGTCCGCGTAGAACAGCCCGGCTTTGAGAAAAGACAGATGACCGTAAAACTCGATGCCGTCGACGGAGAAAAAATCCGCCGGCAGCTGCAGCACACCGAATCCCGCGGCGGGAAATACGCCTTGATAGGCGAGGTTATGGACCGTCATGACCGACGGCACGCGTGCCACGCCCGTCTCGCGCTCGCGTGCCCTCAAATACGCCGGCGCGAGGCCGGCGTGCCAGTCATGCGCGTGCAGGACGTCGGGCTTCCAGGCGGGATCGGCACCAGTCGCGAGCCGCGCCGCCGCCCAGCCGAGCAGCGCAAAACGCCGGTCGCTGTCGGCATACTGCGTATGCGAGCTGTCCAGATACGGATTGCCCGGCCGGTCGAAGAACGCGTCCGCGCGCACCACGTAGACCACGATTCCGTGCGGTTCGAGCAATCCGCGCTCGAGCCGCACGTTATCGATGCCAAACGCCCAACCAAGCTCGGCCACCGTCTCGATCTGCGTCAGGCCCGCCACCACGGAAGGAAACGCCGGCAGGATCACGCGGGCATTCGTGCCCAGTTGCGTCTGGGCCGGCGGCAACGCGCCCACGACATCGGCGAGGCCGCCGGTTTTCAAAAGCGGATACATCTCCGCTGCAACATGCAGCACGCATACGGTCATCGGTTCCCCATTGGCTTGTTCCGGTCGCCCGAATTATGACTGCTTCGCTTGTCCGAGACGTGTCAGTGCCTCCTGTGTCACGAGCACCACGCCATTTTCGGTCCGGAAAAACCGCTCGGCGTCGTAATCGGGATCTTCGCCTATGACCAGCCCCTCCGGCAGCGTGCAACCCCGGTCGATCACGACGCGCTTCAGGCGGCAACTCGGTCCGACCGTGACCTGCGGCAACAGCACGGCCTCGTTGATATGACAGAACGAATGCACCCGCACCGCCGATGAAAACACCGACCGCGCGACCTGCGAACCTGAGATCACGCAGCCGCCGCACACGAGCAGATTGTTGATCGCGCCCTGCTGCCCGTGCAGGTCGCGCACGAACTTGCCTGGCGGCAACTGCTCCTGGTTAGTCCAGATGGGCCATTTGCGATCGTATAGGTCGAGCGCGGGAATGGTCGACGCCAGGTCCAGATTGGCCGACCAGTACGCATCCACGGTGCCGACGTCGCGCCAGTACGGCGGCGCGTTCGGATCGGTTTCGGAGGTCACGCACGACATGCCGAAGGGGTGCGCGATCGCCTTGCCGCTCGTTACCACGCGCGGCAGGATGTCCTTGCCGAAGTCGTGATCCGTATCGGACGTCAGGATGTTCTCTTCGAGCAATTGATACAAATACTTCGCGCTGAACACGTAAATGCCCATGCTCGCGAGGGCAACGTCGGGCTTGCCCGGCATCGCGGGGGGATCCTCCGGTTTTTCCAGGAAATCCGTTATGCGGCGCTGCGCGTCGACGTGCATCACACCGAACGCGGTCGCTTCCATACGCGGCACTTCAATACAGCCGACCGTGCAATCCGCGCCGCTCTCGACGTGATCGAGAATCATGCGCGTGTAGTCCTGCTTGTAGATGTGATCGCCCGCCAGCACGATGATGTACTCAGGTCCGATCGACCGGATGATGTCGAGATTCTGGAAGACCGCATCCGCCGTCCCCCTGTACCAGCTTGAATCAACGCGTTGCTGGGCCGGCCAGATATCGATGAACTCGTTGAACTCCCCACGCAGGAAACCCCAGCCGCGCTGCAGATGGCGCAAGAGCGAATGTGCCTTGTATTGCGTGACGACCGCGATGCGCCGGATGCCGGAATTCAGGCAATTCGACAGTGCGAAGTCCACAATCCGGTATTTACCGCCAAAATGCACGGCTGGTTTGACGCGTTTATTCGTGAGCGGTCCGAGTCGGGTACCTCGGCCGCCTGCTAGGACGATAGCCAGCGTGTTCTTCTGCAGATCCGTACGATTTCCTGTCAGCGTCTCCATACCGACCTCCTGTTTTGCGGCCTGTCTCTGGCCAGTTTGTAGCTTGTTTCAGCTGTTTTCCGGTGCTTGCTGGCGAATGTCTCGAATTGGATTGGGGTGGTTTTCTCCAGAGGATTTGAACGGCCATTCATTGAGCGGTTGGAATGATTTTGCTGCAAAGGTGAATAGTTCGCACCTGCTTTTCGGAAATTGATGCGCGAGATCATCAAAATCGCTTTGCAATCCGATGGAAATCTTCCGTAGCGTGATTCTGTTCATGGGCGGTGCACAAAAAACAGAATGGTTTAGCAATCCTCATGCCAAGGGGAATGCCAAGCGAATGTGAAGCGAATTTCTCCTGCGGCAAGTCACCTGCGACAACGTTTTACGCGGTGAGTTCTTCCGGCCAGGGCAAAAACCACGGCACAATGATGTCCGGCATGCCGAAGCTGCATGCGGTTTTCGTGCGCGGCCTCTGGCCGCTGTCCTGCACCTCGCTAAAAACCATCATGCAAAACGTCCTCAGTATCCAGTCACATGTGGTCTTCGGCCACGCAGGCAATAGCGCGGCAGTCTTCCCAATGCGCCGCATGGGCGTCAACGTCTGGCCGCTCAACACCGTGCAGTTCTCGAATCACACGCAATACGGCCGCTGGACCGGCGGTGTTGTCGACGCTGACGAACTGACGCGCGTGATCGAGGGAATTGGCGCTATCGGGGTCCTGTCGCGCTGCAATGCGATCCTGTCAGGCTATCTCGGCTCGCCCGAGCAAGGCGCCGCGGTCGTGGAAATTGTCAGGATGGTGAAAGCCGTCAACCCGAGAGCGCGCTATTTCTGCGACCCCGTCATGGGCGCCACCAGCGGCTGCATCGTGGAACCCGGCATCCAGGAGTTCCTGGTGAATACCATGCCGGAAGTCTCCGATGCCATGACACCCAATCACATTGAATTGCAGAAGCTGACGGGGCGCACCATCGAGACGGTGGATGAAGCGGTCACCGCGTGCCGCGAGGTGATCGCCCGCGGCCCGAAGGTGGTGCTCGTCAAACACCTGATCGACAGGAACAGCCGCGCCGATACCTTCAACATGCTCGCCGTGACCGAGACCGAAGCGTGGTTCGCGCAACGGCCGCTCTACCCGTTCGCGCGCCAACCGGTCGGCGTAGGCGACCTGACCAGCGCGGTATTTCTCGCGCGCACGCTACTGGGCGACTCGGTGCGTGACGCGCTGGAACACACCCTCGCCGCAGTGAACGCCGTGGTCAGGAACACGTTCCAGGCCGGGCGCTACGAGCTTGAACTCGTTGCCTCGCAGGACGAAATTGCCTATCCCACGGAACGTTTCCCCGCCCTTGGGGTGGATTCCGAGTAGGACTGCTGGCCGGGTTGCTGCCTCGAATTGCTGACCCGAATTGCGACCCGAGCTGCAGCCCCTCTCGCGGGCTGGACCGGCACTTGCTCTTCCCATCACGTCTGCGGCCCAGGCCGGCCGCAAGCAGGTGCATCGCGAGCAGGCGCACCGCAGTGATCAAGCGGGGCACACGGCGCGCGTTGCATCCCCTTCGCATCTCATCCGGGAACGTTATGAACCCAGTCCTCGAAGGTCAGGTCGCACTCGTCACCGGCGGCAGTTCGGGCATAGGCTACGGCGTGGCGCAAGCGCTCGCAAATGCCGGCGCGAGCGTCGCCATCAACTACCACTCCCATGGCGAAGCCGCTGAAGCGCTCGCGGCATCGATAGAAAAAACCGGTGGCCATGCCATCGCGGTCCAGGCGGACGTTTCGGACGAAGCCGATATCGACGCCATGTTCGACACGCTGATCAAGCGCTTCGGCACGGTGGACATCGTGGTCGCGAATTCCGGCTTGCAGAAGGACGCAAAGTTCGTCGACATGACGCTCGCCGACTGGAACGCCGTGATGAACGTGAACCTCACGGGCCAGTTCCTCACCGCTCAACGCGCCGTGCGTGAATTCCTCCGGCGCGGCCCGCGTCCGGTGTCCAGGTCGCTCGGCAAGATCATCTGCATGAGCTCGGTGCATGAAGTCATTCCTTGGGCGGGACATGTCAACTACGCGTCGTCGAAGGGCGGCATCCAGATGATGATGAAATCGCTCGCCCAGGAAGTCGCGCCGCATAGGATCCGCGTGAATTCCATCGCACCGGGCGCCATCCGCACGCCGATCAACAAGGGTGCATGGGACAGCCCCGAGGCGTTGAAGACGCTGCTCGAACTCGTGCCCTACGGCCGGATTGGCGAGAGCGAGGACATCGGCCGGGCGGCGGTCTGGCTGGCTTCGGACGATAGCGACTACGTGGTTGGCACAACCCTGTTCGTGGACGGTGGCATGACCTTGTATCCGGGCTTTGCGGACAATGGCTAGCCCCCCCCCGCGAAGCTAGCCCCAGCTCGCAGCACGGTGTTGTCCCTCTGGCGCTGATCAGCACCGCGTTCCAGTTTGACGGGAGCCTGGAGGGAGCACATCCGCAGCGGTCGTGAAAACAAGCTTGAGTACATCCAACCCAAAGGTTATCGATGAAGCAGATCAAGGTGGACGTCGCCGTCATTGGCGCAGGGACGGCCGGTATGGCCGCGTATCGTGCGGCACGGCAGGCGGGCAAGCAAGTCGTGCTGATAGAGGGTGCCGAGTTCGGCACGACTTGCGCGCGAGTGGGCTGCATGCCGTCGAAGCTGTTACTCGCGGCGGCCAATGGCCTGCACGACGCGAAGGCGCAGGCGCCGCGGGGAATTGAAGGCACGCATGCGCTTGAAGCAAACGGTGAGCATGTGTTCGCCTATGTCCGCAGCGAGCGCGATCATTTCGTCAAGGGCGTGCTAAAGGAAACGGATTCGTTTCCTCAGGAGACTGTGATCCGCGGCATTGTCCGTTTCGAGTCGCGTAACGTTCTTCTTATCGATGACTTCGCACGCGTGGAAGCCACGAGCGTAGTGATCGCGACGGGTTCGGCATCCATCATTCCAGATGACTTCAAGCTATTCGGCGACCGTCTTATCACGAGCGACGATGTCTTTGAACTGAAGACCTTGCCCAACCGATGCGCGATATTCGGCGCCGGCCCTATCGCCCTCGAACTCGGCCAGGCATTCGCGCGACTCGGTGTGGACGTGTTCATGTTCAGCCAGAAGAACCACGTTGGCGCGTTGACGGATGCCCCTGTGCGCGACGCACTGATTAAAGCCTTGCAGCAGGAGTTTTACCTGGACCCTGACGCGACCGTCCTCGAAAAATCGATGCAGGATGGCGAGCCCACTATCCGCTTTAAAGCGCTGGATGGAACCGAGCGCACAGAGCGCTTCGACCTGGTGCTCGTTGCTACCGGTAGAAAACCGGCACTGGCGTCACTGCAACTTGAAAATACCGGCATCGAACTCAACGACAAGGGCGTTCCCCTCTTCAACGAGCAGTCGATGCAATGTGGCGACAGTAGCATCTTCATGGCGGGCGATTGCGACGGCACGCGGCCTTTTCTCTCCGATGCCGCCGACGAAGGCAAGCTCGCCGGCGACAATGCCGCACGTTTCCCCGATGTGCAATCTGTCAAACGCAAGGTGCCGTTCTCAATCGTGTTCTGCGAGCCGCAAGTCGCCAGCATAGGTGCGTCCTACGACGACCTGGACAAGCAGATGACAGTGACCGGAAGCGTGTCGTTCGAAACGCAAGGACGTAGTCGCGTGCTACGGCAAAACCGGGGTTTGCTGCATGTTTATGCCCACGCTACGACCGGCAAGTTACTTGGAGCGCAGGGATGCGGACCGGCTTTGGAACATCTAGGTCATTTGATTGCATGGGCGTTGCAACTGGAACTGTCCGTGGAAGACATGTTGAAGCTGCCGTTCTATCACCCGGTGATCGAGGAAGGTTTGCGCACGGCGCTCAAAGAAGCGAACAAGAAATGTTTTGAAGCACGCGCGCAGACAGCGCCTGAATTACCCATCGCGGCAGGTTGTTGACTGGTGCCTGAAACACTGGCGCCTGAAACAACCAAGTAAAAAGCCCGCTCGAACACAACATTCGAACAGGCTTTTTATTGCTGCGAGAACCTGAATAGCGCTACCGCTTACGGCGCGCGCTTACATTCCATATTGAAGCGCGAGGTCGAATCCCAGCACCACCACCGAGCAGAACACGCCAAGCAGCAAGTTAGCCGCACGATGTGCAACGTCATGGTGTTTCGTCAACATGGCTGCCGCCATGAATGCGATTTCGACAATGATCTGCATCGCAAATACGGCTAGCATCAGCGCGAACTCATACCCCATCGAACTGAAGTCCGCGAAGTTGAAACCACGCACAGCCACCCACGAACCTACGCGCCATAACTCATACGCCAACAGCACCAATGGGAACAGGTAGCTGAACACGTAGGTCGGCAGCGTTGCGTGCCGCAATTCCATGTGAAAGTGACGAGTTGTTTGCATCTGGCTCTCCTTGATCCTGGCTATTTGCCGCCAGCATTTCGCTGGCCTCAACTAACTTATCAACTAACTAAATAAATTAATAAGCAACTCAAAGCGGCTTCGCTGACTTCATCATTTACTTACTAATAAGAATGAAGACAAGAACGTCGTGCTTTGAGAATAGGCCAAAATCAGAAGAAGCGAATCATCGTATTCCCCATGTCCTTGATTAGCATGGCAGAGCGACCGCCATGCTGCAACGCAGCTTAATAGGTCACATAAAATGCATTGCAGCAATTCGGAACCAGCGGGTTTTAATCAGGCATCCTCGCTACCGTACAACTTGATGATGGCGGAGAAGTCCAACCCGCCCAAGCCCTGCATGCTCATGGTCTGGTAAAGCTGCTGCGCGAGCGCGCCCAGCAAAATGGGTTGCTTGACTTGACGCGCTGCATCAACGGCCAGCCCGAGATCCTTCAACATGAGGTCGGCACCGAACCCCCCGGTATACCCGCGTGACGAAGGCGCATTCGGCAGAACGTCAGGGTAGGGATTACACGTATCGGCGCTCCAGCAACGTCCCGTCGATGTGTTGATGATTCCTGCAAGCTTGTTGGGTTCGATTCCGAGCGACGCGCCAAGTTTCATCGCTTCCGCCACGCCGATCATCGAAATACCGAGGAGCAGGTTGTTGCAGATTTTAGCGATTTGACCGGTCCCCGTTTCGCCGCACTGAACCATGTTCTTGCCCATGCCCGCGAGCACCGGTTTGAGTGTTTCGAACAGCGCTGCATCGGCGCCGACCATGAACGTCAGCGTGCCCGCCTGCGCGCCGCCAGTGCCACCGGACACGGGAGCATCGGCGAACGGATTGCCCTGCTTCAACGCGGCTTCGCCGACCAGGCGTGCGGTCGCCGGATCGATCGTACTGCTGTCGATCAACGGCACGCCCGGACGCACCCCGGCGAGTACGCCATCGGCATTCAGATAGACCGCCTTCACGTGCGCGGCGGCCGGCAGCATGGTGATCACCACCTCGCTTGTCTGCGCCGCCTCACGGGGCGAAACGGCGGTCCGCGCGCCTGCATCGACAGCCGCCTGCAACGCCGTCTTCGATAAATCAAAAACCGTCAGCGAATGACCTGCTTTCAGCAAATTAGCGGCCATGGGTCCGCCCATGTTGCCCAGTCCGATAAAGCCGATTTCCATTGCGTTTCCCCTTATTTATTTCGCCCGGACATCTCAAACGGACAACTGCTTAGCGTAGCGAAATAGTTGTGTTGACGCCGTCGTTGACGGTGGCGTCATCGAACCAGCGCGACGTGACGGTTTTCGTTTGCGTATAAAACTGCACGACCTGTTTGCCATACGGCCCGAGGTCGCCCAACTTCGACCCGCGCGAGCCGGTAAAGCTGAAATACGGCACCGGCACGGGAATAGGAATGTTGATCCCCACCTGGCCAACATCGATCTCGCTCTGGAACTTGCGCGCGGCCGCGCCGCTCTGCGTAAAGAGGCCGACGCCGTTGCCCATCGGATTGCGGTTGACCAGTGCGATGGCATCGTCAAGCGTTGCGGCTTCCAGCACGCAGATCACCGGACCAAAGATCTCCTGCTTATAGATGGTCATGTCGGTGGTGACGCCTGAGAACACCGTCGGGCCAATGAAATTGCCCTTCTCATAACCCTCGACCTTCACATCGCGACCATCCAGCGAAAGCGTTGCGCCTTCTTTCACGCCCGCGTCGATCAGCCCGAGGATCCGTTCCTTGGCTGCCCGCGAGACGACCGGGCCAACGTCGGTATTCGCCTCCGTGCCGCCGTTCACGGACAACCCGCGCGCCCGCTCGACCAGCTCCGGCAACCAGTCCTTCGATGCCCCCACGAACACCACCACGGAGGTCGCCATGCAACGCTGCCCCGCCGCCCCAAAACCCGCGCCGGCAAGCGCGTTCAGCGTCTGCTCGCGGTTTGCATCGGGCAGCACAACTGCGTGATTCTTCGCGCCCATCATGGCCTGCACGCGCTTGCCGTGCTGGCTGCCGAGGTTGTACACGTGCGTCCCCACATGCGTTGATCCGACGAACGAAATTGCCTTGATGTCGGGGTGCGTGCAGATGGCGTCGACCACGTCGCGGCCACCGTGCACCACGTTCAGCACGCCCGCCGGAATGCCGGCCTCGATCGCCAGCTCGACCAGCTCCATGGTGGACAACGGATCCTGTTCCGATGGCTTCAGCACGAACGTATTGCCGCAGACGATCGCCATTGGGAACATCCACAGCGGGATCATCGCGGGAAAGTTGAACGGCGTGATGCCGGCGCACACGCCTATTGGCTGGCGCAGCGTGTAGGTATCCACGCCGCCCGCGACGTTTTCGGAGAATTCGCCCTGCTGCAGCGTGCCGATCGAACACGCATGTTCGATCACTTCAAGGCCGCGGAAGATATCGCCTTCGGCGTCGGGCAGCGTCTTGCCCTGCTCGGCTGTCAGCGTCTGCGCGATCCGCTTCATGTTCTGGCGCACCAGATCCTGGAACCGCAGCATCAGGCGCATGCGTGTGCCGAGCGGCGTCAGGCGCCACGTCTGGAACGCTTTTGCTGCCGACGCGATGGCGGCATCGACTTCTGCCTTGGTCGCGAACGGCACCCGGCCGACCACGTCCTGGGTCGCCGGATTAACGATATCGCGCCACTCCTGCGTCGTCGATTCAATGAACTCGCCGTCGATCAGCAATTTGGCCGTGCGCACGCCTGCGTTGGATTGTTCGGCCTGCGCCGGACGGTCAGCAGCGGTATTCATGAGAGAGGCTCCTTGAAAACGAGAACGTTCCGGGCCGGAACGGGATGAGAGAGACGCGGACGCACGCACGGATGCCGTGCGGGTCGCCAAGGGGAAATGTCGTCTCCGGATTATTTGAATGTTGTCGGCTTGCCCATGACGCAAAGGTACACAGCACGTGCAGGGCGAGTCCACAAGGTTCAGTATAGTTATGCAAATCTCTTCGAAGTATGGATACAAATACCCATCCGATATGCAAAAAAGCACGCCTCCGGGCATCAGCAACCTGAACTGGGACGACCTCCGGTACTTCCTGGAAGTGGCGCGAACCCAGCGTGCAAGCGGCGCGGCGAAGCGTCTGGGGGTCGATTACACGACCGTCGCGCGCCGCGTGCGGGCGCTGGAAGACGCGCTCGGCACCCTGCTCTTCGACAAATCCCGCAGCGGCGGTTTCATCCTGACCGCCGAAGGGCAACGCCTGCTGGCGTACGTCGACGCCATGGAAACCACGGTTCAGTCGGCGACCGAGCACATTGCCAACTCCGGGCACGCGTTGTCCGGGCACGTACGGGTGGGCTCGACCGAAGGTTTCGGCTGCTTCTTTCTGGCGCCGCAGCTCGCGCGTTTTCAGGACGCGCACAGGCAGATTTCCATCGACTTGTTGCCGGTGCCGCACTTCGTCAGCCTGTCCAAACGCGAGGCCGACATAGCCGTCACACTGGAGCGCCCGGAACACGGCCAAACCGTCTACACCAAACTCTGCGATTACCGCTTGCGCCTCTACGCCACGCGCGAGTATCTCGATCAACACGAACCGGTCACCAAGGTGGAGGACCTCACAACGCATCGCTTCGCGAGTTATATCGACGACCTCGCGTTCAGCTACGAACTGCTCTATCTCGAACGCGCGGTTCCGGGTGCGGTTTCGCGTTGGCGCAGCACCAGCGTGATCGCGCAATATCACGCCGCGCTGCAGGGCCGCTCGCTCGCGATCCTGCCGTGTTTCATGGCAGCGCAGGACCCGCGCCTCGTGCCCGTTCTCGCCGATGACATTGTGGTCACGCGCGCGTTTTATCTGTCCTGCCGCGAAGATTTGCGCAAATTGAAACGCATCACAGCGGTGTGGAACTTCCTGCGCACAGTGGCTGAAATCAATCGTCCGCTGCTGATGGGCGAGGCGCGGGAGATGCTATGGAGCGAAACGTAGAGCCCGTGAATTTCGCATTTAGTCAGCTCCACTTATATATGAGATACGCATTCGCGTAACAGGTGCATAATCGTCCGCCCATAAGGCTTTCCGCCGTAGCCCTGCTGCGGCGTTTTCACATGGACGTGACCTTTATCCATCTCATTATTAACACTCGCAGACAGACCGGTAATTCTCCGCTCGCACGTCTTCTTTTGCCTGCGCGTTTGCCGCGCCCGGTGCACTGATGGCGTTCGTCATCTGGTCACGCCGGAACGTGTCACACCAGCGTGTGCGTTTCGTCGAAGCGCGCACTGTCCGCGCCATGGTGATCGTCGCCGTCATTGCGATGATCCTGGCCGCGCTCGCGCTCGGCATCGCCATTGGTGCGGCCATGGGCAATACCCACGCAGCCGAAGAGAAGTCGCAAACAGAGCGGCGCTCCTATGAAATCGATGAACTCGGCAAGATCAGCGCAACACTCACGCATATCGAACCGCGCGTGATCGAACTCGTGTCACAAGTGAACGAACTTCAGGACTTCGAAGCACAATTGAAAGCGGCGCGCCGCGCGGCTGACCGGCCGGACATCCACGTGGTTCCGCCGCTGCCCGATAACGACGATGAATCGCCGCTGGACAGCAGCGCCTCGGGCGGTCCGTCCCTGCCACCGCGGCTCTGCGACGCCCAGCGCGCCGCTCAAACCGGGTCCGCGCCCCAGCGCCTGAAGCGCACGCAAAGCGCGCTGGATTGTCTCGATGCAACTATCGGAGCGCTCGATGACGCCGTGCTCGCGCATTACGCTTCATACATGGCGTTCCCAGGCCGCCAGCCCGCGCCCGGCGCGCGTTCCGGCTCGCCGTTCGGCAACCGCATAGATCCCTTCACGGGACACCTGAACTTTCATCCGGGCGTCGATCTGGTCGCCCCCACCGGCACGGCCATCTTCGCGAGCGCCGGCGGCCGCGTGGTGCAAGCCGGACCACACGGCGGTTACGGCAATGCGGTCGATATCCAGCACAGCAGCGGCGTGATCACCCGATACGGGCATACATCGAAGATATTCGTGAAGGTGGGCGATCTTGTCATGCCCGGCCAGAAGATTGCCGAAATCGGCTCGACCGGACGCTCGACCGGACCGCACTTGCACTTCGAGGTGATTATCGATGGCACGCAGGTCAATCCCAAACCTTATCTCGCGCTCTTCAAGCTGAAATCCGATGCCGCAAGCTGATCGAAACAGGCCGACGCACAAGCTCACGCGCCGCACCTATTCCCTGACGTCGCGACGCGGCCCGACCTGGCCCATGTTGCTGCTCGGCACGATCGCCGCCGCCTGCGCGGCGGCGGCGCTGGCAGCGGCCGGCTTTGCGCTCGTCACATCGCGCGACATCAGCAAGAAGGCCGACGCCTTGTGCGCGCCGCCCATGTCCGAACGCGAGATCCGCGAGCAACTTTCGAAGGCGCGCATCGCGCTCGACCATGAAGTGGCGACACGGCTCGTCATGGAGCAACAAGCGTCTGAAAGCCTGGCAGAAATTCACCGAATGCGAACTGACCTGACCTTCCTCAAGCGTCAGCGGGATAAGTCCAACTGACCGATCCCTGAGCCACCCTCCACGCCCTCCACGCCGGCACACCGCTCCGCCCAATACCGGCAACCATTTTGCAATCCAGACCAGAAGGGGTTTCCCATGTTCAAGAAAAAATCTCCCGGCGTCAGTCAAGCCAAGCTAGCTACGCTGATCGCACACGATGTCCAGATAGCCGGCAACCTCGAATTCAGCGACGGCCTGCGCATGGATGGCCACGTCAAGGGTAACGTGACCGGCCGTGCGGGCGAGCAGACGCTGCTGGTGGTCAGCGACCAGGGTTCGATCACGGGCAACGTCAATGCCTACGACATCGTGATCAACGGAACCATCACCGGCGACGTAACGGTGGAACATTTTGTCGAGCTGCAATCGAATGCGCATGTGAACGGCAACATCTACTACCAGCAACTGCGCATGGACGTGGGCGCTTCCGTGGAAGGCAAGCTCACGAAACGCGACAACACGCTAGCGCCGCAGATGGAAACGCCGCGGCTCAGTTCAGAGATGACTTCGGACTACTCGCATAGCGAGACGTGACTTGCGCGGCGGCTGCGTTGCAGGACGACGGAAGACGGCTCTCGCGCAGTAAGCGCCTGACAAATCCGCTAAGATTCACGGCAAGTCCGGCCATGCCCCCGTCACGCGCTGCCTGTCTTCGCAAAAGGCGGCATGCGCCGGTTCCATCATCGGGCGAGAGAGGCAGGAATCTATGCTGGTCAATTGTGCGGCTTACCAAAAAGGCCGCAAGCTCGCCGACGTCGCTATCGACGACATCGCGACCTATCGGGACGTCCCCGACTGCTTCGTGTGGGTCGCGCTGAAAGACCCCGGGCCGGGCGAACTCGCGCATATGGCGCATCAGTTCGGGCTGCACGAACTCGCTGTGGAAGACGCCCAGAAAGGTCATCAGCGTCCAAAGATCGACGAATACGCCGACTCGCTGTTTTGCGTGCTCCACACGGTGGAACTCGATACCGACAACGAACTGGTGGTCGGCGAGATCAACGTGTTTGTAGGCAGCAACTATGTGCTCTCCGTTCGCAACCGGACGAGCCAGGGGTTCCAGGACGTGCGCCAGCGCTGCGAGCGCGAGCCGCATTTGCTGGAACACGGCCCGGCGTTCGTGATGTACGCGCTGATCGACAACGTAGTGGACCGCTATTTCCCCATTCTGGAGACGCTCGGTGCAGAACTCGACGAACTCGAGGAACGCATTTTCGAGCGCAATGGGTCGGCGGCGTCGCGGGTGATCATTGAAGACCTGTATTCCCTGAAGCGCCGGCTCGTGCTGCTGCATCACACCGCGCCGCTGCTGGAAGCGGTCAGCAAGCTCTACGGCGGCCGCGCACCGGGCATTTGTACCGGTATGCAGGACTATTTCCGCGATGTCTACGACCACCTGCTGCGTATCGTGAAAACGATCGAGGGACGCCGCGAAATGATCGTGACGGCGATCCAGGTCAACCTGGGCCTGATTTCTTTGGCGGAAAGCGAAGTGACCAAGCGGCTGGGCTCGTTTGCGGCGCTCTTTGCCGTGCCCACCATGATCGCCGGGATCTACGGCATGAACTTCCACCGCATCCCGGAACTCGACTGGACCTATGGTTATCCGGCGGTCATCGGCGTGATGCTGGCGGTGGACATTGGCCTTTACTGGCGGTTCCGCAAGGCAGGATGGCTATGATGGTTATAATGGAGCATTCGATGCCGCTGGAAAGCGGTTGGGATGACGGAAAACGATTCGACAAGTAACCGCGCGGTTGCCGTCGACGGGCACGTTAGCATTGCAGCATCGAGAGGCGGGGCCTCCGGCGACAGCGGAACTTTTTTCTGATTTGCTGTCTAATATTACATAGTGCGCCTATGGCGCAGCGTGTTTGCCACGGCAACAGCGATCCACCCAACATTTCAGCGCAACCCCTTGGCTGAATGTCATCGCCCCGGCAGTGTGGGCTCCGCAACCGGTCGCGGCCCTGCATTCGTCTTCAAAGTTTAAACAGCAGCGACGTCGACGGTTGCTTGTTTCCACGCGCTGTACCGCGCATGGTTGCATGGGTAATGCATGGGCAGCGCAAATTGGGCGGCACACGTGTTACCGCGACGTTCTTCAACACCTACAGCCCAGCGAGCGGCTGCGCCATGTGTGCGCCGCGCGTCATTTTTTGCTCGATTTTTCGCTCGATTATTGCTCGTAAGCGCTTGTCGACCGCACGTGCCAAGGGGCGCTGAACGGTCGGCGGAGCGGTTTTCAAGGCATCGGCCGCACCATTTCGATGCCCGGGCGGGCGCCATACAGGAATTCAGGAATTATGAAAGAACTGGTCAAGCCGCTTAAGACGTACAAAGGTTATGAAATTCATCCGCTGATTTACCCCCGTGGCGCCCGTGACGGCGGTGCGGCGGTTCGTGCAGCGGATACCGGCTACGAAGCGTCCGTACGCATCCGCCGCGCGCCGCCGGCAGGCGAGGAAGCAACGGGCGAAAGCCGCGTCTTCCGCATTGAACAGGCTGGATCGTTCGAAAACGGCGGCCAGGCTCGCCGGGCGTGCTTGTTGCATGCGGAAAAGCTGATCGACGGCCAGATCGACGGCCAGACTGTTGCGGATCTGTGACTAGACGCGACTGTTAGGCGTTAAAAGGCATCGCGAGGTCGGGCCGGTCTCGCATACAATCGCAACGAATGAATGATTTAAGGAGCTTTATATGGCGAAAGAAGAGTTACTCGAGCTGGACGGCATTGTTGATGAAGTGCTTCCCGACAGCCGCTACCGCGTGACGCTGGACAACGGCGTGGTCGTGGGCGCGTACGCATCGGGCCGCATGCGCAAGAACCACATCCGGATTCTCGCGGGCGACCGTGTGACGCTGGAATTGTCGGTGTATGACCTGACGAAAGGCCGGATCAACTTCCGGCACAAGGACGAACGCGCAACGGGCGGCGGTCAGCGTCCGCAAATGCGTCGCCGCTAAGCAGAAAGCTGTCGTGACGCGCTGTTAAAGCGAGTCCCGCGCAGTCCTGTTCGCCGGAGTCGAGAGCAACGCTTCGTCGGCGCCACCGCTGGATGCTGCTGGTCAGCATCGCATGGCGCCGATGTCGCTCTCTTGCGCGTATGCTTTCGCGCGCATTCAACTCACGCGGTTTTGACCGCACAATCATTTTCCCTTTCGGGCCGCCAGCAATCCGTTGAGGCCTGCGGCAAAGCCGTCTTTATCGTTCGTGGCCGACACAAACGTCGCGTGCGATTGAACGTCTGCTGACGCCTGACCCATCACAATGGAAACGCCCGCCACATCGAACATGGCGACGTCGTTGCCCATGTCCCCCAGCACCGCCACGTTTTCCAGCGCAACGCCCGCCAGCCGCGCCAGTTCGCGCACGCCCTCGCCTTTGTTCGCGAGCGGATGCGTGATGTCGAGATAATAGGTTTGTGAGCGCATTGCCATGGCGCGGCCTTTGAGCGTGTCCTGGAACTCCGCCTCCTTGCGTTGAAGCAACGCAGCGTCCTTCGTCGACGCCACGATCTTTTCGATCGAGTCCAGGTCAATATCGTCAAAACGCTTGACCACCACTGCGTCGTATCCCACTGTCCGGCGCTCCAGCGGCACGTATTCTCCGCCGGGATTCGTGATGTACCACTGGTCGTCGATGAACACCCACGCGTCCACTCCGTCGCGCTCCAGGCTTTCCAGGGCCGTTTGCGCGGCGTCGCGCGGCAACCAGTGGGCGCTGAGGGTCTTCCAGCCGGCGGGATCGACGAGTTTGCCGCCGTTGAAAGCGGCAAACGGCGACTGGACCCCAAGCGTTTCCACAATCGAATGCATGCCCTTGCCCGGCCGGCTGCTCGCCACCGTGAAGCGGACACCCGCGGCGGTGAGATTGCGCACGGCTTCCTGCGCGGGCTCACCAAGCGATTTGTCCGTGTAGAGCAAGGTGCCGTCGCAATCCGAAATCACGAGCTCGACCTTCGCCAAGGCCGCCAGCGCCTGCTCCGCATCGCCATGACCGGAACTGAGCTTCAGACCAGTAGCGCCAATGGATGTCATTCAAACGCTCCGGCCGGCAATTGCCGCGTCTCGCGCACTGAACGCGGGTGCCATAGCCGTGCGCCGCCTTCAATGCCCGCCTCGTTCGAGACCACTTTCACGTTATCCGGCAAGGCGAAATTGAGATTGGCTGCGTTGCCGCCGCCAATCCACAGGCGGTCGTAATTCACTAGCGAACTCAGGATGCCGATGATCTTCTCCACCCGGCGATTCCAGCGCTTGTTGCCCGCCTTGTCGCGCGCCGCATTGCCGATATATTCGTCGTACGTCTTGTTTTTGTTGACCGGATGATGCGCCAGCTCGAGATGCGGCATGAGTTCGCCATCGCGGAAAAGCGCGGTGCCGGCGCCCGTGCCAAGCGTCAGCACGAACTCGATGCCCTTCCCTTCGATGGCGGCAAGTCCCTGCATTTCGGCGTCGTTGATAATGCGCACCGGCAGGCTCCCCAAGTGTTCGGCCAGCAGGTCCGCGAGCGGCACGTTGCGCCAGAATTCGTTACCGAGGTTCGGCGCGGTCAGCACGTGGTTGTCCCGCACAACGCCCGGAAAGCCAATCGAGATCTCCGTGGCCGGCAGCGGCGTCAACAGCGGCCCGACCAGTTCCACCAGCTTCTGAACCAGCACGTCCGGCGGACAAGGATGCGGCGTGGCCACCTTTACCCGCTCGGTTTCCATCTTCCCGTGCGCATCGATAATCGCCGCTTTCAGGCCCGTCCCACCTACATCAATGGCGAGAATCCGTTCTTTCACGGTCGTGCGCTTGGTCGTCTTGGCTGTGGCTGTTTTCTTACCCGCGCTCGCCTTGCTCGCCGCCGTCTTCTTCACTGCTGCCTTGCGCGCTGCTGTCCCCATACTGTTCTCCTCAGTTCTTGTCGTCGTGATCGGTCTTTTGCGTGTGCTCGTCTGCCAGCGGGCGCCAGGCGCGGCCGTCGGCCTTCAACAGGTCGTCGGCTTCCTTCGGTCCCGCGCTGCCTGCAGTGTAGCCATGTACCGGCAACGGGCCGCCTTCGGGATGCAACACGTGGTCAACCGCCTTCCAGCTTGTTTCAATGCTGTCGGCGCGCTGGAACAGCGTCTCGTCGCCGAGCATACAGTCGTACAACAGCGTTTCGTAACCGACGTTCGGCTTCTCATCGAAAAAATCGCCGTACTTGAACGATGACTTGACGGCCCCAACCTGCATCACGGGTCCAGGCACCTTCACGTTGAAATCGAAGCTCGTGCCGTGTTCCGGGTCGATACGCAACGTCAGTACGTTCGGCACAAGGGTGTCCACAGGCGTGTCGCGGAACAGCAGGAACGGCACCGCTTTCAGTTGCACCGATATTTCCGTGCGCCGCGCCGTCATCCGCTTGCCGGTGCGCAGATAAAACGGCACGCCGGCCCAGCGCCAGTTCTCGACGAACACCCGCGCCGCCGCATAGGTCTCGACCTGACTATCCGGCGCGACATCGGCTTCTTCCCGATACCCCGCCATGGTCGCGGATTTTTCGTACTGCCCGAGCACCACGTCATTGGGTTTCAGCGGCTGGATCGCGTCGAAAATTTCGGCTTTCTTGTCGCGCACGGCTTCTGCGTCGAATGAATTCGGCGGTTCCATGGCGACCATGCCGAGCAACTGGAACAGATGGTTCGGCACCATGTCGCGGAAGGCGCCCGTCTGCTCGTAAAACCCGCCGCGCGCTTCCACGCCAATGGTTTCCGCCGCCGTGATCTGCACGTGATCAATGTATTCGCGCCGGAAAATGGGCTCGAACAACGCGTTCGCGAAGCGCACCGCAAGGATGCTCTGCACCGTGTCCTTGCCGAGAAAATGATCGATACGATAAATTTGGTTCTCGCCGGCGAACTTGAGAATGCTCTCGTTGAGGTCCTTGGCCGATGCGTAGTCGTGCCCAAAAGGCTTTTCGATCACCACGCGCCGGAAGCCCTGGTCACTCTCCTTCATCAATCCCGCCCGGCCCAGCCGTTCGACGATCGGTTTGAAGAAGCGCGAACTGACAGCGAGATAAAAAATGACATTTCCGCTGTCACCCAGTGTCTGCTTGAGCTTGTTAAATACGTCGTCGGTCTCGAACTCGCCAGCCACGTATTGCAGGCGATCCGCAACCCAGCTCCACGCTTTGTCATCGAAATTCGCCGTGTGAAAGGCACCGGATTTATCCGCGGCGAATTTTTTCAGCGACTCGGTCAGTTGGTCCCGCCAGGCGCTCGTCTCGAGCTCGCCGTGGTTCACGCCAATGATCTTCATCTTGTCGTCAAGCAGGCCATCGGACGACAGGTTGTATAGCGCCGGCATCAGCAGCCGTTTGGTCAGGTCCCCGGCTGCGCCGAAGATGACGAGCGTGCAAGGCGGGGCGGGATGCTTGCCGGCAGGTTGCGGGGAGGAAGTTGCGGTAGCGAGTGAGGTCGACATAGGGTTCTTTGAAAGAAGAGTTGAGCGCACTGCTTATTAAAGACCATGTTGGGCACGTCACAGTTCAAAATCCTGCCCAAACGGCCTGGTTGTGCTTGTCTGGTGTATGCAATCTGTAATCGGCACGGGCGCTGTGCCGTAGAATGTCGGCACCTCGCGGCGGCTCGCCCGGCCTCGTTTCCATTACCCGTGCAGGAGTTCCACATGAATCAGACACTCTCCCCGGCGCAACTCGCCGCCTATTTCGACCGCATCGGCTTTGTTGAGTCCAGCCGCGGGCCTCAGCAGGCTACATCAGAGACGCTGCACGCGCTGCATAGGCTACATCCGCAATTCATTCCGTTCGAAAACCTCGACTCGCTGCTCGGGCGCACGCCGCGTCTCGACCTGGAGTCCGTGTTCGCGAAGCTCGTGAGCGCGCGGCGCGGCGGGTATTGCTATGAACACAACCTGCTGTTTCGCGCGGTACTGAACACGCTCGGCTTCGAGACCACAGGTCTCGCCGCGCGTGTACTGTGGAACGATCCCGCCGCCATGACGCCGCGCACCCACATGATGCTGCTGGTCGAAACGCCCGACAACACCTGGCTCGCGGACGTCGGCTTCGGCAGCATGACGCTGACCGCCCCGCTGCTGTTCGACACGGGCCGCGAACAGGCGACGCCGCACGAGCCGTTTCGTCTTGACCTGATCGAGCGCGGCGATTTCCTGCTGCAAGTAAAGCTGGGCGATACCTGGAGGCCGATCTACCGTTTCGACCTCGAACCGCAATTTCCCGCCGACTACGCCATGGCGAACCACTATGTGTCGACGCATCCCGAGTCGATCTTCGTGGACCATCTCATCGTGGCAAGGGTCATGCCCGGACAGCGGCGGACCTTGTTCGACACGAGCCTGACCCAGCGTGGCAATACCGAATCCACGCGAGAATCCAAACGCGAACTCGCCAGCGCTGAAGAGTTGCGCGGCGTGCTGCAAGACACGTTCGTGCTCCCGCTGGCCGACAGCGATTCCGACACCCGCCGTGAAACCCCGGCCGGCGGACTCGATGCCGTGTTCGAGCGCATCGTCCGCTTGTCCACGTCCGTCACGTCCACCACGTCCTGAATCGTCACGATGCGTAAAACCGCTAAGCGAGCCCATGAATCTTATCGGACGCCCGTGAAAAACGCGGTGCTCGAAAGCCGGCTGCCCCGGTGGCGCTCCACGCTGGTCGTGCTGCTGATGTTCGGTGCGTTCGCTTCGCTCGCCGCACGCGCGCTGTGGGTGCAGGTCGTGAACCAGGACTTTTATATCGGCGAGGGGCAAAAGCGCTATCAACGCACGCTGGAACTCAGCGCGACGCGCGGACGCATAGTCGACCGCAACGGCGCGATGCTGGCCGTGAGTCTCGCGACCTATGCGATCTGGGCCACGCCCTCGCGCTTTGATCGCGAGACAGTGCCGGGAATCGCTCGCCTGATCGACATGCCCGAGAAGGAACTAACCCGCCGCCTCGACGCTTCGCGCTCATTCGTGCTGCTGAAACGGCAAGTCGATGCCGACACGGCCACGCGTATTGCGGAAACCGGGCTTGCAGGCATAACGCTTGTGGCCGACACGAAACGCTTCTATCCCGAAGGAGAATCGGCGGCTCACGTGGTCGGCTTCACCGATATTGAAGACAAGGGCCAGGAGGGCATAGAACTCGCGGCAAACGACCGGCTGACCGGCGAGCACGGTCAGCGTGAAGTGATCCGCGACCGGCTTGGCCGTGTGGTGTCGGAGATCGGCGAGGTCGCGTTGCCGGAGAATGGCGAGACCATTCATCTGACTATCGACCGCCGGATCCAGCAGCTCGCGCACACGCAACTGGCCGCCGCCATCACGAAGCATCGAGCGCGCGCGGGTAGCGTTGTGGTGCTTGACGCGAAGAACGGCGAGATCCTCGCGCTCGCGAACTATCCGACCTTCGACCCCAACGACCGTGCACGCCTGACCGGCGAGCAGTTGCGCAACCGCGCGCTGACCGACACGTTCGAGCCGGGCTCGACGATCAAGCCGCTGGTGGCGGCGCTGGCTATCGACCTTGGGTACGTACGGCCGGACACGCGTATCGACACATCGCCAGGGACGTTCAAGCTCGGGCCGAACGTGATCCACGATACATCGAACCACGGTGTCATCACGGTCTCCGAAGCCGTGCAGATGTCGAGCAATATTGCGCTGACGAAACTCTCGCTCAAGCTTCGCCCGCAAACAGTGTGGGACAAGTATCGCGAGTACGGCATCGGCCAGGTGCCGGACCTGACTTTCCCGGGCGCGGCGACCGGACGTCTGCGTGCGTACCAACGCTGGCGCCCGATCGAGCAGGCGACCATGGCCTATGGATATGGCCTGTCGTTGTCGCTGTTGCAAATTGCACAGGTTTATACGGCTTACGCGGGCAATGGCGAGTTCCGGCAGTCCAGCTTGATTCGCGGCCAGGCTACACGGGAACCCGTGCAAGTCACGAAACCCGCGACTGCAGCGGCAGTGCGCAACATGCTTGAACTCGCGATGGGACCCCGTGGCACGGGACGTGCGGCAGCGGTAGAGGGGTATCGCGTGGGTGGGAAGACCGGCACGGCCCGCAAACAGATCGGACGCACGTACGCGGCGAACAAGTATCGCGCGTCGTTCGTTGGCATGGCGCCGATGAGCGACCCGCAAGTGATTGTTGCCGTGATGATCGATGAGCCGTCAGCCGGCTCCTACTACGGCGGGACGGTGGCTGGGCCCGTGTTTTCAGGCGTGGTCGGCGGCACCATGCAACTTCTCGGCGTGCCGCCGGATGCCTGAATGCCGGCGACGATGCGTGACGGTCCCCGAGGTCTTTTGAGCGGCCGCAGGTTTTCGTCCTCGCCGTGCGGCCTCCGCGCGGACGGAAACCGTAAGGCCGCTATGCTGTAATGTCAGATTGCCGTAGTCGTGCTGTAGTCGAACACTTCGTAGAAAAGTCAGTCGCAAACATTGAAGGACACCATGAAAAAGATTGCCTGCGCTCTCGCGCTTCCGCTGTTTTTGCTGCAAGCGTGTACCACCCAGTTCCATAACGCCGATGCCGGTCAGCCGGAAGTCGAAACGGCGCCTAACGCGTCGGTGACGAGCATCGTCCAGTGCCTGACGGATGAAGCGAAGAAACACAACGCCACATTCAAGCAAACACCCATTCCGCAAGGCACGATGCTTGAATTCGGCGATTCCAACGTGATCAAGGTTCGCTTCGATAACGGTGAAACGTCGTACCGGTTTTATCCGGGCGAGCGGCATGTGTCGAACCTGTGGCTCGAAGGCGCGAGCAAGAAATGCGCGCCTTGACCTTGAGTTTGATTTTGACCTTGAACCGGTTTAGCGAGGTGTTTCATGGCGCCGGTTTCATGACACCTTCGGGCTTGCTCTTTTGCCGGGCTGATCGTGCGCTCGACTAAAGCTATCAACGCCGTGGAGCGGCTCAAGACACGCTCCGGCAACCCGCACTATGCCGCCGTTAGCCTGAACGGCGGCCTGTTCTATCTCGTCGATCGGGCGGCAAGCGGTGAGCAAAAACTTTCCGCACCGCAGACCATGGACGATTTCGTGGCCTTTGTGAACGGACTCAAACCAGAGAAACCGCGACGCGTCAGCAAGCTCGACCTGGCAATGGACGAGCAGATAAAACGCAGCGGCAAGCCTCGGGCTCCCGAAGACGCGTGACGCGCTCTCGCGCACGTCACTTGATGTCTTGGGCGTACTCGACGCGCCTGCGTCGTTAAAGCCGCTTGGTAGCTCTACGAAGCTGCTATGAAGCTGTTTCGAAGCTCCTTCATAACGATCTCTCGATCTCTCTCCTGCCTGCGCGGCATCCCACTGCCAGCCTCAAGTATTGTTCCGCCGGGTATTAGCGTCGTTCGGCGTACTTGCTTCGTGCCCCAGCCCACGGAAAACGTTTGCATCGCCCGGTTAATCGCGCGCTGGGTGCCTTCAATGTGCGATTTCAGACGGTGCGTGAATCCAGCCCTTGCGACTATGTATCAACGGTCGAATCAAACCGGGGACCGCCCAACGCGAGCATAAAACGCGCAGGCGAAGGGGTATAGCTGGACGCAGCAATGAACACACCAGTCATCGATAGAATCGACAACGTGCTCAGAAGCTGGCCGGCAAGAATGGGGGCGCAGGATGAAAGCCAAAAGAACGCCGACGTCAGAAGGTCCAAGAACGTCGACACAGGCCGATGCGGAGCTTCAGCACATCGAACGGGCCATAGGCCAGCTTCGGGCGATGAGTCAGAAACCGGCCGGCACGCTCAACGTCGAATACTGGCACGAACGCTTGAACGCAGTCTGCACCGACTACGTGCTGGTGCCGGCGCAAAGGCGTCGGGTAGATGCGTTGCGTAAAGTGCTGGACTCGTTCTCGCAACCACAGAGCGACCCCACCTCCGGGCGCAAAAGAACAACCAACAGGCTTTGGGCGAAAGCGGCGTAACCACGGCGCTTTCGCCATCGCGCATCGCGCGCGTAATCGACGGCGGCCTTCAGGCCGCCAGATGTCGTGTTTCAAGGGTGTCTATCGTTCCAGCGCTTCGTCGTCGCATTGAGATGGCCCTCCCCGGCCCACTAACTTTCACCGCGTTCAACCGCTCGATCCTCGATTCTTCGCAGGGGAACAAGCTTAGCGGGAATGCTTGGTTTGGCAGGCGGCGAAGCGTCGTTAAGATCGTGGCTCGTTCTGTCACTGAATTGCCATGAGCCTTTATATAGACGATGCTCAACGCCATCGGATACATCAGCTACGCGCGTCCTGGCGCTGGCGCAGCGAATGGCCCACCTGGCTTCTGATCGTAGCCATCTATGGCGGCTGGTTCGCAACAGCGCTTAACGCCCAGTCGATCGGCTTACCGCTGGCGGCAAGCATTCTCGCCGTACTGTCGTGCCTGTATTTGTCATTGCAGCACGAACTCCTGCACGGCCACCCGACACGCTTCCCCTTGTTCAACGCGCTGCTCGGCGTCGCCCCGCTCGCGGTCTGGTTTCCTTACGCGGTGTATCGTCAGTCGCATCTGCGCCACCATAACGACGTTCATCTCACCGATCCCGATCTCGACCCGGAAAGCTATTTCGTTTCCGCCGAACGCTGGCGCGGCGCCGGCGCGGTTGTACGATTCCTGCTGGTTATCCGCAACACGTTCCTGGGGCGCATTGTGCTCGGCCCCTGGTTTTCCATCGTGGAAACGATTGTGTCCGCGTTCACCCAGATTGCGCGGGGCAATGGCCGTATCGCCGGCGCGTGGGCCTTGCATCTCGTCCTGCTCGGACTTCTCGCGACATGGCTCCAGCGCCGCTGCGGCATCAGTCCCGCGCTTTTCACATTCGGCATTGGCTATCCGGCACTCGCGTTGAGCGCGATCCGTTCGTTCCAGGAACATCGCGCAGCCGATCACGTGCCCGAACGCACGGTCATCAACGAAGCATCGTGGGCGTGGCGCCTTCTGTTCCTCAACAACAATTTTCACGCCGTTCATCACGACCTGCCGAGCGTGCCGTGGTTCGCGCTGGCAAGCGTTTATCATGGGCATCGGGACGCGTATCGGGTGCGTAATGGCGGTTTTATCGTGCGTGGTTATCAGGAATGGCTGGTGCGGCACGGCGTCCAACCGGTTGCGCCCGCATTGCATCCGCTTCATGCACGGGCCGCCAATCAGCTTGCGCAAGCTCAGGCTGGGCCTGCCGGCTCAACAACGCTTGGCGGCGACGCCGCGCAGCCTGTCTGATGTGTCTTTCCGGCCAGGTGCCGGTATGAGTATCGGCTGGCGTAATGGGAAAGAATTTGCATGAACTGGGTGGCCGCATTACCGATGTACAACGTCACGCCGGAACTTGCCGGCGACTGGCGCGTTTTGCTCGATCATGTTCACCGGCGCCTGCGGCCGTGGCTTGACGCCCGCGGCGACACGCTCTCCATAGTCGATCCCGGGACCTCCCTGCAGGAATTCTGGCTGCGTGACGACCTGCTGCTGTCGCAGACATGCGGCTATCCGCTGGTACGGGCGCTCGGCGGACGCGTGCAACTAGTCACTACGCCAGTTTTCACCATCGATGGCTGTGAAGCCGGCGATTATCACAGCGTCCTGGTCGCGAGGGCTGCAGCCCAGGTCACGTCGCTCGCGCAATGCCGCGGTCTGCGCGCGGCGTACAACACCCCCGATTCAAACAGCGGCATGAACTTGCTGCGCGGCGCGGTTGCACCGCTTGCCGGCGGCCGACCGTTCTTTGCATCAGTGATCGAAACGGGTGGGCACCTGGCGTCGCTGCAAGCCCTGCAGGACGACCATGCCGATATTGCCGCCATCGACTGCGTGAGCTTCGCGTTCGTACTCGAGCACGTTCCGGATCTTGCCCGTGGTTTAGTCGAAATCGGCACGACACGAAGTTCGCCAGGCTTGCCGCTGATTGCATCGAAACGGGTGCCCCCGGAGGGTATCGAGGCGCTGGTAAGCGCACTCGCCGACGCCGTCGCGCACGATCGTTCTCTGGCAAAACGGCTCAAGCTCGGCGGTTTTTCGAGGCGTCCGCTAGACCACTACGAGAGCATTGTTGAAATCGAAACTGACGCCGTTAAACGCGGTTATCCCCGCCTCGCCTGAGGGCGGTCACGGCAGACTTTCCTGACTTTCGGCACAATCGGCTTTTACCCGCGTGTAAGGTGCGCCCTGAGGTGCGTCCTGGATTTTCGTCCGGGATTGGTGCTTGACGGGATCCGGATCGCCGGTGCCCGCGCGCCGCCATACACGAAGTCATGGAAGCCGCAATGATCCCGTTTTCAGTTCTCGATTTATCCCCAGTTCCCGTCGGGTCTACTGCCGCCGACGCGTTCCGCCACTCGCGCGAACTAGCCCAGCACGCCGAAAAACTCGGTTACCTGCGATTCTGGCTGGCCGAGCATCACAACATGACCGGGATTGCCAGCGCCGCGACGTCCGTGGTGATCGGGCACGTCGCTGCGGGAACGAGCACGATCCGCGTCGGCTCAGGCGGCGTCATGCTGCCGAACCACGCGCCGCTTGTGATCGCCGAGCAGTTCGGCACGCTGGAGTCGCTGTTTCCCGGACGCATCGATCTTGGCCTTGGCCGCGCGCCCGGCACCGACCAGACGACGGCTCGCGCGCTGCGCCGCGATCTTCAGAGCAGCGCGGACAATTTCCCCGATGACGTCGTGGAATTGCAGCGCTATTTCGCCGATCCGGTGGAAGGCCAGCGTGTGCGCGCCGTCCCCGGCGCCGGATTGAACGTGCCGATCTGGCTGCTCGGCTCGTCCACCTTCAGCGCCCAGCTCGCTGCCGCGCTTGGCCTGCCGTTCGCCTTCGCTTCGCATTTCGCGCCCGACTACCTGCTGACCGCGCTGCAGGTTTACCGGAGCCAGTTCCGCCCGTCGAAGCAACTCGACCGCCCCTACGCGATGGTCGGCGTAAATGTTTTTGCCGCCGACACCACGGAAGAAGCAGAGTTTCTCTTCACATCGTTGCAACAGCAGTTCATCAACCTGCGACGCGGCACGCCGGGCCAGTTGCCGCCGCCCGTCAAGCAGATTCCTTGGAACGAGGCGGAACGCGCCGGCGTGGAGCATTCGCTCGCCTGCTCGGTGATCGGCGACCAGCGTCAGGTGGAGGCCGGACTTGCCTCGCTGATCGAACAAACCCAGCCGGACGAGCTGATGGTGACCGCGCAGATTTACGATCACGCGGCCCGTCTGCGCTCGTTCGAGATCGCGGCGCAGGCCCGTACGGCGTTGGCGGCGTAGGGGCAGCGTAAGGTCGGCTGCATGGCTCCCGGATGTCAACCGGAAGTCAACTTGATGTCGACTGTTAAGCGGCCTGACGAACACGCATTCGGACGCTGGACGGGTATCGTTTTGACAAGCAATAATGAGGTTGGCGGCTTTGAGATCCGCCGTCCTGCGCCCGCTTTTAGTGCCTTCCTGTGAACGTCAGTGGCGGGTAAGCCGTTCGAAGGGTCTCAACAGATAAGATGTTGGATATCGGAAGGGAGAAAAGGAATGACCAGAAGTCCCGCCACAGGATCCATGACCTTGCTGACGGAGCGCGATGAAGCCACCGGTCAGGAAGTGCGGACGTTGCGCCTCGAACCTGCACCGGATGGCAAGGCCGTTCTGCTGATAGAGATTGATGAAAGGAAGGCCGGCATCCATCGTGAGGTGCGCTATGAAATCACGCCGGCCGAACTAATTGCGGCAATTCGTGCACACGGCGCAGAATTACCGGGCGAGCAACATAATCGCTAAAATGATTTAGGCATACAATAGCGGCATTCGGCGCTATCATTTCTTCGTGGCGCCCGCGGTTGTCTGGACGAATTGTTGAAATTAGCGACTGCACCATGGTGCTTTTGAAACATGAGCAGTCGCCAGCCGTGCACCGATCTGGTCGTGAGCTTTCAGCCGCTGATTCGGCGGCTTACGCATCTCGCACCGATCTCAAACACAGTAACCAGTTTGTCGAGCCGCTTGCTCGCAGGAGTCCGATTATCGGGCGCTGCGAGTTAAAGCGGCAATTTGCGGTATTACACTAATTGACGCGCGTCACTCGGCGCGCCACGATTTTAGTCAACCCACACATTCCTCGAGCCGCCCCGGTCCGCGCGGGCAGATGGCTCGCCTTCAAGAAAGTAAAAGCTGAATCAGGACAGCCGTGGACGAAAGAAAGCGAGACAGCATCATTGCCTATTTGCGCAGCCGAATGGCTGAGTTTGGCATTACCGAAACAGCGCTGGCCGAAGCACTGGCCGACGTGCAGGTTTCCGTCACCCCTCCTCCCATGACCAACGGTTCGAGCGCGGCGTCAAAGCGCGCACTGCCGTCTATGCCTTCGTTACCAGAGAGCGCCAACGGCACCACGCCGGTATTCAGAAGCGCTAGCGGCGACACATGGGACGGGACGGGCGACATGCCAGAGTGGTTGAAACGCGCCGTGCATGCCGGGCAAGATATCGAGTTTTACCGGGTTTAAAGCCACTCGCCAGGACCCGGTGAGAACCACTGATGCAAACAGCAGCGCCCTGCACCCGCAATGCCTTGCGGCATCGGGCGAGTGTCCCTGCGCGCCATTTGAGCAGCGCTATCTGAAGATTCAGGAACCGTCCGCCCGGTCATTCGGGAAACGGCAGTTTCCGTCTGATTGTTCGCCTTTTGTTCGCCCGCAGTTTGCTCGCCTGGGGTTGTTTTTTAGCCGAATGTATCGAGCATCATCGCGATCCGGCGACGTTCACTGGGGTCACATAGGCAGCGGCAGCCGATGCACGGGTATGGATCGCGTCGCCGACAAGTCCCGATGTGCGCCGGTTGCATGTGCGCCGGTTGCTCGCGAAAGCCGCGGATCAACGCGTCGGTGAGGTTATCGGCATTCAGGCGACGGGGACCGAATCACCCTGAATCACCCTAACGCTTGCACCATCCCCTTCTCCACATCACCCACATAAATACCGAACGCATCCTCCGTTCTCTCCTTCACATAGCGTCGCAGCATTGACGCAACGGCTGGATCGCGAATTCTGTCCCAGGGAATCGCGCCGAGCGGCACGTAGCGTACATCCGCGCCGGCAGGTGCATCATCAACAATGCGCCCCCGATAGTAGATATGGGTAACGCCCTTCTCCTCAAACACCGCGAACAGAAAATCCAGATTGGCATTCAGCCGATATCCCGCCAGCACACCGCGCAAACTAGCCGCATCCGCAAGCGGTTCCAACCGCGTCCCAATGGGCAATTGCAACGCCCCAGAGGCCGTCTCGATCAACACAAGACCCGCCGGATGCTCAAGGATCGCTCCAACCTGAGCCCGCTGACCATTCGCGGCCAACGCATCTTGCGACAAACTGAAATCCACGTAAGCACCACGGCAATACCCTAGCGGTGTCGCGCTCGTGTGCGTGAAATCCACCACGCGCCCAATCAGGATGATGTGGTCCCCGGCATCCACCACCTGATGCGTCTCGCAGTCGAAACTCGCCGCCGCGCCATCCATCACCGGGCTGCCGGTGCGTCGTGCATGCCAGCCGACCTGCGCAAACTTGTCCGCACTCTTCGAAGCAAACACGCCCGATACAGGCCGCTGATCTTCAGCGAGTACGCTGACCGCAAAACGCTGCGTCTCTGAAAACACCGGATGGCTGGAGGCCGTCTTCGCGATACACACCAGGATCAACGCGGGATCGAGCGACACGGACGTAAAGGAGTTCGCAGTAAAACCACGCGGCGAACCATCGGGTTGAATGGTCGTCACCACCGTCACTCCCGTAACGAATGCACCCAATGCACGGCGAAACTCGGCGGTATCGAAGGAAGGCTCGTTCATGCTTTTGCTCCTTAAATTAGCAGCTGATTCAGAGACCGGAAGACTCAAAGCAGCTCAAGTATTCAGTCAGGCGCTCAGGCTCCACTGGCTTCACGAATAAACTGGACCAACCGCTGGTTCACAAGCGCAGGCGCGGTGACGTTCATCATATGCCGCTCATTCGCAATGATTTCGGCACGGCCTCGCGGCGCGGCGGCTGCCATTGAATGCGACATCTCGGGACTCGAGTTCGGATCGCACTCGCCGGTCATGAACAACGCGGGCACAGTAAGTTGCGGCAAACGCCCGACATGAGCCTGGTCCGAACTCGCAAACAACCGATAGGTCCGTGCATAACCTTCCGGGTTCACCGTCGCAAGCAACGAACGCACGAGTTCCGCCACCTGAGCGAGATGACCCGGCACGGGATCGTCGAACCAGCGCGCAACCGTGGCGTCAATGCTGGGTTGCTCAAGCCCGCTACGCCCAAGCGAAGCCGCGCGCTGCATCACCGCGGCCCGCTGCGTCGGCGTGCGGTCGTACACCGCGTTCAGCGCAACAACGCTCGCCACCCGCTGCGGATATTGCAACGCAAACTCGAGCGCGATCAGCGAGCCCATCGAGTGACCGACCACATGCGCTGCATCAATCTGCAAATGGTCCAGCAATGCAGCAAGCTGTCCCGCGTATTCATCGAGCGTGGGTGAAGCCGCCGGCAAGCGGCTGGCGCCGTGGCCCAGCATGTCATACGACACCACCCTGAAACACGCCTGCAGCGCGCTCACCTGAGGCGCCCACACGCTGCGGTTCATCCCCACGCCGTGGATCAGGACGAGTGCCGGTCCCTCGCCCGCCACGCTATACGCCGTGCCGTCGAACACGCCGCTCATCGGCACACGCTGGGTCACCGTTTCATGCTTCATTGGACCCAAGCTCCTTCAGATCCTGATAGCGGTCGCCAATACGATGATGGGGCCGCCCGCCGATCGACGCGCCCAGCGCAATCACGAGCTCATCGGGGCCGGGGGCGTCGATGATCGAGAACTGGATGGTGAGGTAATGCGAGCGCATGCCTTCATCGCCCTTATGCATCAGCGGAATGGTGACCGGACAGTTAGGACCACCACGCAAATTCGTGAAGCTCAAATAGCTCTTCGCGCCAACCGCTTCGCGGAACTTGTTGCCAAAGCGCAGGGTGTGAATCAGCGCCGACGCATGCTCGATTTCACCCGACGTCCCGACAATCGCCGCTTTCCCATACCCCTCCACCGCCGCGCCCGATCCGGCAATCCGCAGGATTTCGCCGGTCAGAATCTCGCCCAGTTGCGGCGCGAGTCCGTGAATCTCAGGACGCAGGTCATCGACGAAACCACGCCCCGCCCACGGATTGCGCAGCACCGCCGCCGCCGCGAACAGCTTCAACGGCCGCTCAGCCGCTTTACCGCCTTCAATGAAAGTGTCTTCCACATAGGTAACCAGCTTGCGAATCTCAAGTTTCATGGGGTTTTCTCCGTAGGCAAAAACGCCGCGGCTTCATGCAGTGGCGCCGTCTAAGTATTATGGTATTCCATATTACTGGATGCAAGAATTTTCAACGATTGAGGGGTTTACGAGAGCACGCCGGGAAAGCTGAGGACGAAAAAAAAGCCGTCGACGTCGACGGCCTTCATAGCCTGGCAGACGATGTCGTGCAGCAATCACACGCTGGCTTCAGCAGCCCTCTCGGCAAGCATGACCATCACAATGCCGGCCGTGCGCCGCACATGCTCAAGCGATGCCGCAGCGGCAGCATCGCCGTCTTTCTTGGCAATAGCGGACAGCAATTTGTTCATCTCGCGATTCGAGTCCGCGCCTCTTCCCGGCGACGCAATGGTCACGGATCGCAACTGATTGATTCGCGCGTTCAGCGACTTGACTACCGAATGCATCATCAGCTTGTGGCCGCCGGTGAACATGACTTCATAAAAACGCTCCGTGTAGGTCAGCACGCGCTTGAAGTCCGACTGGTCGAAGGCGTCTTCAATCTCCTTGCGAATTTCGCGTAGCTGTTTCACCAGCGCGGGGGTCGCATGCTCGGCACACGCGCGCGCCGCCTCGGACTCGAGCAACGCGCGGATTTCGTAGATCTCCTGAACCTGCTCGGGATCGAGCCGTGCCACAATCGGCCCGGAATGCGCGACGGTTTCGACCAGGCCCTCAGTTTCGAGGTGACGCAGCACTTCGCGCACCACGGTCCGGCTGACACCCAGTTGATCGCACAGCGTGCGCTCGATCAGGCGGTCGCCGGGGTGATAGATACCCTGAGAAATTGCGTCACGCAATTTCTCCAGCGTCAGCTCACGCAAGGTAGGTGCACTTCGGTCGACACGCATTTGATCGATCATGGTTTTCTCGTCTCCGGTCTGATATCCGGAATCCCTGGTTTTTGGAATCCCATAGTATTGCACACGCGTACTGGATTCCCTTTGGCTTCAAAGGGCTGCCCTGATCAGGCGGCGAATACCCGGGCGCTATCGTTCTCCCATTCGAGCCAGGCGCGCGCACCGATCGCCAGGCTCGGCTCGCGAGAACGGATGGATGTCCGCACCGCGATCTCCTGTTCCCAAGGCGTGGCGACCGCGTAGTGCATCGTGTCGCCAAGATAGGTGACATCGCGAACGACCACCTGCAGGCCGCCGTCCACACTCTCCGACGGCTGCGCGCGAATGCTGATCTGCTCAGGCCGAAGCATCAGCGCGCCGTTGTCGCCGTCGTTCAAGGCGTGATCGAACCCGCCGACCCATACCGGCTTGCCGTTCGGAAACACCGCCCGCGACGAGCCATTGCTGCCGGCCAGCGTAACCGGCAGGAAATTCGAGTTACCGATGAAACTTGCGACGAAGCGCGATGCCGGCTTCGCATAAAGCTCCTCGCCGCTGCCAACCTGCTCGATGCGCCCTTTGTTGAACACCGCGATTCGGTCGGACAGGCGCAGCGCCTCTTCCTGGTCGTGGGTCACATAGAGGATTGTCACGCCGGTCTGCTGGTGGATGCGGCGGAGTTCCGTCTGCAATTCCTCTCGCAGCTTTTTATCGAGCGCGGAAAGCGGTTCGTCCATCAGGAGGACCGGCGGATCGTAGGCGAGTGCCCGGGCAATCGCGACACGCTGCTGCATCCCGCCGGACAACTGGTCTGGCATGCGGTCGCGGCAATCGCCGAGGTGCACGAGCTTGAGCATCTGCTCGACCTTCGACTTCACCTGGGCATCGGGCAGACGCCGCACGCGTAACGGAAACGCGACGTTCTCCCCGACCGTGAGGTGCGGGAACAGCGTGTAGCGCTGAAACACCATGCCGATGTTGCGCTTGTTAGGCGCCACCGACAGTAGCGACTTGCCGTCGAGCAGCACGCGTCCTTCTGTGGGCGACTGAAAGCCCGCGACAATGTACAACGTCGTGCTCTTGCCCGAGCCCGACGGCCCGAGGAAGGTCATGAACTCGCCCTTCTTGATATCGAGCGAGACATGGTCGATAGCGACCACGTGGTCGTAGGTTTTACGAAGCCGTTGAATCTGCAAAAACGGTGCGCTCACGATTTACCTCTCTTAAGGACAAGCCCCAGCAACATCAGGATGACAGTCAGGCCAACCAGCAATGACGACGCAGCGGCAATCACAGGCGTCAGGTCCTGCCGCAACGTGCTCCAGATACGCACGGGCAGCGTTTGCAACGTCGGGCTCGCCATGAAGATCGACACCACGACTTCGTCCCAGGACGCGAGGAACGAGAAGATGGCGGCGGCGAACAGGCCGAGACGAATGGCGGGCAGCGTGACGCGCCACTTCACTTCAAACGGACTCGCGCCGCAGATCAGCGCAGCGTCTTCGAGCGAGGTATCGAAACTCTCCAGCGAATTGCTGATGGCGATGATCGAAAACGGCAACGCAATGATCAGGTGACCGATCACGAATCCAACCAGCGTTCCGGTCAAACCGATGCGCAAGAAAAAGGCGTACAACGCAACAGCGAGCACGACCACGGGCAATACCATCGGCGTGAGGAAAAACGCTTTCAGGAGCGCACGGCCCCGGAACGTGCCGCGCGTCAACGCAAGTGAAGCAAAGAGGCCCAGCACGACCGACAACACCATCACGACCACGCCCAGTTCGACGCTCGTGATCAGCGAGTCGAACCAGCCCGGATCGGAAAACAGCATTGCATACCAGCGCAAGGTCCAGCCGGGCGGCGGGAACAGCAGCCACTGCGAATCGCCGAACGACAACGCGACAATGAACAGTACCGGCAGCAACAGGAACAGCGACACGGCCGCGCCAACACCCAGGAGCGCCCAGCGCATTGGTCCGAGACGATCGAAATCGAGCAACATGTCAGTGGGCTCCCGAAGCGTCCGGCGCGCGGCCGGAAAAGCGCAGTTGCACTGCATAGAGCGACAGCGTGACGAGCAGCAGCACGAAGGCGGCGGCGCCCGCGAGCCCCCAGTTCAGCAATTGCTGCACGAGTTGCGCGATCAATTCAGCGAGCATCATGTACTCAGGACCGCCGAGCAGCGCAGGCGTCACGAAGTACCCCAGCGCCATCACGAACACCATCAACGCGCCGCTGGCAATGCCCGGCATGGCGAGGGGCACCAGCACGCGCCAGAATGCCTGCCAGCGGCTCGCGCCGCAGATAGCAGCCGCACGCAGCGTGGTGGGATCGATGGCGCGCAGGGTGGCGTGCAGCGGCATCACGAGAAATGGCAACATGATGTAGGTCATGCCGATCGTCACACCAGTCAGGTTGTTGACCAGCGTCAGCGGCTCATGAATCACGCCGAGCCACATCAGCAGGCGGTTGATCGGACCTGTTTGCTGCAGCAGGACCATCCAGGCGAAGGTGCGTGCGAGCAGGTTGGTCCACATTGAGAGCAACAAGATTGCGAACACGAGCTTACTGACCCAGCGCGGTGCAATGGCAAGCAGCCACGCGGTCGGAAAGCCAATCACGAGCGTCACCGCCGTCACCACCGACGCCACGAAGAAGGTGTTGCCGAAGACCCGAAGGTAAGTCGTCGAGCCGAACAACTGCGCATAGTTCTGCAGGCCGGGCGACGGGTCCAGCACGCTGCGCAGAAGCAGCGAGAGAACAGGTAACAGGAAGAACACGATCAGCAACAGCAGGGCCGGCAGCACCAGCCGCGTCCTCCTGAAACCGGCGCTCACCTTCGGCCAAGACACCCGAGGCTCCGCGACAGTGCTCACTGCGTTCGACATGACAACTCCTTCAAGATGATCGGCAGCCATTTCTTTTCTTAGACTTTATTTGGACTGCCAAGCATACCAGCGCTTGGCGATTTCATCGCGGTGATCCGCCCAGTACTTCATGTCGAGGTTGATCTGCGTCGCCTTGTACTGGTCCGGCTGCGTCTTCGCTACCTCTGCGGGCAGCAGCGCGGCCGACTTCAGGTTGACCGGCGCGTAGCCAGTTTCAGCGGCGAAATTCGCTTGCGCCTGCGCACTGGTCGCAGTAGCGAGGAACTTCATTGCCTCGGCCTTGTGCTTTGCGCCCTTCGGCACGACGAGCATGTCGGCAGCAGTCAGGTTCTGGTTCCACGACACGCCCACGTCCACGCCGGTTTGCTGCAATGCATGCAGGCGGCCGTTCCAGAAGACGCCGAGCGGCGCCTCACCCGATGCCATCAACTGCTGCGACTGCGCGCCGCCGCTCCACCAGACAATCTGGCTCTTGATGGTGTCGAGCTTCTTGAACGCGCGATCGAGATCAAGCGGATACAGCTTGTCGGGCGCGACGCCGTCGGCAAGCAGCGCGACTTCCAGCACACCCGGTGCGGACCATTTGTAGAACGTACGTTTGCCGGGGAAACGCTTGGTGTCGAAGAGATCGGCGTAGTTAGCGGGACCGCCGTTCTTGAACGAAGCCTTGTTGTACCCGAGCACGAACGAATAATAGAAACTGCCGACCGCACCCGGCGACATGAAGCGCGGGTCGAGCTGGCTCTTGTTCACCACCGAGTAATCGATCGGCTCGACCAATCCGTCGCGCAATGCGGCGTACGCAAAGTCGCCCTCCACGTCGACCACGTCCCACTGCACGTTACCGCTGTCGACCATGGCCTTGAGCTTGCCGTAATCGGTCGGCCCGTCCATCAGCACCTGGATTCCCGATGCCTGGGTGAAGGGGGCCGCCCAATCCTTCTGTTGAGCCGATTGTGTCGTGCCGCCCCAACTGGCGAAGACGATCGGCGCGGCGGCTGCGAACACGGGCGCGGTGACCGAAACAACAGCGGTAACGATCAATGCGCGCACCAGGGCGTGCAAATTTAACGGTTGCTGCATGACGACTGCTCCTAGAAAGGAAACGGCTGACCTCGAGAGGACTAAGCTTGGACGGCTGGTTTTATTTGAGCGGTGAAAATGCAGCGGGCTTCATGATCTTGCTTTCCATGGTTTCCAGCAGCGCCTGGATCTTCGGTGCGAACGCTTGCCACGCAGGATCTTCCGCCAGCCGCTGACGACGCGCTTCGCGGTCATCGAGGCTGATATAAGCCCACATGTGGACGATCTGATTGAGCGGCCCGATCTCGGAGAAGAAGTAACCCACGAGTTCTCCGAGATGCTCCTTCTGCAACGCGATGCCTTCTTCCTCGACCAGTTTCAGGTAGGCCGGGACCGCGCCGGTGCGGATCTTGTAAGTGCGGATTTCGTAGTACATGGCGGCTCGTTCGTGTCTGTCTTCAACGCATGACGAAGGGATCGGCAATCGGCTCGTCCGATGTCCTGATCCATACGGATTTGGTGCGGGTGTAGTCGAGTACGGCATCGAGTCCGCCTTCGCGTCCGAGACCACTCAACTGATAACCGCCGAAGGGCACAATTGGCGAGACGGCGCGATAGGTATTCACCCAGACGATGCCGGCGCGCAGCCTGCGCGTCAGCCGGTGGGCACGCGTCAGGTCACGCGTGAACACCCCTGAAGCGAGCCCGTAGCGCGTGTCGTTTGCGAGCGCAATGGCTTGCTCTTCAGTATCGAAACTCATCACGCTAAGCACAGGACCGAACAGTTCTTGCGCGACACTCGGTACATCCGACGTGGCGCATTCGACAATGGTCGGTTCGAAGAAAAACCCTTTGTCCATGCCTTCGGGACGATGGCCGCCGGTCAGCAGTTTCGCACCAGCGGCGAGGCTTGCCGCCAGCACCGATTCAATGTGGTCACGTTGTTTGACCGTCGCCAGCGGGCCCATTTCCGTATCCACATTCTGCGGATCACCTATCTTGATTGCCCGCGCTTTCTCGACCAGCTTCGTCAGCAGCCGATCGCGAATGCCACGCTGCACGAGCAACCGTGAACCCGCTACGCAACTCTGACCGGTCGCTGCAAAAATCCCGGCAATCACCGCGTTGCTGACGCTTTCCACATCGGCATCGTCGAAGACCAGTACCGGCGATTTACCGCCCAGTTCCAGCGACGTCGCCGCGAGGTTCTCAGCCGAGTTCCGCACGATATGACGCGCCGTCTCGGGACCACCGGTGAACGCGATTTTCGCGACGAGCGGATGGGTAGTCAGCGCGTGACCGCAATCGGCCCCAAAACCCGTCAGGATGTTCACCACGCCCGCTGGAAAGCCAGCCTCGTGAATCAGGCGCGCAAACGCGAGCAACGGCGCAGGACCCTCTTCCGATGCCTTGATGACGATCGTGCAACCCGCAGCAAGCGCGGGTCCGATCTTCACCGCCGACAAAAACAGTTGCGAGTTCCACGGCACGATTCCGGCTACGACACCCACTGGCTCGCGTCGAAGAAACACTTCCATGTCCGGCTTGTCGACCGGCAGATACGCCCCCTGGATCTTGTCCGCGACCCCCGCGTAATAGCGGTAATACTCGGCCACATAACCAATCTGGCTGCGCGTCTCGCGGATGATCTTGCCGGTGTCGGCCGTCTCCAGTTCAGCCAGTTCCTGCGCGTTGGCCGCAACAAGATCCGCGAGCCGGTACAGCAGCTTGCCGCGCTGGCTTGCGTTCAGGTTGGCCCACTCGGGCGAGAACAGCGCGCGGTCGGCCGCTCTGACCGCACGGTCGACGTCCGCCGCACTGGCTGCGGGCATGGTCGCCCAAACCTCGCCGGTCGCCGGATTGATACTATCGAAGGTTTGCGAGGCGTCGCTGAATTCGCCGTCGATGTAATGCTGGAACGACTTCAACATGTCATCTGCTCCGGATTAGCGGGCGTCGAACGCGGGCATCACGTCGGAAATAAACAGTTCAAGCGAACGGCGCTTGCGCTCGAAGCTCATGTTGCTGTCGAGCCAGAAGCTGTATTGATCGAAGCCCAGTTCCTCATAGTGTTTCAACCGGCCGATGACATCAGCGGCCTGGCCAATCACCAGGTTCTTGCGAATCTGCTCCGGGGTGTATTGCGGGAACGAAGCTATGTCCGCTTCCGTCAGCGGTTCAATGAAGCCCTGCTCAACCGGCCGCTCGTTCTTGAACCACTTGCTGAAATAGCAATAGAAGCGGCTCAGGTCTGCCACGGCTGCATCGACTTCAGCGGCGTCCGCACCCACGAAGGTGTGCATCAGCATCATGATCTGGGGACGTGGCACATCAGGGTTCGCCTTGCAGGCCGCGTTGAAACGGTCCATCAGGTTCACCACTTCAGTGTCACCTGCTGCTAGCGACGTGACCTGCACATGACACCCGTTCCTCACTGCGAACTCGTGCGAATTGGGATCGCGCGCCGCGAGCCACATCGGCGGATTGGGCTGCTGGATCGGGCGCGGCACCGGCGTGGTCGAAGGCCACGACCAGAATTCGCCCTGGTGCGCGTAGTCGCCTTTGAACAGGTTCCGCAATGCCGGGACGAGTTCACGCATCCGTGCGCCGGCGCCGAACGCGTCGAGGCCCGGCAGCAAGCGTTCATATTCGAAGGAATACGCGCCGCGCGCAATGCCGAGGTCGAGACGCCCGTTGCTCGCGACATCGACCATGCCGGCTTCGCCCGCGAGGCGGATCGGATGCCAGAACGGTGCGATCACCGTGCCGGTGCCGAGACGAATGCGTTCCGTGCGCGCAGCGAGGTACGAAAGGTTGATGAAGGGGTTCGGCGCGATCGTGAATTCCATCGCGTGGTGTTCGCCGACCCACGCGGTTTCGAAGCCGCCCTTTTCTGCGATCTGGACGAGCTCGGTGAGTTCGTCGAAGAGTTGCCGATGCGACGTCTGCGCGTCGTAACGCTCCATATGGAGAAACAGCGAGAATTTCATGATCGACCTATGTGCAGGAAAACAGTCCGTCTTGCTGCGGGCGCGATGAACTTAAGCGTCCCGCTTCGTGTCGACCGCTTGAACGTTGCGGCTGGTATTACGGTATTCCATCAGATGCCGCAAATCAAGCACTTCCATATTATGGTATTCCATAATATTAGATGTGCATGCGGATGAATTTGAGGAGGCGGAGAAGGGCTCGGAGAGCATGGGTGAGCCCGTCGTGGAATGAATCGCGAAGGGCGAAGCGGCTGCCGCACAAGCATGCGCGAGAGGCGCAGCGGCTTAATAAGCTGAGGGATAGCGAACCGCTGGCTTGGCGAAAAGTCGTGCTCGCCAAATGGCTTCATGCGGACGGCGGCCTGATCATCTCGATGAACCCACGCGTGGTGTCGACGTGGCCGCCAAGGTGGAATCCATACGCTGATCAACCGGCTTGCGGAACGGGGCAAGGCAGAAGTTTCCGCTCTTCGGCGTGCCGTGCGTCGCGCGTCAGGATTCGCACCAGCAATTCATTGCGGCCTCCATGCTCAATTCCGGCGATGCGGTCGTGGCCATCTCGAACACCAGCTCTACCTGCTCGCTGATCGAGGTCGCGCGGACCACCCGCGAATGCGGCGCAAGCGTCATAGTGATTACCGGTTCGAACGGCCCGCTCGCGAGTTTCTCGGACGCCGCGGTGATCGCGAAGACGCTGGAAAATACAGATGTCTATACGACAACCACGTTGCGCTGCGCAAAGGCGACGCTCATACGCTCGTCGTGCTGGACATAAAAAAACGCCTGGCCGACTGCGCTCAATCGGTGTCATTTGATAGCGGCCCATCGCTGCTTTGTCGAATCAGGAAGGCCGCTCCGGCCTTCGCATAGGGCGCCTGCCCCGGGCTTAAGAAGCTGCCTCGGCAGACAAGCCTGAATTTCCCCGGAATTACCAGCTTTTTGATAAATTGTTGTTCAAATAATACGTGCTCGGATCGAATATCTGCTGTGCTCATGAAGGTAAATATCTTTTCATAAAAATGAAACCGGACCACTCTAAGGTTCGTCGAGCCGGACGTTCAGTAACCTTCGAAATCCTTACACCTCGGTGGATACAGGGCGATTCTCCTGCTTGTGATTGGATCGGCTGTTAGTCAGACTGTTTGGTATGCCAATTATTTCGGCTATATGAATATTTAGCATGTTGCTTTAGAAAGCAACGGAATAACCAAACAATCAAACATCAGTGTGACTTTCCGATCCTGTCAAATAGGATATCTCCTCTTTTACAATCTGAAACACGACAAAATGAAAATTCAAAAGACCACGGCTGCCATTCTTGCTATCGGAGCATTTGCCGGCGCCGCACACGCACAAAGCAGCGTGACCTTGTACGGCATTGCCGACGCCGGGTTCCTGTTCAACAACAACGTCAAGGGCAGCAAACTCTACGGTCTGTCGAGCGCCAACTCGTCACGCTGGGGTTTGCAGGGTGCTGAAGACCTGGGCGGCGGCCTCAAGGCAATCTTCACCCTTGAAAACGGTTATACCCTCGGCACCGGCGCGCTGGGCCAAGGCGGCCTGGAGTTCGGCCGCAAGGCCTTCGTCGGCCTGTCGAGCGCCACGTACGGTACGGTGACACTGGGCCGCCAGTACTCGGCAAGCAACGACGCCACCTCCTCGTTCGCATCGGGCGCCGACTGGGCTGCATCCGGCCTTGGCTACGGCACGCGCGCAGGTGACGTCGATAACGTGGATACGTCGAACCGCATCCAGAACGCCATCAAGTACACGAGCCCCAACTACCGTGGCGTGACCGTCGGCATCCTGTACAGCCTCGGCGGTCAGGCCGGCCAGTTCTCGAGGAACGCAGTCACCGACGCAGCCGTGTCGTACGTAAATGGCCCGATCAAGCTTGGTGCGAGCTACGACTTCACCAAGGACCCGTACTACGCGACGTTCGGCAACCAGGGCAACTCGTCGACGCCGACTTCGGCTGCGGGTGGGACCAACAACATGGCAAGCCGTATTTACGGCGGCTACGCGTCGGCGGGCTCGCAGCAGATCATCACGGCCGGCGGTTCGTACGTGCTCGGATCGGCAACGATCGCCCTGCTGTACTCCAACACGCAGTTCCAGAACCTCGGTCAGGTCAATGCAATTGGCAGCTACGGCACCAAGTACAACGGCGGCACCGCTACGTTCAATTCGGGCGAACTGAACGTGAAGTACGCGCTGACCCCGGCTCTTACCGTGGCCGGCGCCTACATCTACACGCATAACAGCGGCGCCGATGGCGTTGGCAGCGCCAAGTACAACCAGTTCAACCTGGGCACCATCTACTCGTTGTCCAAGCGTACGTCGCTGTACGCGACGGGCTTCTTCGAGACCGCTTCGGGCGTGGATTCGACGGGCAAGCAAGCGGTTGCTGACTTCAGCGGATCGACCTACTCCTCTAACAACCACCAGTTGGCAGCCATTGTTGGTATAACCCACAAGTTCTAAATGGTGGCCTGACGCTTTGGGTTGCACTCCTAAGCGTTTCTTGAAGCACGCGGCCTTCTCTCTCCGGATTTTCCGGGTAGAGAAGGCCGTTTTTTTCAGCCTCACACCGCCGTTGTCTGGCCCGCCAAAACCCCAAACCCCATCCACCGGCGCGAGCGAAAAACCAATTCTCAGGGTTGCGCCCCAGCATAATAAGCCGCCGCCGCGTCAATTTCGTCCGGCGTCATATTCCGCGCAACATTGCGCATCTGCTCGTTGATATCGTTATGACGCGTGTCGTTCGCGAACGCCTGCAATTGCGCCCGGGTGTATGCAGCAGGCATCCCCTCGAGCCACGGGCTACCCGCCTTATGATCGATACCGCCATGGCACGACGCACAGGAGGCAATGTTTCGCATCGGCGCTCCGCCGGACACGATTTCCGGCACGGGCATGGCCGGCGCTGCATCGGACCGCAACGCCACCGGTCTCGGCAAATACGCGTAATAAGCAGAAAGATCACGCATGTCCTGGTCGCTCAGGTTCGAGACCATCGGCGACATCACCGCATTGCGGCGCGCGCCGGACTGAAAGTCGAGTAGCTGCTTATAGATCACAGAAGAATATTGTCCCGCGAGATTCGGCGAGTTGGCATCGCTCATGCCACGCACGCCATGACACATGGTGCAACGCATGGACAAGGTCGCGCCACGGCCGATCGACGTGCTACTCGACTCCGCCAGCAGTTGCGGCGTCATAGCCACCGTGCTCGTTTGCACCAGCGGCACAGGCGTAGCCGACGAAGCGCGCAGCCATTGCTGCGGTACACCCGCTGCACTGCAGATCGCATTCCAGACGCCCTGGAAGGGCTGGTCGCTTTGTGCCGAGGGCAACCATATGAAACCAACAGCCGCCGAGAACACGACCAGCGCGAGCATGCCGCCAACCGTGACCGTGAACCACCGGTTTCGTAACGAGAACAGGCGTTCTTCGCTCATCGCTGCGGCCCTCCAATCTGAATCGCGGGGATGGACGTATCAGAGCGGAATAACAACGAAGCGACCGGATAACCGTAGTTGAAGAGCGTCAGCCCGATCATCAGCGCAAGCCACAGGCCAAAGCTGTTCAATGCGACCGGAATGGTCTTCGATTCATGCACCGCCTTGCTGAACGTGTACTCTGCAACCACACTCCGCGGTCCACGATGGTTGCAAATCAACACGATGAAAAACATCACTGCCGAGACGACCAGGATCAAGCCGCCAATAGTCGAAATAATCACCGATAACGCCTGTGCAGCAATCTCCGGGTCGGTGTAATCGAAGAAAGCCATGCGCCGCGGCATGCCAAGAATGCCGGCGAAATGCCATGGGAATGTCAGCACGATCATGCCGATGAACCACAGCCACAACTGCTGGCGCATCAGCTTCAATTGCGTCATCGCGCGACCGGTAAGATGCGGCCAGAGATCATAGGCAATCGCGAAATACATGATGACGATAGCCCCGCCAAAGATCAGATGGAAGTGACCGGTGATCCACTGCGTGTTGTGAACAGCCGAGTCGAGCTGGTAGCTCATGTTGATGATGCCGCCCGCCCCGCCAAAGCCGAGCATCACAAACGAAAACGCGAGCGCAAGCATTAACGGATTATCCCACGGCAACGCCTTGATCCAGCCAAAGGTGCCCCGGCCGCCGCGCAAGCGGGCCGCTATTTCAACCGATGCGCAGATCGTGAACACCGTCAGCATGGTCGGCACTGCAACCAGCGCCGTGAACACCGAATGCATGAACTTGAAACCCGAACCAACTTGCGGATCGGCGAACAGATGGTGGATGCCGATCGGCATGGAAACCACCAGAAACAGGATGAACGAGATGCGCGCCATCGAATCGCTGTACAGACGGCCGCCAATCGCGCGCGGCAGGATCGTGTAATACGCTATATAAGCGGGCATCAGCCAGAAGTAGACGATCGCGTGAAGGGACCACGAGAAGAACACGCGGGCAAGGCCGGCGTCGATCGTCGTCTTGAAGCCAAGCGCCACAGGCAGGATCTGGAACAGGATCTCGATAGCCGCACCCACCGCTGTCCAGCCCCATAGATAAGCCCCAGCCAGGGTAGCGAACATGGCCAGAGGTACTGGCACACCCTTATGCTCGCGTTTCCACACGGCGAGGTTGATCGACATCAGCGCGACCCAGATCCACGAACCGACCACCACCAAAACGATGCCAATATAGAAGAACGCATTGGCGATCATCGGTGGATAGAAGGTGTAGAGGACCGAGGCGAGACCCATGGCAACGGGGACCATCGCGGTGACCGTCCCCACGGCCACGAGGATGAATCCGGCCCATGCCCAGCGCGCTCCGATCAACGGTTTCTTCAGCGCCAGTTCGGTGACCGCGTAACCAAAGCCCATTGCGATCAGCGTGGGAAACACGTAGGCCATGGCCGAGCCATGCGCCGTCACCGAGCGATAGTAGAGTTCCGGATTCTTCAGCCACGGATGCAGCGGACTGCGCACCCACATTTGCCACGCGCCGAGCAGCAACGCGCCGCCAAAGCTGATGAAACCAAGCCAGAAATGCGCGAGAACGAGTCGCTTGCTATTTAACACAACTAAGTCTCCGCGAACCGTTAGCGTTTGCCATCTTGAGGAAAGCCGTTTTGTCGATCACCTTGACGTGCGCCCACATCCCCTGATGCCCGGTGCCGCAGAACTCGTGGCAAGGCATCAGATGCTCGCCGGGCTGCGTGAACGTGCTCTTGAAAGTGGAGATATAACCGGGCTCGAGCATCGAATTGATATTCGTGTTCGTAATCAGGAATCCATGCACGACATCCGCGCTGGTCGCGCGAAAGGTGATGGGCGTATCAGTTGGAATCAGCAGGCATTGCGGCGTGAACGAGTACTGCTGCGCGACGATCCGTACGGTAACCGAACCATCCGCTTCAACCGCGCTGCCCAGGTTGCTTTCAATGAATTCACCGCTTACGTTAAGGGTTTCAGGCCGCACGGTCTCCACTCTGGACGGCGGCATCATGGCCCAATGCAAGCCGGTGAAGATCGTCATGGCGACCAGCACGCAGAGAATAATGACGACAAGAAGCGCCCACTTGCGCTCTATGCGCGCGGCAATGTCGGCAGACGCATGCGACGGGTGTTCAGTGCTCATTGGATAACGCCGCGGGGTAAGAAGACCAGGAAATAGAACGCAAACCACAAGCCAATGACAATGGCCGTTGCCGCGCCAGCAAGCGCAATGGCGCCGTGCGGACCGTCTCGCACGATCTCATCGACGGCGACATCTTCTTTCTCGGAATCGGTCATGACGTCCTCAATAAAGTGGGGCTGAGCGCAACGTGTTGACTTCCTTGACGCTGACGGGCGTGCCGTGATTGCCCCACGCCGTGCGGATATACGTAACGACCGCCGCGACCTCGACGTCGGAGAGCGACTGAGCGAACGGCGGCATGCCATAGGGCATCGGGTTCTTCTTCGTGCCCGGCGCATATCCGCCGTTCAGCACCATGCGAATCGGATTCACCGCCGACGTCATCTGGATCGACTGGTTGTTCGCCAGAGGCGGGAAATGCGGCAGCTTGCCCTGCCCTTGCGACGCATGGCACAGCGCGCATTGAGCGTCGTAGATCTTTTTCCCCAGCGGCGAAAGGTTGGTCTGTTGTTCGACAACCGCGGCGGTTGCAGGCGCAGGCTTTTCGCCGGCACGTGCAGGCAACGTCTTAAGATAGACCGCCACGGCGCGAATGTCTGCGTCCGTCAGGTACTGGAAGCTGTCGTACACGACCTCGGCCATGGGTCCATAGACTGCTCCACGATTCGACACGCCCGACTGCAACAGGTCCGATATGTCCTCAATGCTCCAGTCACCGAGCCCCGCTTCCTTATTCGATGTCAGCGAAGGCGCATACCAATTCTGCACCGGGATCAAGCCTCCTTCGAAACGCTTGGAGGGCGAATTTCCGCCTAGCGCATTGATCGCGGTATGGCACATCGTGCAATGGCCAAGCCCTTCAACCAGATAAGCGCCGCGATTCCATTCCACCGATTGCGTGGTGTCAGGCTGGTATTCGCCGGGCTTCATGTACAACATGCGCCACCCATACAGCAATGAGCGCTGGTTAAACGGGAACCGCAATTCATGCGCGCGATTAGGCTGATGAATGGGCGGCGTGGACAGCAAGTACGCGTAGATAGCGTCGGAGTCGTCACGCGTGACCTTGGTATAGGAGGCGAACGGCATGGCTGGATACAGCAGCTCGCCGTCGCGCGACTTGCCCGTATGCATCATGGTGTAGAACTCAGCCGAGGTCCACTTGCCTATACCGGTCTCTTTATCCGATGAAATGTTCGGCGTATAGAGCGTGCCGAACGGTGTTTCCATTGCGCGGCCGCCGCCGAATAGCTTGCCGGCGGGCACCGTGTGGCACGCAATGCAATCGCCGGCGCGAGCGAGATATTCTCCACGAGCAATCACTGCGGGATCGGCGGCTCGTGCATTCAACGTCACGACGCAAGCGCAAAAAAGCATTAGGGCACGGAAACTGAACACGTCTATTTCCTCGCCTATTGATTAGGAACAGTGCCGCAAGCGAGCGGCATCTTGAGCGACCCTGCCGCCACGGGTGCCGGATTCTCCGGCGCGGGCAACGAAGCCAGGTACGCCGCAATAGCCGTGATGTCCCGGTCGGCTAGTTTCGTGGCGATGTCATGCATGCAATCAGGAGCGAGCGTGGTGCGCGTGCCGTAACGCCAGGCGCCCAACTGGGCGCTGATGTAGTCGGAGTGCAGGCCCAGCAAGCCAGGAATGGCCGGCTCCATGCCGGTCAGCGCCGCACCGTGACATGCAACGCATGCGGGAATCTTGCGTGACGCGGCACCGCTATTTACCAGGGTCTTGCCTAGCGCAAGCGTCGCGGTATCCGCAGTCGCTGGCGCGGGCGTGGGGAATGGCGGATGCTCGGCGGCGAAGTACTCCGCAATTTTCATCAAATACGGGTCAGGGAGATACGCCAGTAAATAATTCATTGGCGGGTACTTGCGACGACCGTCTCTAAAGGCGAGCAATTGGTTGTAAAGATAACCAGCGGGCTTGCCTGAGAGCCGCGGGTAATAGTCGTTGCTCGTGCCTTCACCCTGCGCGCCATGGCACGCCGCGCAACCAAGCACGCGCGCCTGCATGGTGTCAGGCGCCTTCTCGGCCGGCGTCTCGCCAGCGGCGAATGCTTGCAGGCTTGAACTTGCGAGCAGCACTAGTGTTATGACGACGCTGCGTATGCCCACCGTTGTATCCCTCGATCGGGTTTTTGTGTCTGCAGTATTTCGCTACAGCTAATTTTTTATAACCACGCGACTGCTCTGGTCCTTAAGCTTAAAGCACTTAAGCCAATTTGCCGAGCGCTAAGATTCACACGATTTCGCGTATTATTAATCATTATTGAGATGATTCAACATGTCGAAATAATGCGCTTTAACGTTCAATGATCTATGTCAAAGAATTGGCATTATTTCTCGGGCTTTGGTTTTTTCTTTAAGCATTTTGCTAGCGCGCAGATGGTTGGCTAATGGACAAGCGCGCCCCCCCTGCATTGACTGGCACACATACAAACGAGCATGGCGCAGACGATGAACCGTTCTGCGCCATGCTCTACACGCTGAAGGCAGTCACATGACAGCCAACGGCCTTCTCCACCCCGTTCACGACCCTGCATAGATATTGCAGAAGCTGACAGGACCCACGCAGGTTTCAGGACTTTGCGTACCACTCATCCTGGCGCGTGGCGCACTGGCGTTCGAGCCGGCGGCCACACCGCCATACGCGCTCGCGTTTTTGCTCTGGGTCTCGGCTTGCTTCCCGGCCTGCTTCTCGGCCTGATTTTGAAACACAGGGCTGATATCCGGGTACGAAGCATTCGACACGTACTCCGAACCATTTTGTTGCGCTTCCACCAGTTGCTGGCGGACTTCGGAACGGGTCAGTCCTTGTGCGAAAGCGCTTGATGAAACGAGGACGGCGGCGGACAACGTAAGCAAGGCAAGTGTCTTCATTTTCGACTCCAATGTGTTTAACGGGTTGGTACAAGGGCTAACCCATTTCTCGCCGGGTTTATTCCTGACGCGTCGAAAATAAATACGGGCATAATTGCACGAGACACCATCCCTTCAGACGAACAGACCTGCACCAAGAAAAAGCCGCCGAAGCATTGACTCCGGCGGCCGCATAAATTTGCTCCTGGTGAAGCGAGAACGCTTAGAGTGCCTGCACCTGCACTGGCGTTCCGGGCTTGCCCGACACTTGCGGCGCAATCACCAGATAGCGCCGTTTGTCGGCGGCATGACTGGTGCCCGGCACGACCACCTGACGGATCTGTCCAATTGCGTTGACGATCGCCGAGCCCGCCGGGTTAGTCATGAACAACGCGAGCGCTTCCACGTTGCCGCTGCCATCGGCGTTATCGGAAAGACCTAACACGTAGGGCGATTTAGGCTGCAAGCCGGTCGCCGATGCTTGCAGCACTTGCAGCAAGCCCTGATCGAACAGCGCAACGCTGGTAGGCGCCACGTCCGTCGCTTGACCTGCCCCCACCGGCACCATGCTGAGATGTGCGCTCTCGCCCGCCAGCCCAAGCGGTTGCGTGTTCTGCGTACCATCGCCTTCAGGCACCGCGTTCGGCACATAGACAACCGCTTGCGGCGCCTGCCCGATAGGCACGGTAGCAATGACCTTGTTCGTCAAGGTATCAATAGCCGTCATTCCGTCGGCATTTTCCAGGCCAACATATACGCGGCTGCCATCGCCCGACGGCCAGATTCCATGCGGCAGCTTGCCGACGGGGATGGTAGCGACCTGCGAGAAGTCGTCGGTACGAAACACCTTCACCTGATTCAGGCCACCGACCGTTACATAAGCAAAAGTGCCATTGACGTTATGCACGATGTTCACGTGGTTCGTGATCGGACCTGTATCGATAATCTTTAGCGTGGCGAACGGCGGACGAGCGTCGAAGACCTGCGTCTTGCCCGTATCTTTCAGCGTGAACCAGACCTGCTTGCCGTCCGGCGTAGCCGCAATGTTCGGGCAGAACGGGCTCGCCTGAGTGACCTTGCCGACCAGCTTGTGATCGGCCACGGAGATCACGTCCACTTCAGGATTGAACGACGAACACACGTACCCGTACTTGCCGTCGGGCGAAAAGATCTGCATGCCCGGCCCCGCGGGAGTGATGATGCGGGTCTTCTCCTCAAACGTGTTGCCATCCAGCACCGACACATAGTTTTCTCCCCGCACCGTCACCCAGACCTCATTGCCGTCCGGTGTAAAAAATGCTTCGTGGGGTGCTCGCCCAACATAAGTCACATGCTTGACGGCGTTGGTCTGCGTGTCGATGAATGAAACCGAATTCGAGCCGATCGAGACCACGGCGATCGTGCGATGATCGGGCGAGAATCCCATGCCGTGCACGAGCACCTGCCCCTTGTACAAAGGGCTGAAATTGCCCGGCGACGGATCGCCAAGACGAATCACACCCACAAGTTTATTGTCGACAGGGTCCGTGACAGAGACCGTGTTCGAGAACTGTTCGGCCGCATAGACGCGGTCGTGGTGGCTGATCGCCACGTCAGGTGCGGATGCAGAATCGGGGACTTGCCCCGCGCACGCAAGCTGCGGGATAGCTCCGAACGCAGCAGCCGCGAATACCGTCATCGCGGCGGAAAACAGAGTGGCTCGTTTCATTTCATCTCCTGGTCCATGCGCATTGGCATGGGCATTGTTGTGCTGGACTTGGGTTGGACGGATGCTGCGTTTGCCGGTGCCTGGCCTTGATCCGGAGCCGGTGCCGAGGGAGGCAACGGTTGACCGATCGCGAGGCGCATGGCGATGATTTCCTGCTGCTGTTCAACGATGATTTCCTGAGCTATCCGACGTAATTGCTCGTTATGTCCATAGCGTAGTTCGGCCTGCGCCATATCGATTGCCCCTTGATGATGCGGAATCATCATCGCGGTGAAATCCCGATCGACGTCACCGCTCGGCTTGATGGACATACCGTCCATCATGCGCGTCATCGCCTGGTCGTTTTCAGCAAGGAACGGCGTTTCCGGGGCTCCGTTCGCCGCGTCTGCAGCATAGGCCGGAGAACCGGCTGAACCTAGCGCAACGGCAGCAACGGAGACCGCAGCGGCAGCCAAGCAGCGGGCACGCAGAACCGTAATGAAATTGGAAGACATGGCGATTCACCTCAAAGAACTGGCGTGACGGATATCAATGCCAGCGCTAACCCCTTTCCTCAACCCTTTATTCCACGACTTTTTTCTCCGCCGGGAAAAGACGCCATCGGCAAGACGCCACCGGCCAAGTACAGCGAGGGCCCTGCAAGCGACTCTGCACGAATCTTCGTAATCTTGTATAAGGATTCCGATTAAGAAGAACGATAAAAAATCCCCCACGACAACTGGAGTTGTAGATGACGACCCTTTCCATCAACGGCGAATCTCACACGGTCGACGCCCCACCTGACATGCCGCTTCTCTGGGTGCTGCGCGATCTGGTCGGCCTCACCGGGACCAAATTCGGTTGCGGTATCGCACAATGCGGCGCGTGTACCGTGCACCTCGATGGTCAGGCCGTGCGCTCCTGTGTGCTGCCGATCGCGGCGGTTGGAGAGCGCAAAGTGACGACCATCGAAGCCGTCAGCACCACGCCCGCAGGCAAGAAAGTGCAGGACGCATGGGTCGCGCTCGATGTTGTGCAGTGCGGGTACTGTCAGTCGGGTCAGGTGATGTCAGCGGCTTCACTGATCGCCTCGAACCCGAACCCCTCGGACGCCGATATCGACGCTGCCATGGCGGGCAACATCTGCCGCTGCGGTACATACAACCGTATCCGTGCCGCGGTCAAGCACGCCGCCAAGGGGGCGTGACATGTCGCAAGGATTACTCGATGCGCAGAACCGCCGCGCACCCGACGGCCTGAATCGGCGCACATTTTTAAAGTTGGGGATATCGGTCGGCGCAGCGGTGGGCGGCGGCTTGATGCTGGGTTTCAGCCTGCCCGCGGCGAGCCAGGGCGAAGCGCCTACGGCCAAGTCGGTGATCGGCGGCGACGGCAACGAAGCGCCGCAAAGCGGTGTATTCGAGCCCAATGCGTTTGTGCAGATCGACACAACGGGCAAGGTGACGCTGGTGATACCCAAGGTCGAGATGGGCCAGGGAATCTATACGTCCATCCCCATGCTGATCGCGGAAGAACTGGAAGTGCCGCT